>CAMDQH010000007.1 GCA_945905815.1 Bacteriovorax stolpii | reverse complement strand
GCTGTGGATTCTTATATCCCAACTCCAGCTCGTGATATTGATAAGCCGTTCCTTATGCCTGTGGAAGATGTTTTCTCGATCTCTGGTCGTGGAACAGTTGTTACCGGTCGTATTGAGCGTGGAATTGTTAAAGTTGGGGAAGAAATCGATATTATCGGTATCAAAGACCTTCAGAAAACAGTTATCACTGGTGTTGAAATGTTCCGTAAGCTTCTTGATGAAGGCCGTGCTGGAGACAACGTTGGTCTTCTTCTTCGTGGTACTAAGAGAGAAGATATCGAGCGTGGTCAGTGTATGATCAAGCCGGGAACTGTTAAGCCTCACTCTAAGTTCCGTTGTGAAGTATATATCCTTACAAAAGAAGAGGGTGGAAGACACACTCCAATTTTCAAAGGTTACCGTCCCCAGTTCTACTTCCGTACTACGGATGTAACTGGATCGATTACTTTGAACGAAGGTATGGAAATGATCATGCCAGGCGACAACACTTCATTTGCTGTTGAGCTTATTGCTCCAATCGCTATGGAACAAGGTCTTCGTTTCGCTATCCGTGAGGGTGGTCGTACGATCGGCGCTGGTACAGTATCTGAAATCATTGCTTAATTAACAAATAAACAACAGAAGGGCTTTACAAAGTCTGTTCTGTTGTTTAATTTGACACAAAATTTTTGGAGACTCCATGAAAACGAACAGACTAAGAATTAAGCTACGTGCTTATGATTCGAATATCCTTGACGCATCAGTTCAGGAGATCGTTCAGACAGCAAAAAATACAGGCGCTAAAGTAGCTGGCCCTATTCCTTTGCCTACTGAAATTAATAAATACACTGTACTCCGGTCTCCACATATCGATAAAAAATCTCGTGAACAGTTCGAAATGAGAACTCATAAACGTTTGATTGATATCATTGAACCAACTCAACAGACTGTTGATAGCTTGATGAAGCTTGACCTTTCTGCGGGTGTTGACGTAGAGATCAAGTACTAGTATAACGGCTAAACTATTTTTTTTTGTTTTCTAATATTAACCATGAATGCATCCCTGAGAATAAGGGTGATGCTGTGGAGGGCGAATGTCAGACGCTAAAGTTAGTCTGCCTGCTTTTTACGGAATAAAAGCTGGTATGACCAGAATCTTTGATAGTAACGGTAACCACGTTCCTGTCACTGTTGTTAAACTAATTCCGAACGTAATTTCACAAGTAAAAACTGCTGAAAAAGATGGCTACACAGCTTATCAAGTAGCTTACAACGAGAAGAGAGCTTCTCTAGTAACGTCACCTGTTAAGGGTCACCTCAAGAAAGCAGCAATCGAAACAACATTCTCTGAATTTTCAGAAATCAAAATGGATGTGGTTTCAGCTGATGCTCTTGGGAAAGAAGCTTCTTTGGATCAGTTCCCTCCTGCTACATTTATCGACGTAACTGGACCTTCTAAAGGTAAAGGATTCGCCGGGGTAATGAAGAGATATAACTTCCAAGGTGGACCAGCAGCTCACGGTTCTCACTTTCACCGTCGTCCAGGTTCTATCGGTTGTCGTGCTACTCCAGCTCGAGTTTTCCGCAATAAGAAAATGCCTGGTCACTTAGGTGTAGAAACATCAACAGTACAAAATATCCAAGTGGTAGAAGTAAATTTAGAAGCAGGATTCATGCTTGTAAAAGGTTCTATCCCTGGCTCAAAGAACGGATTCGTGAAAATCATGAAATCTGTTAAGAAAGCGTAAGGTACAATATGACTGAAATATCTTTATTAAATGCAAAATTTGAAAAATCTGGCTCACTAAAAGCCAACATTGATCTTTCTGCAGAACAAATCAATGGAACAGTAGTTCACCAAATAGTGAAAGCTACTTTGGCAGGTCGTCGTCAAGGTACTGCCATGACTAAGACTAAAGCTTTTGTTTCTGGTGGTGGTAAAAAGCCATTCAAGCAAAAAGGAACTGGTAACGCTCGTCAGGGTTCTACTCGTTCTCCTTTAATGCCAGGAGGCGGAACTTGTTTTGGACCGGTTCCTCGTGATTATACTCAGAAAGTGAATAAGAAGATGATGCTTAATGCAATTACTTCTGTTCTTGCTGATAAATTTCAAGCAGGAAAACTTCACATAGTTGAGAAAATTGAGTCAACAGGAAAAACAAAAGACATGTTCAAGGTACTTGATTCAAGAAAGCTGCTTCCAGCACTTGTGATCACTGCAGAACTTAATGAAAAAGTTTCAAATTCTGTTGGTAACTTAGAAAGAGCTAAATACGCTCCAGTAGATGGATTTAGTGTTTACGAAGCAATCAAATTCGAAAACCTGGTCATTGAAAAAGCTGCATTCGAAAAATTAATTAGCAGGCTGGTGTAAGATGTTAGGTTTAGAAAACGTACTTGTTAAACCATTATTAACTGAAAAAACGTCCAAAGAGACGGAAGCTTATAATCGCTACGCATTTGTAGTTGATATTAAGGCGAACAAGAACCATATCAAAACGGCTGTTGAAAAGTTTTTTGATGTAAAAGTTCTAAGCGTACGAACTTCAGTTCTTCCTGGGAAGACTAAGCGTGCAGGTAAAGGCTTTAAGAAGACTGCTAAGTCTAAAAAAGCTTATGTTCAACTCCAAGACGGCCAGAAGATTGAATTCTTCAAAGGCATTTAAGGTATAATATTATGGCTACATTAAAAAAATTCAGACCCATAACACCATCTCAACGTGAGAAGGTAGTTGTAACAGGTGATGTAACTAAAGGCGTGGCTCCAGAGAAAAGTCTCTTGGCTCCCCTTAAGAAAAATGCTGGACGTAACTCCACTGGACGAATCACGGTTCGTCACCACGGTGGCGGCGTTAAGCAAAAATATCGTATCATCGATTTCAAGCGTGCAAAACTTGATATACCTGCAACAGTTAAGTCAATTGAACATGATCCAAATAGAACATGTAACATTGCTCTAGTTATTTACGCTGATGGCGTAAAAACATACATCATTGCTCCGGTTGGTCTTAAAGTTGGTGACGTTGTAATCTCTTCAGATTCAGCTGATATCAAAGCTGGGAATTCAAAACTAATAAAAGATATACCTGTTGGTACTTTAGTTCATAACGTTGAATTGAATCCTAAGCGCGGCGGCCAAATGGCTCGTTCTGCAGGATCATACGCTCAGCTTATGGCGAAAGAGGGTGAATACGCTCTTCTTCGTCTTCCGTCAGGGGAAGTGAGAAAAGTTAAATCGGATTGCAGAGCGACTATTGGTCAAGTTGGTAAGATCGAGCATGAACTTGCCAACACTGGTAAAGCTGGAACAAACCGTCATCGCGGTATTCGTCCAACTGTACGTGGTGTGGTAATGAACCCAGTAGATCACCCGCACGGTGGTGGTGAGGGTCGTACTTCTGGTGGTCGTCACCCAGTTACTCCATGGGGTCTTCAGACTCGTGGATTTAAGACGAGAAAGAATAAGAGAACAAACCAGTTCATCGTTAAGAGAAGAAAGTAAGAGGTAATATATGGCTCGTTCAGTAAAAAAAGGTCCTTTTGTTGACGCTTATCTGTATAAAAAAGCTACAGAAGCTAAGAAGAACACAAAAGGCAACACAGTCATTAAAACTTGGTCACGTCGTTCTACGATTACACCAGATTTTATTGGTTTAACTTTCGCCGTACATAACGGAAAGAAATTTATTCCAGTTTATGTGACTGATAACATGGTTGGGCACAAGTTTGGAGAATTCTCCATCACTCGTACCTTTAACGGTCACTCTGCTGGCGATAAAAAAGCCGGCGGCGATAAGTAAGAGGTAATTTATGATAACAGTAAAAAATAACAATGTAGGCACATCAGCTCGTAAAGTTAGACAGGTGTGTAACTTAGTTCGTAGAAAAAAAGTTGAAGAAGCTTTAAAAATTCTTCGCTTCTGCGAAAAGAAAGAAACAGCAATCATCGTAACTAAATTAATTAACAGTGGTCTTGCGATTGCTGCTGAATCTAAAAAGTACGACTTAGATAATCTCATAATTGATATTATCAAAGTTGATGAAGGACCTACTCTTAAGCGTATTATGCCAAGAGCTCAGGGTCGTGCTTATCAGATCCAGAAGAAATCAAGTTACGTAACACTTTCGCTTAAAGAAGCTTAATCAAGGAATAGACTAATGGGACAAAAAGTTAACCCGTACGGATTTAGACTAGGTTATATCAAGACTTGGCACTCTAACTGGTACGTTAAAAACAACTACGCAACAATTTTGCAACAAGATCTTGCGATCCGTAATTATGTTGATACTGAGCTTGCTCAAGCCGCGATTGCAAAAACTGAAATTACTCGCACTGCTGACCAAGTAAAAGTTACTGTTTACTCGGCTAAGCCAGGCGTAGCAATTGGTAAAAAAGGTACTGGTATTGAAAAAATACGTAATGACCTTAAAAAAATTACAAACTGTCCTTTGTTTTTCAATATTGCTGAAGTAAAACGTCCAGATTCTGAAGCTAAATTGATTGCTGAAAACATTGCTCAACAGCTTGAAAAACGAGTTGCATTCCGTCGTGCTATGAAAAAAGTAATGACCTCTGCATTCCGTTCTGGTGTTAAAGGTATCAAAATTAAATGTTCGGGCCGTCTTGGTGGAGCTGAAATCGCTCGTACAGAAGGTTATGCTGAGAAGAAAGTACCTCTTCATACACTTCGTGCAGATATTGATTACAACTCTGCTCAAGCCAAAACTACATACGGAATTATCGGTGTTAAGGTTTGGGTTTATAAAGGCGAGATTTACAAATAGTAATTATTTATAGTTAGAGGTAACAATATGTTAAGTCCTAAGAGAGTAAAACATAGAAAGATGCAGAAAGGTCGTATGACTGGAGCTGCACATACTGGCAACACGTTGACTTTCGGTGAGTTCGGTCTTCAAGCTTTGACTTGTGGATTCATAACAAATCGTCAGATCGAAGCTGCTCGTATTGCTATATCACGTGAAACAAAACGTGGTGGTCAGATGTGGATCAAAATATTCCCAGATAAGTCACTTTCTAAGAAACCAGCCGAAGTTCGTATGGGTAAAGGAAAGGGATCTCCTGAGGAGTGGGTTGCTGTAATCAAGCCGGGCCGAATTCTTTTTGAAATCGGTGGAGTTGACAAGGCTACTGCAGACGCAGCACTAAGGTTGGCAAAATATAAACTCCCAGTTAGAACAAAAATTGTGTCTAAAGCAGAGTTGGATGCAGCATCTGGTGTAATTTCGAAGTCTGCCCATACTACTGCTCCTAAGGCAGTGAAAGAAGAAGCAAAAGTAGAAGCTCCTAAAGCAGCAGCTAAACCAGCAGCAGCAGCAGCGAAGCCGGCAGCCAAACCAGCAGCTAAAAAGTAAAACTGGATAATCAGAGGTAGTTATGTTAAAAAGCAGCGAATTTTCAAAGCTAAGCGTAAAAGAAATTTCAGAGAAGGTATCTTCTCTTAAGGGTGAACTCTTTACAAAGAAGTTTACAAAATTCACAACTGGGACTGATAAGCCTCACGTTGTGAAAGCACTTAAGAAAGACATAGCCCGTCTCTTAACTCTTAAGAACGCTAAAAAGAAATAGGGTAAAATATGAGCACATCATTTAAAAGAACACTTACTGGAGAAGTAGTAAGCGACAAAACTTCAAAGACTATCGTCGTTAAAGTTGATCGTAAGACTATGCACCCTAAGTACAACAAATTTGTAACTACTTCTAAAAAATATCATTGTCATGATGAGAAAGAATTAGCTTCAACTGGTAACCTTGTAACAATCATTGAATCAAAGCCTCACTCTAAGTTAAAGAGATGGGAACTTGTTTCTATAGTTAAGTAGTGGAGTAATTTATGATTCAGCAGCAATCGATTCTAGATGTAGCAGATAACTCAGGCGCAAAAACAGTTCAGTGTATTAAAGTACTGGGCGGTTCAAAACATATGAGTGCGAATGTCGGTGACGTAATAGTCGTAGCCGTACAGCAAGCAATTTCTGGCGGTAAAGTAAAAAAAGGTGACGTAAAAAAAGCTGTTATTGTTCGTACTGTTTATCCAGTAAGACGCGATGATGGTTCATATATTAATTTTGATACAAACAGCGTGGTCATTATTGCAGCAAATAATGAACCAGTGGGTACACGTATATTTGGGCCAGTAGCGAGAGAGTTAAGAAACAAAAACTTTTCAAAGATTTGTTCACTCGCTCACGAAGTACTTTAATCAGCGTGTAAAAAGAGGGGACTATGCAAAAGCTGAAAGTGAACGACTCTGTTCAAGTCCTTGCCGGAAAAGATAAAGGCAAGAACGGAAAGATCAAGTCAATCAACCTTAAAACGAATCGAGTTGTCGTTGAAGGTGTAAATGTAGTTAAAAAAGCGATGAAACCTAACCAGGCTAACCAGCAGGGCGGAATCGTGGATTTGGAAAAAGCCATCCATATCAGTAATGTTGCTCTATTGGATCCTAAATCAGGAAAGCCAACTAGAGTTTCTATTAAAAAAGTAGCTGGCAAAAACGTAAGAGTTGCCACTAAGAGCAAAACAGAAATTAAGTAATTTGAGGTTACATATATGGCACGTTTAAAAGCTCAGTATGAAACTGAGATTAAAAAAAAGATGATGGAGAAGTTTAAATACGGAAACATCAACCAGATTCCGAAGTTAGAAAAAATTATCGTTAACAGCGTTACTCGTGATGCTGTAACTAACGGTAAGATAGTTGATAGCATTACAGCTGAGTTAGCTGCTGTTACAGGCCAAAAGCCAGTTACGGCAAAAGCTAAAAAATCTATCGCTTCGTTTAAGCTACGTGAAGGACAAGCAATTGGTGCTTTCGTAACTTTGCGTGGTTCTAAAATGTATGAGTTCCTTGATCGCTTGATCAATCTTTCTTTGCCGCGCGTTAAGGACTTTCGTGGTCTTTCGCCTAAAGGGTTTGACGGAAAAGGTAACTATACAATGGGACTTAAAGAGCAAATCATTTTTCCAGAGATCGACTACGATAAAATCGATAAGATCCGCGGTATGGGAATAAGTTTTGTAACAACAGCAACTAATAATGATGAAGGTCGCGAATTGCTTAAGCAGTTTGGCATGCCTTTCAGAGAGAAATAAGAGGTTTTATGGCACGTTTAAGCGCAGTCATTAAAAATAAAAGAAGAGAAAAGCTTGCTAAGAAATTCGGCCCTAAAGCTGCTTTACTTAGAAAGAAATCTGTAGATATGAAACTTTCAGATGATGAAAGAGACGCAGCTCGTGCGAAACTACAGAAAATTCCTCGTAACGGAAATCCTAACCGTGTTCGTAACCGTTGCGAACTAACTGGTAGACCTCGTGCAGTCTATCGTGATTTTAAATTATGCCGTAACAAGTTTCGTGAACTTGCGAACAATGGTCTCATCCCTGGTGTGACTAAAGCTAGCTGGTAAGGAGAATAACATTATGATGACAGATCCTATCGCAGATATGCTAACAAGAATTCGTAACGCTAATAAGGCTGGCCTTGATAAGTGTGACGTCCCTGCTAGTAAGATTAAAGCAAACATTTGCCGCATTCTTAAAGAAGAAGGCTATATCAAGTCTTTCAAGATTGCTGCAAAATCACCTTCTGAAATTTCAATCAGAATTGGTCTTAAAGAGGGTGCAATTGTTGGTATTAAACGTATTTCTTCTCCTGGTTTGAGAGTTTATAAGGGCTACACAGAAATGCCTCGAGTTCTAAGCGGACTTGGTGTTTCAATTGTGTCTACTTCTGCGGGAATAATTTCTTCTCGTAAAGCAGCCTCTCTGAAGCTTGGTGGCGAAATTCTTTGTAACATTTGGTAATCGGGAGACATATATGTCACGTATCGGTAAAGCGCCAATAGGCATTCCGGATAAAGTTGAAGTGAAAATTGACGGTACAACCGTTGAAGTTAAAGGTCCAAAAGGCCAACTTTCATACACTTTCCGTAAAGAAGTTAAAATTGTAAAAGCAGATAAAGTTATCAATGTAACTCCATCTGACGACTCCACAACGGCGAGAGCTCTTTGGGGTATGTCACGTACATTGCTTGGTAACATGGTTACTGGTGTAACAACTGGTTTTGTTAAGTCTCTTGAGTTCAATGGTGTGGGTTATAAGGCAGCAGTTGCTGGCAATACCCTTACTCTAAACTTAGGTTACTCGCATCCAATTGAGTACAAGTTGCCTAAAGGTGTTGAAGCTAAAGTAGTTAAGAACATAATTGAGATTCACGGAAGTGATAAAGAACTCGTTGGTTTCGTAGCTGCTCAAGTTAGATCATACAGAGAGCCTGAGCCTTATAAAGGTAAGGGAATACGTTACAGTGATGAGAAGATCATCAGAAAAGCCGGTAAAACTGGCGCTAAAAAATAATAGGTGATTTATGAGAAAGAATGCTGCAAAAATTAAAAACGACGCCAAAGCTAAAGAATACCGTCGCAAACTAGCGATCCGTAAGAAGGTTATTGGTTCAGCCGAGACTCCACGATTGTGTGTTACAAAAACAAACAAACATTTAAGAGTTCAGGCGATTGATGATGTTAAATCTGTAACTCTCTTTTCTGTTCAGACATACGGAAAAACGAAAGCTGCTGATACCTGCAACGCTGAAGGAGCTAAGAAAGTTGGCGCCGCTGTTGCGGTTTCACTTAAAGGCAAAAAGCTTAGTAAGGCCGTATTTGATAGAAGTGGAAAGCAGTACACAGGTGTAATTAAAGCACTTGCAGACTCAATCCGCGAAAACGGCATACAAATTTAATTAGGGGATCTATATGAGCGAAGATAACAACGAAAACACTGCAACTGATACTGATGGTAAATCTGATAAAAAGGGCGGAAAACGTCCTCAGAGAGCTCCTCGTCAAGAGAAGAAACCAGTTCAAGACGGGATAAATCCTGATCTAGAAGAAAGAGTTGTAGCAGTTAACCGCGTAGCTAAAGTTGTGAAAGGTGGACGTCGTTTCTCTTTCGCTGCCCTAATCGTCGTTGGTGACAAAAATGGTAAAGTTGGATATGGACTTGGTAAAGCCAAAGAAGTTCCAGATGCAATTCGCAAAGCTGGAATGAAAGCTTCTAAAAAAATGATAAAAGTCTCAATTGAGAATGGAACTATACCTCACGAAGTATTAGGACTTTTTGGTGCTGGAGAAGTAATTCTTAAGCCAGCCGGGGAAGGTACAGGGATTAAGGCAGCTGGTGCTTGCCGCTCAATTCTTGAACTTGCTGGAGTCAAAAACGTTCTTACTAAGTCTGTTCGTGGATCAAATCCACACAACATTGTGAAAGCCACTTTCAAAGCATTGAAAAGTCTACGTTCTCTTGAAGAGATCGCAGCAGTTCGTGGTGTAAACGCTAAAGGTCTTCGTATGAAGGCTAAAGCTCAAAAAGCTTAAGGGTAAATATGAAAAAGCAAATTACGATTAAACTTAAAAGAAGTGCTATTGGCTGTACAGATAAGCAAAAAGCTACAATCAAAGGTCTTGGTCTTAGAAAGATTAATTCTGTTAAAACTCTCGAGAATACTCCTGCAGTTCGCGGAATGATTAAAGCTATGATTACATGGCTTGAGATTGCTAAATAATAGAGGATTTATATGTTAACTTTAACGACATTAAAAAGCCCAAGAGGCGCAAACAAAAATACTAAGCGTATCGGCCGTGGTCAGGGTTCTGGTCAAGGTACTCAAGCTGGTAAAGGTCACAAAGGGCAAAAAGCTCGTAATGGTGGCGGAGTACGTATCGGTTTCGAAGGTGGACAAATGCCACTTTACCGTCGTCTACCAAAGGTCGGTTTTTCAAATGCTCCATTTAAAGTAGTTTACGCTGTTCTTAATCTTGAGAAACTAGCGACAAAGTTTGATAAAGAAGTTGTAACGCGCGAGATCCTAATTGAAAAAGGTTTTTTGAGCGGTATTAATAAGTCTCTTCCAATAAAAATATTGGCAAAAGGTGACTTTAATAAGCCTCTTACGTTTAAAGGCATTGAAAAGTTCTCTGCTAAAGCTTTAGAATTGATAAAAAAAGCTAACGGCAAAGTTGAGAATGCTTAATTCTTAAGAGGAAACAGGGATGTCATCGAACGCAAATGTATCAAAGCTCGAAGAATTAAAAAAACGAGTTTTCTTTACAATTCTAATGTTGGGAATTTACCGTGTTGCTACTCAGGTTCCGACTCCGGGAGTTGATGGTGCTGCTTTATCTTCATTTTTTGATGGCATGAAAGGTTCACTTTTCAGTGTCTTCAATACCTTTAGTGGCGGAGCTTTAGAGCGTTTCTCTGTTCTTGCCCTAGGTATTATGCCTTATATTACTTCTTCTATTATTTTTAGTCTTCTTTCTTACTCTATTCCTGCATTGGGTGAGCTTCAGAAAGAACCTGATGGTCACAAGAAAATCTCTCAATATACACGATACGCCACTGTTCTTTTATGCTTCTTTCAAGGTTACGGTTTAGCCGTAGGTCTTGAAAATATTAGAAGTCCAAACGGCTTACCAGTTGTTATTGATCCTGGTATGGGGTTCAGACTTCTTACTGTGATCAGCTTAACCGCAGGTACTATGTTCGTAATGTGGCTGGGTGAGCAAATTACTGAAAGAGGTATTGGTAACGGTATTTCTTTGATTATTTTTGCAGGTATTGCTGCCGGTATTCCTAGTGGCATCCGTGATACATTCCAATTACTTCAGAATGGTGAAATGAGCATTGTAAATCTTGCAATTGTTATTGGAATAATACTTGTTTCTTTTTGGTTCATCATCTTCGTAGAGCGCGCATTTAGAAAAGTGCCCGTACAGTATGCAAAACGTGTGATTAATAATCGTGTTTTTGGTGGGCAGTCATCTCACTTGCCAATTAAAGTAAATATTTCAGGTGTAATGCCTCCGATTTTTGCTTCAGCGCTTTTAGGATTTCCGACAACGATTGCTCAATTTATTCCTGAAAGCAGTCCTGCTAAATCATATTTTTCAAATATCCAGCAATTGTTCTACCCAGGGAAGATGTTATATAACATTGTCTTCATTGCCTTGATTATATTCTTTGCTTATTTCTACTCTACGATTCAATTTAAAACGGATGATGTTTCTGAATCGTTGAAAAAGAATGGTGGGTTTATTCCTGGAATACGTCCAGGTGAGCAAACTGCAAATTTCTTGAATCAGGTCATTAGCCGTCTAACCCTTGTTGGCGCAATTTATGTTGCTGCGATTTGTATAATGCCTGCAATATTATTCAACTATGCCAAGGTTCCGTTCTACTTTGGTGGTACTTCACTTTTAATTCTCGTTGGTGTTGCAATAGATACAATGGCGCAAGCCGAAGGTTTCATGATTTCTCAACGTTTGGATACTGCTTATAAAGTTAAAGGCAAATATTCAGGTGTGAAGAGGTTTTAATTGATGAAATCCCATCTGATCTTCATCGGAGCACCAGGCTCTGGTAAAGGAACTCAGGCGAGTAAGTTTGTAGCTGGTAAAGGCTTCAAACATATTTCAACTGGAGACCTTCTTAGAGCTGAGATTTTAAAAAAATCTGCCCTTGGTCTTGAAGTTAAGATGGTAATGGATGAAGGAAAACTTGTATCTGACGAATTAGTTATTAGATTATTGCAAGCCAATATCGACCTAGCTGCTTCGCAATATATATTTGATGGTTATCCGCGTAACCTTGCCCAGGCTCAGACCCTAGACAAGGAAGTGCTTAAAGGTGGTCCATCGATAAGTGTTTATTTTGAAATCGACATGACTAAACTTGTTGAGAGATTAACAAACCGTAGGACATGTGGGAATTGTGGTGCTATATATAACCTGATTTCAAAAAAGCCTAAGATAACAGGCACGTGCGACCAGTGCGGCAGTACTAACCTCATACAGAGGGCCGATGACAAAGAAGAAGTAATCAAGAATCGCCTACAGGTGTTTCAAGATACTGTTTCTCCCGTCTTAAAGTACTACCAAGACCTAGGACGTTTGTTGAAAGTTGATGCTGAAAAGTTCCCTGATGAGATCTTTAATATGATCTCGTCAAAAGTGTGACGTTTCAGAATTAATATTATTGTCTTATAGTTTTTATTTTTATATAAGGTCACTTACTTTTTAAGGAAGGCATGGCTGAGTCAACTGACACAATAGAAGTGGAAGGGGAAGTTCTCGAACTTTTACCTAATACACGATTTAGAGTTAAACTTCCGAACGGACATGTGGTTTTAGCACATATCAGTGGGAAGATGAGAATGAATTTTATCAAAATCCTACCTGGTGACAAGGTTGTGATCGAGATTAGTAAATATGACCTAGATAAAGGTCGCATCACTTTTAGAAGCAAGGGCTAATTATGAAAGTAAGATCATCTGTAAAACCAATTTGTAAAGACTGTAAAGTCGTAAAACGCCAAGGTGTTTTGCGAGTAATTTGTAAAGTGAATCCTAAGCATAAGCAAAAGCAAGGATAGTAGGGGAAGGAACATATGGCACGATTATTAGGTGTAGATTTACCAAGAAACAAAGCAATGAAAATTGCAATGCGTGCAATCTATGGGGTTGGCCCAAAGGTTGCTGTTGATGTTCTTACGAAAGTGGGAATTAAACTGGACGCAAACTCAAACGACATCACTGAAGAGCAAGTACAAGCTATTCGTGCTGCCCTTGATGAACATACGGTAGAAGGGGATCTTCGTCGTGAAGTTGCTCTTAATATCAAGCGTCTTAAAGACCTTGGTTGTTACCGTGGAATTCGTCACCGTAAAGGTCTTCCTGTTCGTGGTCAGCGTACGCATACTAATGCTCGCACACGTAAGGGTCCTGCTGTAGCGATTGCAGGAAAAAAATCAATTAAAGCGATGAAATAATTTAAGGTAGGGATATATGGCCATAACAAATGAACAAGCATCAAAAGCAAAAGCTTCTGGCGCTGGTAAGACTACTAAGAAAAAATCAAGAAAGAATTTAAGTCATGGGGTATGTCATATCCACGCTTCTTTCAACAACACAATTGTTACTATCAGTGATGCTGATGGAAATGCTGTTGTTTGGGCAAGTGCTGGTGGATTAGGTTTCCGTGGTTCTAAAAAATCAACTCCATTCGCTGCTCAAGTAGCATCACAAGAAGCTGCGAAAAAAGCTGCTGAATGTGGTCTTATGTCAGTAGACGTTAAGGTTAAAGGTCCTGGTGCTGGTCGCGAAAACGCAATCCGCGCTCTTTTGGCAGCTGGTCTGAGAATTACATCAGTAGCTGATATGAGCCCAATGCCTCACAACGGCTGTCGTGCTCCGAAGAGAAGAAGAGTATAAGCGTTTTTGATTTTTTACCTGCACTGCTTTATTAGGAGTTTTTAATGAATTCATACATGAATAAAAATTGGGCTGGCATGATTCGTCCGGCAGCTCTTGAAGTTGATTCTGAAGGTCTTAAAACAAACTACGGTAAATTCACTGCCAAGCCACTTGAGCGCGGTTATGGACTTACTCTTGGTAACTCTTTAAGAAGAGTTTTACTTTCATCTCTTCAGGGTGCAGGTATTGTTGCTGTTAAGGTTGATGGCGTTGACCATGAATTTGGTACAATCAACAACATCAAAGAAGAAGTTTCAGAAATTATTCTTAACCTTAAAGAAATCCGTTTTAAGATTACAGATAAAGAAGAAGTAACACTTATTCTTGAAAAAAACTCAGAAGGCGCAGTAAAAGCTTCAGATATTCAAGAAAATGCTCATGTTAAAGTTCTTAATCCTGAACACGTTATCGCAAACGTTTCTTCTGGCGGATCTATCCGTATGGAATTAAAAGTTGCTCGTGGTAAAGGTTACGTTCCTGCACTTGATAATAAAGATTCTTTTGATCTTCCTGTTGGATGGATCTATATCGATACTCTTTTTTCTCCAGTTCACCGTGTAAACTACACTGTTACAAACAGTCGTGTTGGTAAGAGAACTGATTACGATAAACTTACTCTCGAAGTTTGGACGAATGCCGGGATTGATCCAGTAGATGCAGTAGCTATTTCAGCTAAGATCTTACGTGATCAGCTCTCAGTATTTCTTAACTTCGAAGATAAAGATGCTCCTGCTGAAGTTAAACAAGTAGCTTCTTCTGGTGGACCTGGTGTTGCAAACGAAGCACTTCTTAAGCCAGTATCTGAGCTTGAGTTGTCTGTACGTTCAGCAAACTGTTTACAGAATGCTAACATTAAATATATTTATGAGCTCGTTTCTAAGACAGAAGGCGAAATGCTTAGAACTAAGAACTTCGGTCGTAAATCTTTAAATGAAATTAAAGAAATACTAACTGGTATGGGTCTTGGTCTTGGTATGAAAGTCGATAATATTATGAAGCAAGTTCAGCACGCTGACTAAGAAGCGTTCTTTAGGAGAATTTTATGAGACATAGTTGCCACAAATATAAATTAGGTGTTAAGCCTCAACACAGAAAGACTTTGGTTCAAGGTCTTTGTATTGACCTTATCGCTCACGGCAAAATCAAAACAACTGAGACTAAAGCGAAAGCGATTAAGCCAGTAATTGAAAAGCTTATCACACTTGCTAAGATTGATACGGTTGCAAACCGTCGTAGAGCTTTCACGAAATTGAATAATAAGATTGCAGTTAAATCTCTATTCGATATTGTTGGTCCGAAATTCAAAATGCGTCCAGGTGGTTACACTCGCATATTGAAACTTACTGAAGGCCGTCTTGGTGATGGTGCTAAAGAATCGATCATTGCTTTCGTAGAGTAGACCAAAAAAGATTTTCAAACATCGAAAACCTTCCTAGTATAACAGCTAGGAAGGTTTTTTTTTGCCATGATATACCGAATACTTGCCATCATTTTTATTATCATCTCTATAGTTGGATATTCTGCTTATCAGAAGAATTTTCTTAAATCGTTGTTGGTTTCTGAGGATCAAGGGACTGCAATATTAAGCAAACTACCCGCTTCTGAGTTTACTACGCTAGAGGGGAAACCATTCAGCGTTGATAGACTATATATGAATGAGACCGTGGACCTTCTAATGGTTCACTATTGGGGCACTTGGTGCGCCCCATGTGAAGCTGAGTTGCCTGACCTGTTAACGCTAATAAAGCGATTTGAAGGGCAGCCTAATGTAAAATTCTTATTAGTCGCCGCTAATGATGAGGCGATTAAGATCCAAAAATACATCAAGACACTTTCAATTCCTGCCAAGGCTTCAATCTATTGGCTGCTTGATAATAACAATGTTCATCGTGAAGCCTATGGGACTACTAGAGTTCCAGAAACCTATGTGTTTTCGTCGGATAAAACCACGCTTCGTAAGTTTATTGGTCCTCAGGAATGGAATAAGCCTATGTTTTTCCAAACTTTTGACGAACTTCTTCAGATTAGTACCCGAAAGTTGTAAATAAGTTTCTCACTCCTATCAAATATTCTGTCAAGAAATCCGACACTCTGCCGATAAGTTAGACGATTTTAAAAATAATGTTCATGGAATGGACATTTATGTGAGGAGAATTATCATGATTGATTGGAAATCTATTAAAGAGCTACACGCAAGCAAGAGTCTTGAGAAGATTATAGGTAACTGGTACGGCCTAGACGTTTTATATGTTGATCACCAAGGGCGTGTGCAGTTTGTTCAGGAAGCTGATTATGCTTTCAAGTCACCATTCTTTAAATTGCAAATGTCACATTCATTTGGCCGTGATTGGCTTGAATCGGATGTCGAAAAAGTTTTTGAGGCCTTTCAAGCTTCATCCGAAACAAGCATTGAGTTTAATGCATTCTTCCCAGGAACTTTTGGCTTCGCTCATAAGGTTCTTGTTGATGGAGAATTTAGTGGTGCAGTTTTTGCTTACCCTTACTTCAAGGAGACTTCAACTTCAGAAGATCAGTCAAAAGTTGTACATAAAATGGTCGAATGTGGAATCAGTGAAGTCGATGCCAAAGGTGCTGTACAGAAAGTAAAAAAATTCTCTGGGCAGTATTATGCTGAGATGAAAGATTTGATTGGAACTATGGCCGACGAAGTTGGGACCTTCCATGAAGAGATTTCGAAAAGAGAAGCTCGTATTATGGATCTGAATTCAGAGTTGGGTAATAAATATCGTTACCACAATATCATTGGTAAATCGAAGCGTATGCAGCAGGTTTATCACCTTCTCTCAAAAGTTGCGAACTCTGAGTCGACAATCATGATTCAAGGGGAAAATGGTACGGGTAAAGAAATGGTTGCGAAGGCGATCCATTTTAATTCACCAAGAAAAGATTCTGTTTTCATTGCTGTAAACTGTTCCGCTTTCAATGATAACCTTCTTGATTCAGAATTGTTTGGTCACGTAAAGGGTGCTTTTACTGGTGCCATTAAAGATAAAAAAGGTTTCTTCGAAGTGGCCAACGGCGGAACACTCTTCTTGGATGAAATTGGGGATACTTCTCCATCGATGCAGGTAAAACTGCTGCGCATTCTTCAAGAAGGAACATTTATGCCTGTAGGTGCGACTTCACCTCGTAAAGTAAACGTACGAGTGGTCTGTGCTACCAATAAAAATTTAAAAGAAATGATCGCTAAGGGCGAGTTTCGGGAAGATCTTTATTACAGAATTAACGTCATCAACGTAGCTCTTCCAGCTTTACGTGAGCGTACGGAAGATATTCCTGTGCTGATGGACTTTTTTATTCAAAAACGTTGTGAAGAAGCTGGTCAGCCACTTAAGACCTTCTCTAAGAAGTGTATGGAGAAAATGCTTGATCATACTTGGCCAGGTAACGTTCGTGAACTTCAAAACGAAGTTGAGCGCCTAGTGGTTCTGGCAGGTGACGATAAAACAATTACGCCCGATATGCTCAGCGCTCGTATTCTTGAAAGCAGCGAAAGTCATACAGGTGGTCATTCTTCAACGGGTGGCAGTTTTCTGAAGGGTGTAAATACTAGTGGCTCACTTAAGGATGCACTTGAAGAATTAGAAATCATTATGATTCGTGAAGGCTTAAAACGGTGCGGATTTAATAAATCTAAACTGGCAAAAGAGCTTTGCATATCGAGAGCGGGCCTGATCATGAAAGTTGATAAATATGGATTAGATAAGCGAGCTTTGAAAAGAGCCGCTGGCGAATAAAATAAAGCCCTCTTCGGAGGGCTTTATTTTTGCCTATGAGTGCCGTATTGTCATACTCAGGTATGCACATTTTTCCTCGCCACAGAATTATATGGATTTGGCCTACACTAAGATCATGCCACAAGTAATAGAATCAAAAGTGACCCACGAGAAAGTCGTTCTTTATCAGAATGGAGAATTGGTTTTCGAAGAGGGGGATTCATCTCGTGATCTTTTCATCATTCAAGAAGGTCAAGTCGAGATATGGAAAAAAACTGAAACCACAGATATAAAACTTGCTACCTTTAATCGCGGAGATTTTTTTGGTGATATGGCACTCCTACAAGGGGGAACGCGCTTTGCATCTGCTAAGGCGACTGGAATCACTAAGCTTTTAGTCATACAGCCTGGCGGTTTTTTACTCAAAATTAGACGTGATCCTACTTTTGCTTTTGAAATGCTTCAGACGCTTTCTTATCGAATAAAAATTTCAAATGAAAGATTGGTAGATGTAATCAAGAAAGGCAATGTTCCTAAAGAAACAGTCGATCAAATCTTGAGTCTGATCGGTGGACAATAATGTTAACTAACGTTCAATCTGAACGTATGGTAATTATTTCGGATCTACATCTCGGTAATCCATTTTCAAACACAACTCATCTTGCCTTGAAATTTATGAAGTGGGCCGCTTCGCAAAATTATGATATCGTTATTAATGGTGATGGACTTGAAATGGCCCAGGCATCGAAATCAAAAATTATGTCAGAGATGCCAGACGTGTTTCGGACCATTAAAGAATTAAGAAAACAAAGACGAACCATTTATTACGTCGTGGGAAATCACGATATAAGCCTAGAGAATTTTTTGGAAGATTGGGGTTACTTTAAAGTTTCACCATTTTTAAATATTAGCTCAGGAAAAACACGTATACGAGTTGAGCATGGGCATCTCTATGATCCATTTTATGTAAAATATCCGGCCCTCTATCATAAGCTTACGCATCTTGCAGGTTTCTTCCTTTTCATCTCTCCTAGCTTTTATAAACTTTGGATTAATTTTGAAAAATGGCGAGCAAGGCTAAGGGCAAAACGAACAGGGATCTTTGGTGAACCGCCAGAGTTTGCTGAAGCGGCCCAGGAAATTTCTAAACGTGGATTCGACTGTGTCGTTTTTGGTCACACTCACCACGCAGGAGAGTTTAAACTCGAAGAAGATAAACGCTATCTCAATCCAGGTTCATGGCTTCTTTCGTGTCATTATGTTGAGATTAATAATGGTAAAGTAGAATTAAAAAACTGGCAGCCTTAGTTTTTAGCTGCCCACTTCACCATATCTGCTGCAACTTGATTATCTAAACCATCAGTATCAATTATGTGACCGTCGTCATACCACCACTGGGGTGCTTCTGGGTGAGTTCCGGAGACAGAGATGCGACCATTTCCATACATTGTTTCAACTGCATTAATGGCATTAGTTGTATTATAACGAGATTTTACAGTGACTTTTGCGAGCTGAGAATTAGTGAAAGAGAACCAAGGTCCACCTTCCCAATAATTGTATGTTATTCCTTGAGGAGTAATCATTTTTTCAACTGACGGATAGGTTTTGGCCTTACGGTATAATTTTGTTGCACCAGGAATAATTCCTAATCCAGTAACAGAAGTTTGACCAACTTTTGGGGTTGTCAGAAATGCTCCTGCACAAAAACCTACGTAACCACCACCATCAGCGACAAACTTTTTAAGAAACGCACGATTGGCGACACCCATAGAATTTGAAGCAGTACCGGATTTACCACCGGGTTGAATCCAAACTTTTGCTGATTCAAACATTGATGGATCGAAATTTTCAGGAGTCACAACCATAGGATCAAAACCTGCAAGCTTAGTCACGTAAATGGCAGCGTCTATGCAACCATCCTGACATGCACCGGGGCCACCCCAAACCAAGGCATCATAAGCAAAAACTGTTTGAGAAATAAGTATAAAACTGATCAATAAAAGTTTCATGCGGACTCCTAGTTTGTTACTTAAGTTTAACAACACATCAACAGAGGGAAAGATTGGCAAAAATTGCTGCATGCGCCAAGAGTCAATTCTTTACCCTTGAGAGCGGTAGGGGTATAACCATAGGATATTTTTACAGGAGGCATTAGTGCTAACTAACGATAAAAAACGTGATCAACTCGCTACTCTTTCACTACAGGCAGAATTAGGCGGTGGAGTTGAGAGAATCAATAAGCAACACGAACAGGGCAAATACACTGCTCGTGAACGAGTTAATAAACTTTTAGATTCAGAATCATTTATAGAATTTGATAAATTTGTGGTTCATCGTTGTGAATCTTTTGGCATGGAGAAAACTAAATATCTTGGAGATGGTGTTATCTCTGGAATTGGCAAAATCAATGGTCAGCAAGTTGCCATTTTTTCGCAAGACTTTACTTGTTGGGGTGGAGCACTTGGAATGGCCTATGCAAAAAAAATCTGCAAGGTAATGGACTTTGCTATCGAAAATAAAATCCCCGTAATTGGAATTAATGATTCTGGTGGTGCTCGTATTCAAGAAGGTGTTGAATCGCTTGCTGGATATGCTGAAATTTTTTATCGTAACGTTCAGGCCTCAGGTGTGATTCCTCAAATTTCTCTGATCATGGGGCCATGTGCAGGTGGTGCAGTTTACTCGCCGGCCATGACTGATTTTATCTTCATGGTGGATAAAACTTCATACATGTTTGTAACTGGTCCGGATGTAATCAAAACGGTAACTCATGAAGAAGTAACTAAAGATGCATTAGGTGGGGCCCATACACATAACGAAAAATCGGGAGTAGCGCACTTTCGAACTGATGATGAAGATGATTGTTTAGAGAGAGTCAGAGAGCTTTTTGCTTTCATTCCATCTTGCAACAAAGTGAAACACTCTTTAAAGCTGACAACAGATTCAGTCACCAGACAAAATAATAAACTTAAAAATCTTATTCCTGATAGTTCAAAAAAACCTTATGACATGCATGAACTGATCATGGAAGTGATTGATGATCAGCATTTCTTAGAAGTACACGCCGACTTTGCTAAAAATATCATTACTGGTTTTGCTTCTATTGGTGGAATTAAAGTAGGTATCATTGGAAATCAACCAGCCTTTTTGGCCGGTTGCTTAGATATTGATTCATCAGTGAAAGCTGCGCGCTTCGTGCGTTTTTGTGATGCTTTTAATATACCGATTATTACTCTAGTCGATGTTCCGGGATTTCTTCCAGGTACCGTTCAAGAGTACGGTGGGATTATTCGTCATGGAGCGAAGCTGCTTTATGCTTACGCAGAGGCAACTGTTCCACTTATAACACTCATTACACGTAAGGCCTATGGTGGTGCTTATGATGTAATGGCCTCTAAACACATTCGTGCAGATATTAACCTTGCCTATCCAACTGCAGAAATCGCTGTGATGGGTGCCGAAGGTGCAGTAAACATTATTTTCAGAAACGATGAAGCCAACAAGGCCAAGAATATCGAAAACTACGAAAACAATTTTGCCAATCCTTATAGGGCTGCCGAGCTTGGTTACTTGGATGAAATCATCAATCCAGAAATCACACGCCAGAGGCTCTATCAGTATCTAAAGGCTCTTGAGAATAAAAAGATCCCAACTCCGGATCGTAAACACGGGAATATACCTCTATGAAAGGGAAACGCGTATTAATTATTAATCGTGGCGAAATAGCCATTCGGGTAGCAAAAGCCCTAAATGAACTAGGCTTAGTTTCGGTTGGTGTTTGGACTGATAATGAAACAGAACCACCTCATTTAGAATATTGTCAGGAATGGGTTCACCTCAAAGGCAACAACAACAAAGAAACATATTTAGATATCCCGAAAATAATGACACTCATCACAGATTTCAAAATTGATGCCGTTCATCCTGGATATGGCTTTCTTTCAGAAAATAAAGAATTTTCTGAAACTCTGGCCAAGAAGGGCATTATTTTTATTGGTCCTAATCCAGTTGCAGTTCATAAAATGGGCGCAAAAGATATTTCTAAACAGATAGCTAAAGAAGCCGGAGTTCCTGTTGTTCCTGGATCTATTGGAGAAGTTCCAACAGTTGAAGAAGCTATTAAAATTGGCAATAAGTTCGGTTATCCTATTCTACTCAAGGCCGTTGCTGGTGGTGGCGGTAAAGGTATGCGTCCCTGCTACAATGATAAAGATGTTAGAGATAATTTTGCGGCAGTTCAGCGCGAAGCACTTTCATCTTTTGGGTACGCTGCCCTTTTGGTAGAGAAATACATTTTAAATCCTCATCACATTGAAGTGCAGATTCTGGCGGATAAGAAGGGTAATGTGTATCACTTATTTGAACGTGAATGCTCAATTCAACGTCGCCACCAGAAAATTTTAGAAGAAGCGCCGTCTCCATTTATTGGAACAGATGAGGCCCTTCGGAAAGAAATTTGTGAGACTGCTGTTAAATGCGCTAAAGCCGTGAACTATGATTCTGCCGGTACTGTTGAATTTATCATGGGAGAGGACAAGAAATTTTACTTCCTCGAAATGAATACTCGAATTCAGGTTGAGCATCCTATTACAGAGGAAATTACTGGAATCGACCTTCTCGCCAACATGATCAAGGTTGCTTTTGGTGAACCACTAGATTTTAAATCTCAGGATGATATTAAAATTCATGGCCACGCTATTGAGCTTCGTATTTGTGCTGAAGATCCTATCACCATGCTTCCGGCCCCTGGAAGAATAGTGGGATTTGAAACGACGTTTCCTCAAGGCATCCGCTTTGATCACTGTATTTATCCTAAATTTACGATCACGCCGGATTTTGATCCGATGCTTGGAAAACTTATCGCCAAGGGCTTCAACCGCGACGTTGCTATTCGTAAAATAAAAAATGCATTAGATGGTCTCATTATTGACGGGATAAAGACTAATATTGCTCTTCATAAAGTTATTTTGAATGAAAAGACATTTATAAAGGGTGAGTACTCAACGAGCTACATAACGACCATCAAGCCCCAGGAAAAAGTAGCCGCGAAAGAAGAGATACAGGCGTTCATGCTCAAAGTCGCTGCGATTGAGATGAATCAAGTGGGAGGTCTCTCATGAGATATTATTTCATTAATCAAGATATGAAAGAGTTTAGTTTAGATGTTGAAGTTCAAGCTGGAAAAGTAATGGAGTTCGCTTATGAAGGAGCAAAAACTAAACTTTTTATTAAAAAGCTGGCCGGGAAGAATTATTATTCCTTTGATCAAGTTGCCTGGAAAAAACTCCCTTCCCTTGGAGTGAATGAAACGTTGGTTTCTAACTCTGAAGTCTATAAGGTCTATCGAGGTTATAAGCCATCTGGACTTAATAAAGGCGGAGCAGGAGCTCTGATCACTCATATGCCAGGTAAAATTGTTAAGCTCTACAAAAAAGAGGGTGATAAAGTTACCAAGGGCGAGACGGTTTTAATTTTGGAAGCTATGAAAATGGAAAATGAAATTAAATCGGGTGCTGATGGTGTGATTAAAACTGTGAACATTAAAGAAGGCCAGGCAGTTGAAGCTGGGTTTTTAATGATTGAGATCGAAGAATAATAGTTACTGGTTAAATTCTATTCGAATATTTTCCCAGTTCTTTTCGATTAATCCGTATTCAAATTTTACCAGTGAAGAATGAGGCCACTCATACCAGGCATATTTTCTGGCCGAAATTTCCTCAGAGTAAAGCTGGGCCCAAAAACCTAAGTTTTGAACCAATAGCGGACTATTTTTTATTTCCGAAGAAGTTAAATATTTACCCAACAAAAAAGTAATCCAAGGCAGGGTTGCGCGATATTTCAGGGTAGGCTTCATCAGCTTGCTTTTCATTATATTTAAATGATTTGCTAAATCTTCACCTGCTATCTGCGAAGGAACTTTGGTAATCATTTTCACTAACCAACACATTTGATTCCTAACTTCTAGATCGTCTTGATGAGCATTGGAAAGAACTTCGCGTATTGGATAAAAAAATCCGGCATAGCTCATTCTTCCGCAATGGGTTTGTGTTGGTTCTATAGTTGTCTGGGAGGTAAAGGGTCCTGCAATTATGGATAGTGAGCCTATACAAGCAATAAGAAGAAGACATAACCAACGGTTCATTTTTGGGATAAGAAGCTTCAAGGGTAAGATCACAAAAAACAATGACCAAAGTACAAGAGATGAAGTAATGAGAAATTGGATAGGAAAAATGACGTTTGCCCAGTCAAGTAGGCGCCAGATAGGCAAAGACAAGAAAAGGAAGACACCTGCAAAGAGGTATTTAAGTCGTTTCATCCCTCTATTTTCCCCTGCTTGTGGTGAAACGGCAAAATATTCCTAGCTTAAATTCATGGGATTTACTGATGTATGATAAAATAAGCAAAGGAGTCTCTAAGGATGCAATCATCTGAAGCTACTAAAAAGATCGTTCTCCAGACAAACCTTCAAGGTTACTTCTTTGATGGTTTAAATACCCTCAATAAAAAGTCACTTTGCCCGGTTCCTGAGTCAGTCATTTTCTATTCAAGTGATGTTTTAGATAAATTTGCTCTTTCACAAGATTTCTTTGATGTAAGCGATGAAGGTAAGGTTCGTGAAAAAGTACTTGGCCTAAAACTTCTTGAGGCAACCCAGCTTAGTCGTGAAGAGCAGAGAAAAGTGTATAAAGAAGTAGCTGACATGTCTCTTTTGGTTTGTGGGTATTTTTCAGAATCAACAAATAACAAAATAGTAGATGCTCAATACTATTCTCAAATTGGTAAAATGGCCTACTCACACTTGAATTCGATGGCGCCAAGTTTTCTTGATATTCCTAGTTTTTACAATATGTTTGCAACTTGTTTTGAATCGATGACGACTCTTATGTCGCTTCTTGCAACTCAGAATAGAACAGGGATTGATAATAATTTAATCTTTAAAAAAGTTCTTCGTGAAGAACAAGTATCAGATACAGAGATGCTGGTGAGTGGGATGATGCCCGCACCCACCAGAAAAGTATCTTAGATTCTACCGGCCTTAATAATATTCCATTTACTGCTAAAGAATTTTTTCAAGAACGACTGAAAGTCTTCATAGTTTGCGTTTCGAATTTGATTATTATTGTTATGAGAAAAATCTAAACCGAGACTGTGCAGAACTGGAACTGAGTAGAACTGAGCATAGTCCTCGTTAGTTTGAATTCCTAATAGATTTTGTCCATCCATCATCGTTTTAATGCGGTCAAACTCAGAACGGGTCAAACCGTTATCTCTTATGCCATTAATAATTTTCATAATCGCTTCAATTGCTTGTTCTGTTTTATCGTGACCAGATCCAATATAAATTCCCCAGCAACCGGCCTCTAAAGCAGAAATGTGAATTGGTGAAACCGAATAACAGAGCCCCTGTTTGTCGCGTACTTCGACAAAAAGATCAGAGCTTTGACCAGAAAGGTGAGTCGTAACCATCTTAAGGAATAAATCTTCTTTTTGGTTAATATTAAAAGCAGCAGTGCCAATAACAATCTGAGTTTGCTCTCTCGTGAATTCAAGTTCAACTTTCTTTCCAGAGATCGGCTTAATAGGATTTTTGGCCTTCTTAACACTTTTTCTAGGACCTGATTTCTTCAACATCTCTTTTGCCATATGCAGAACTACTGAATAATCCAAGTCTCCACAATAAGTCAGAACTATTTCAGAATTTTTTAAATGCGCATTATGTAATCTTTGTAGACCTGCAGGTGTAAAAGTTTTTAGCGTCTCAGGCGATCCTGCTAAATCCAAAGAGTAAGGGTGTTGGTTGAAAACCATTTTATAAAAAGACTTGAAGGCCTGCTTCATAGGATCTTCTTTTTGATTATCTAAAGCCCGCAAAATTACTTTTCGTTCATGTGTAAAAAATTTCAGAGGAACTTCAGGATTGAGCAAGGTTCCAAAAAAATGCTGGGATAGACGTTCAAAATCTTTACTCTGGCCATGTAAAGTTAATCCATAAGCGTTTTTACCTGAAAAACCGCCCATTGAAGAAGAGAGTGACTCAAGTTCATTTTTAAGTTTTTCGTACTTCATACCTTTATAACCGTATGTAAATAAGCGCGTGAGTAAATGATGCTGACCCGCAGTTTTCAAATTTTCTGAAGCTTGGCCACCTTTTAGATACGCATGCAAAACAAAAGTTGGGGTCAATTTATTCTGACGATAGATTAAACGAACGCCAGGCTTAAGTTCAGTCACTTGTACTGCTACATCGTGGGTAGATGTTGTGATTTTTAGTACTTCCGATTTTGGCTTTATTTTAGTCGCCAGTTTCTTTATCTGTTCCTGCCATTTTTTTATTTCTTTTTCTTGCTTGGCAAGATTTGTCCCTTTCGGTGCCTGGAGAGTAAAGTGGGTTGAATTCTGAAGAATTTGGATCAGGCCATCCCATACTTCTTCAAGAGTTGCCTGTCTGATTTTTTCAATAAATTCATCTTCACATAAAATGTTCCCAGACTGAGCAAAACCATGCCCTAAGCTGAAAGCGAAAGATTCGATCGATTCTTTTTCATATATTTTCGATGAGATGTATTGATTCTTAATCTTAGTTAATTCTTCGTTTTTAAAACCCTTCATAACAGTTTCAGATAAAGTAGAAATGAAAAGTTTAGAGACTTTTGCCATGTTTTCGACAGGAAAATTCATTTTTAACATGTGTGTTCCGCCATCAGCGAAATACATGGTAGACCCAGCTATACCATTACATAGCGACGTATTTGCAACAAGGGCTTGATAAAAACGTGATGTCTCACCATGAGCAAGGCAATTGATTGCAAGATCCTGGGCAGCAGATTTAGCATTTGAATAGTCAGGTGCCTGTATGCAAACAGTCAGTGTTGCTTGACGGATGTCTTTTTCATGAACATTGATAGTGGACTTGTTTTTAAGCTCAAATTTTCCAAATTCAGATTTTTTACCATGCGGCAATTTGAATGAACTTATTTTTTTCTCAAGAAACTCTCTATTCGTTAAATCACCTGCAACAACAAGGAGTGCATTTTCTAAATTATAAAAACCTTCCCTGAACTCCCGAATTTGCTCTTGAGAAAAATTCATGATGGTATCTTCTCTTCCTAAAATTGGATGCGCGTAACCATCTTTGAAAGCTGTCTGTTGCAATTGAATAAAGTTAAACTGCGAAGGATTATCCATCGCCCTACGATATTCTTCGAAAACAACTTGTCTCTCAGCTGGAAAATCTTCAGCACCAAATAATGGATTGGCCACCATATCCAAAAGAATATCAACAGACTTATCTAAAAACAGACTTGGAGTATTGATGTAGTAACAAGTGTAATCAAAAGAGGTGAAAGCATTTACTTCGCCGCCGTATGATTCAATATCATGAGCGAGTTGGGGGCCAGGACGGGTTGGCGTTCCTTTAAAAAACATATGTTCTAGAAAATGCGCAATTCCTTCATTGTCTTTTTTTTCTAAGGCCGATCCGGCACGAAACCACATTTGTACAGTTCCGGCGCTGCAGCCAGGGGAGTGAATGAACAATGTATTGAGTTTATTACTTAACTGGACTTGGTCAATTTTCATAGCTTCCTTATTTGAGGCATTCTCAGTAGAGTCTAGTATCGCTTCAGATTAGGTTATTTAGAAGGAATTTCTCTTCATGACTCAGGTGTCCAGCCTTTATTTGCACGTTCCTTTTTGCAAGCATCTTTGCAATTACTGCGATTTTTATAAAAAACTCTACGAACCGGGCTCAAATCAAATTGAGGATTTTCATCAGTTTTTATTAGACAGCTGGGACAGACATACAATTCTTATGAAAGAAAACGGTTTTAATTGGGCTCCTCTTGAAACGCTCTATTTGGGTGGAGGCACACCATCCTTATGGGGGATAGGTGGTGCTGAATTTTTGGGAGATTGGCTTCAATCAAGATTACGGATCCTGCCTGACGCAGAATTTACGATGGAAATTGATCCAGGAACATGGACTGAAAATATGATTCAGGCCTGGAAAGAAAAAGGCTTAAACAGAATTTCTATAGGTACCCAAACACTTGATCCCAACTTTATTAAAATTATGGATCGCTCCCATTCATTGGACGAGAGTTATTCTTTGCTTGAGTATTGCCAAAAAGATAATTGGAATTTCTCGCTAGATTTTTTATTAGGTCTTCCTTTTTCAAGAGAGAAAAAAAGAAATATTGAACATGAACTCGCAACTTTATTAAAATATATGCCTAAGCATATAAGTCTATATATCTTGAACGCTCGCTCAAAATATCCTCACATACAATCTATGCCAGATGATGAATTTATTCGTGAAGAATATCTTTTTGTAAGTGATTATTTGAAAAAGTTGGGATTCGTACATTACGAAGTTTCCAATTTCGCACTTCCAGGTTTTGAATCAAAACATAATATTAAATACTGGAAGGGGGAAGCCGTAGCTGCTCTTGGCCCAACTGGAACTGGCTATTTTCCACATTCTGCTGATAAGGCCACGAGATATAAATGGAAAGTTTCTAAAGCTGATGTAGAGCTTGAATATTTGGGCCTACAAGAAATCTCACTTGAAGAAATTTATCTAACATTGAGAACTAATTTCGGATGGGCACCACGTCATATGACACCTGCTCTGGAAAAAGTAATTACGATGTGGGAGTCCAAGCAATATGGCGAATATCGCTATGGAAAGATGACACTTGGCTCCTTAGGCTATTTAATGATGGATTCTCTTATGGATGACCTATTCCGTGCCGGTTTATAGGAGCACATAATTTCAATAATTTAGCTAAAGCGTTCATAAGTATTTTAGAGTATTTTAATGGCCTAACATTGACACAAATCCATTGAATCCCATATTAGAAATGAGATCAAAATAAGAGCCCAGAGAGAAATTATGGAACAAAACGACAAATTAAATAACGACAAAAAAGCGGAAGAGACGACGCTTGAGAATGAACCAACTGTAGAGGTTCTGAAAGAAGTAAAAAAAGAAGAAGTCGATTATAAGGCCAAGTACTACTACGTTGCAGCTGAAATGGATAACTATCGCAAACGTATGGAGCGTGAGAAGGAAAATCTTCTCAAGTTTGGCAACGAAAGAGTGATAAGTGATCTGTTAGATGTCGCGGACAATTTTGACCGTACGATTGGGATGCTTAAAGGTGATACTGATCAGAAAATGAAAAATGTTGTAATCGGTTTAGACATGGTTCAGAAACAATTTCTAGATACCATGGGCAAGCATGGATTAACTCCTATCCAGTCTATTGGAAAAGAGTTTGATCCAAACTTCCATGAAGCTGTTGCTCAGGAATATGCTGAAGGTAAAAAGCCAAACGAGGTTATTAAAGAGTTTCAAAAAGGTTACTGCTTAAATGGTCGAGTAATTAGAGCTTCAAAGGTAGTCGTTTCGAGCGATAAACAATAAAACGGTAAGTAATAAGGAGAATTATATGGGAAAAATTATTGGAATTGACTTAGGTACAACAAACTCATGTGTAGCTGTCATGGAAAATGGAGTTTATAAGATTGTTCCGAATGCAGAGGGACATAATACAACACCATCAATTGTTGGTTTTGCTAGTAATGGTGAAATCGTGGTTGGTCAGGTAGCGAAACGTCAAGCGGTTACAAATCCTACAAAAACTTTGTTTGGTATTAAACGTTTGGTAGGTCGTAAATTTAGCGATAAAGGTGTTCAGCACTTTAAAGCAGTTGCACCTTTCGAAATGTTCTCAAATAAAAACGGCGATGCTTGGGTGAAAGTTGATGGTAAAGAATTTTCTCCAGAAGAAATTTCTGCCAAAATTCTTGAAAAAATGAAAAAAGCAGCTGAAGACTACTTAGGTCAGACAGTAACTGAAGCAGTAATTACTGTTCCTGCTTATTTCAACGATGCCCAAAGACAAGCAACTAAAGATGCCGGTCGTATTGCTGGTCTTGATGTTAAGCGAATCATCAATGAGCCAACTGCTGCAGCACTTGCTTATGGCCTTGATACGAAAAAAGATAAGAACATTGCAGTTTTCGATCTAGGGGGCGGTACGTTCGATGTTTCTGTTCTTGAAATCACAACTGATGGTGTGTTCGAAGTAAAATCTACCAACGGGGATACTTTCCTTGGTGGTGAAGATTTTGATTACCGAATCATTAACTGGCTTGCTGAAGAATTTAAGAAAGAAACAAGCATTGACCTCAAAAATGATAAGATGGCGCTTCAGCGTTTAAAAGAAGCAGCTGAAAAAGCTAAACACGAGCTTTCTTCGGTAACTCAAACTGATATTAACCTTCCGTTTATTACTATGGATGCTTCTGGTCCTAAGCATATGAACTTGAATCTTTCGAGAGCTAAGTTTGAATCTCTTATTGGTGATTTGATTGATAAGTTAGTTGGCCCGTGTAAAATGGCGATCAAAGATTCTGGTCTTTCATTAGCTGAAATTCACGAAGTCATTCTTGTTGGTGGTGCGACTCGTATGCCGATCGTTCAAGCGAAGGTAAAAGAAATTTTCGGTAAAGAGCCTTCTAAAGGTGTAAACCCGGATGAAGTTGTAGCTGCTGGAGCTGCAATTCAGGGTGGAGTACTTTCGGGCGATGTGAAGGACGTTCTTCTTTTAGACGTAACTCCTCTTTCACTTGGTATTGAAACTCTTGGTGGTGTATTTACTAAAATTATTGAAAAAAACACCACTATTCCAACCAAGAAATCACAAGTTTTCTCAACTGCTGTTGATAATCAGCCAGCTGTTTCGATTCATGTTCTACAAGGTGAGCGTGAGTTCGCAAACGATAACAAAACTTTAGGTAAATTCGACCTGACTGGAATTAATCCAGCGGCTCGAGGTGTACCGCAAATTGAAGTTGTGTTTGATATTGATGCCAACGGTATCGTTCACGTAAACGCTATTGATAAGGCCACTGGAAAATCACAAAATATCGTAATCACTTCTAACTCTGGTTTATCTGAAGCTCAGATTAAAGAGATGGTTGCAGATGCTGATAAAAACCGTGAGTCGGACAAAAAACGTCGTGAAGTGGTTGATGGGCGTAACAGTCTAGACAGCCTGGTTTTCGCATCAGAAAAAGCACTTAAAGATTCTGCAGATAAAATTCCTGCGGATAAAAAAGCCGAGCTTGAAGGAGCAATAAGTGAAGCTAAAACTAAACTCACCTCAGAGTCTTTGGACGAAATTAAAGCAGCGACTGAAAGATTACAAAACGTGGCTCATGGCCTTGCCCAGTACATGTATCAAGGAACTGGAGCTGAAGGAGCTGGCCCCGGTCAAGGTGCCGGTCCGGAAGGCGCAGCAGAATCGGATTCCAAAAAGAAAGAAGATGGAGACGATGTGGTAGATGCTGATTACAAAGAAGTTTAATTTTATAGATATTTGATTTTTAAAGGAGCCCCTTAATTCGTTAAGGGGCTTATTCATTATGAGCGATAAACGAGATTATTACGATGTGCTTGGTGTGTCCCGTGGGGCAACCAAAGATGAATTGAAAAAAGCATACAGGAAATTGGCAATGCAACATCACCCGGATAAAAATCCAGGGAACCCAGAAGCTGAAGCCAAATTTAAAGAAGCTTCGCATGCCGCAGATATTTTAATGGATGATCAAAAACGCCAGATGTATGACCGTGTTGGCCATGCTGCTGAACAGGGCGGAGGAGGCGGCGGTGGATTTCAAGGCGGAGGAGACTTCGGTGATTTAGGTGATATTTTCGGAGATATCTTCGGTGATATTCTTGGCGGTCAAAGAAGTCGAGGCGCAAGAGGTGGACGTGGACGTTCCCGTGCAACTGCAGGTGGTGATCTCCAATCAGAAATGTTTGTCGCTTTTGAAGAAGCTGCATTTGGTGTCGAAAAAGAATTACAAATTAATCGGTCGTGCCAGTGCGAAACTTGCAGTGGAACTGGCGCTAAAAAAGGTTCTGGACCAGCAACATGCGAAACCTGTCATGGGCATGGTGAAATAAGACGGCAACAAGGATTTTTTACAATTGCTCAACCTTGTCCAAGATGTCATGGCTCAGGCCAAATGATCAAAGATCCGTGTGAGACTTGTAGCGGTCGCGGTCGAACTAAGAAAAGAGAAAAATTATCAGTTAAGGTTCCTGCTGGAATTGATGAAGGTCAAAGACTTAAACTTTCTGGTCAAGGCGATGCTGGTACAAATGGCGGCCCTGGCGGTGATTTATATGTTTTGATTCATATACAGGACCATGAGTTTTTTAAACGTGATGAATATGATGTTCTATGCGAAGTCCCTATAAGTTTTTCCCAGGCTGCACTTGGATGTGAAATTGAAGTCCCCACCTTGGGAGGCAGGGTATCCATGAAGATTCCTGAGGGAACCCAAGCCGGCCAAAAAATGAAACTTAGAAATAAGGGTGTTACCAAGCTAGGGGGATACGGATTTGGTGATCAAATTATAACTATCCATGTCGAAACCCCGGCCAAACTTTCTAAAGAGCAGAGAGAATTATTCAAGAATCTCTCAGAGTTGGAGCAAAATAGTTCCAATCCCATGACGAAGGGTTTCTTTAATAGGGTCAAAGAGCTTTTTCAATAACTTTATCATTTAAAGGGCCTGTTGCAGGGCCCTTTTTTTCTGACTTTTATCCCGATGGAAGTTAAAATGTTCTGGTACTTAAGACCAAAGGGACTATCATGCGTTTTGCTCTCGCATTTTTATTTATACTATTAACTGCCTGTTCACATAGAACGACTCAAAAGAGCGATGAAAGTGAGATTTCAGATTTTGCAAAAAATAAACTGACAGAGACACGTGAACTAATAAAAGCTGATCAGCTTAAGATGGCCTTGGCAAAGTTGTCTGAACTGAATGACAACACCATTTCTCCTTTAGAAAAAGCATTAAAATATAATTTAAAGGGAGTTATCCTTTTTAATTTGAATGAAGTTGATAAGGCTATTCTAAATTTTGAAGTTGCTCAAAAGTATTCACCCAAAGACACTCAAATTTATTCTCAAGTACAGCTTAATATGGCAAGTGGTCACTACAAGTTAAATCAATTTGCAGAGCTTAGAAATCATTTGAAAAATATTGATACTAAAATGTTGAATGAAAGTGAAAGTAAAAAATTTGCCCAACTGGAACTAGCTTATGGCAAAAAATTTGAAAATGCTGAAATGGTAGTAAAGTCTTCCCTTACTTTATTACGACATTTCAAAACATATGGTGAAATTCAAAACTCTAATTTCTATGAACCAATGAAGGAGTCTTTTAAAAAATTAAATTTAGACCAAAAAATTGAGCTCTTTGAGAAATTTAATAACTCTAATAATCTTGCAGCGGCAAATCTCGCGCAAATTGAGGCAGAGTCAAGGTATGTGAGTGGAGACAAAAGTGGTGCTGGCGATGTTGTTAGCTGGCTAAAATCATCGTATGGTGAAAATGAAGAAGTGAAAAAGTTTGTAAATGAATTTGAACTTAGAATGGAGAACACCGCTAGAGTTAGCCTTAATGATATAGGTCTTGTATTACCATTGACCGGTGATAAAGCGAGCTACGGCCAAAAAGCTGCTATAGGTGTTGAAGTTGGATTGAAAATTCTGGGATTGAATGAGGGATTTAAGATACACACTAAGGATTCGTTGGATTCTCCGGCACAAGGCGCTCAGGCTGTTTTAGATTTGATTCGCGAAGAAAAAGTTTCATTTATAATAGGTGGCTTGTTCCCTGAAGCCGCTAAAGCCGAATATTTAGAAGCTCGAAAATACGGTGTGCTTTACATCTCGCTTTCTCAGATCAATCTGCCTAAAGAAGAAAAAAATCACCATTTAGTTGAAGTTCAAGGTTCTATTGAATCTCAAGTAGAAGCATTGCTATCTGATGAAATGATTACTAAGTTTGGAAAACGTTTGGGGATAATTTTTCCTGATAATGAGGGCGGCAAGGCATATGCTGATGAAATATGGCGCAAGGCCAGCCAGAAGAATGTACAAATCACTAGCATTGCCACTTTTCCCAAAAATACTCATGACTATAGGGATTCGGCCCAACTCTTTCTTGGTTTAAAACATCCGCGAGAGCGCTCGGAGGAATTGAAAATTCTTGAAGATGTCTACGCACTTGAAAAAACATCAATCCGTCGTCTCCAAACACTTCCACCAGTAATTGATTTTGACTGGGTTTTCTTAGCAACCTACCCTCAAGAGGCAATTGGTTTAATTCCAACTCTAGGGTACTATGACGCAAATAGAATTAAAGTTGTTGGAGGTCCTAGTTGGGTTTCTAAATCGTTGGTAAAAGAGCAGAAAAATTTAGGGACACTCTATTTTATTGGCAACGACCCAAATGAAATAAACAAAGAGATGCTGAATAAATTTCAAGAAATATATGGCAAACCGGCCGGACTTATTGAAATCCTTGCACTCGATGCAATGAAGATTGGGTCGGATGCACTCAATGCTGCTGGCGAGGTTAAAACCCGTGATGATTTTGATTTTAAAGTAAAAGAAAAACCGCTTAAAGGCTTAACTACTTCTTGGTCTTTCAAAGAAGGCGTTTGGCTTAAAAATATGAATTCCATGACAATAACTCATGGTGAGATCGTAAAGTTATTCGGTTCTGATTCTATGTGATTAGTTCGGGTAGCGAAGATAGTAAAGCTGTTCGAAGTTTCTTCCGTAATCTTCAAGATCTAGACCGTAGCCTACTATGAATTGGTCATCAATCTTTTTGCCGGTCATATCAGGCTGAATGTTGACTGTTCTTTTATATGGTTTATCAAACAATGTAACAACTTCGAGGGATCGTGGAGAGCTAAGGAGAATTCGTTTTTTTAGAAAACTAAGCGCTCGTCCAGTATCCACAATCTCTTCAACGATTACTACGTTCCGGTCCATTAAGTTTGTTGTGTAGTCCTTGCTAATGCAAACTGTTCCATGATTTTCTTTACCACGACCCACTGCTTGAAGTTTTACAAAATCGACATAAACTTTAACCCCGCGGATTTGTCTGATTAGGTCTGCCGTAAAAACCATGCTTCCTTTAAGGACGCAAATTAAAACCAGATCTTGATCTTGATATTTCTGAGATAATTGATTGCCTAGAGCCTCCACGATCCCTTTGATTTCTTTACTGTCTATGTATTTAACAAACTGACTAGAAACAAAAGAAGAGGGGAATTTATTTTTCTCATCACTCATGGAACGGTCCTTTGAAGTAAACATTCTAGCCTTTAAGTACTTGGCCGTGAAGCAAACCATTTTCCGACCACCCTAATCAACTATGAATTATTTTTCACTGCAGCATTCACCTAAGCAAGCCCAGTATTAATCAACTTTGTATTAATAAGGCGGCACAGTGCGGACATTATGTAATTACTAGCCGAAATTGGCGCAAAGAAGTAATCTAATAAACATGATTATGGGAATGTAAGGTTTGCTTGGGGTTAGATAATCGATCCTTCGCTATAGGGTTTAGCTTACTACTTTTTGGACAATACAAATGAAATTAGAAGGATATTTTTATGTTTAAGAAAATTCTTGATTGGTTTTCAAATGACCTGGCTATCGATCTTGGTACTGCCAACACTCTTGTTTATGCTAAAGATCGAGGCATCATTGTAAATGAGCCTTCAGTCGTAGCTGTTCATTATGGTTTTAGAGGAGAACAAAAAGTTCTTGCTGTTGGTAAAGAAGCCAAAGAAATGTTGGGTAGAACTCCAGGTTCAATTAAAGCCATTCGTCCAATGAAGGATGGAGTTATTGCCGATTTTGAAGTTACTCAAGCAATGCTTAAATATTTTATTCAGAAATCTTTAAATGGTTCAAAATTAATTAAGCCAAGAATTATTATTTGCATTCCTTTTGGAATCACGCAGGTTGAGAAACGTGCCGTAAAGGAATCAGCTGAACAGGCTGGTGCTCGCGAGGTTTATCTTATTGAAGAACCAATGGCGGCAGCGATTGGTGCAGGTCTTCCAATCACTGATCCTTCTGGGAATATGATTGTTGACATAGGCGGAGGAACAACAGAAGTCGCTGTTATTTCTCTCGGTGGTATTGTTTATTCAAAATCTGTTCGAGTTGCAGGTGATAAGTTTGATGAGGCGATTATTTCATATATTAAGAAAAAGTATTCACTTCTCATCGGAGAAAGAACTGCTGAAATGATCAAGATTTCAATTGGTAATGCTTATCCATTTGACGACGAAGTTAAAACTTATGAAGTTAAAGGACGAGATTTAATTGCCGGCGCACCTAAGACAATTGAAGTAACTTCAGATGAAATACGTGAAGCACTTGCGGACCCTATTTCACAAGTTGTCGAAGCGATAAAAATTTCACTTGAAAAAACTCCTCCTGAACTCGCAGCTGATATTGTGGATAATGGTATTATTCTCGCGGGCGGTGGATCACTTCTCGCTAACCTTGATATTCTTATCAAAGAAAAAACTGGTCTTCCAGTTTCACTTGCGGAAGATCCACTTACTTGTGTTGTTCGCGGTTGTGGGATGGCCCTTGAATCCTTGACGCTACTTCGTCAGGTTACGACTCTAAGTTAATATGTCTGAAACCTATTTCAGTAAACTTGATCCTAATGAGAAGTTAAGCCGGCTGGGACAGCTGGCAAAATCAAAGGGACAAGTCACTATATGGGTCAAAGGACATAAAGAAAGATTCACCTACCAAATTCTAGATTTTGATAAATCCCGACTAGAAATAATTCTTGATACTAAAACAACTTTGTTTCCAAAAGGTACTTCCCTACTTTGCTCATTTGAGATTAAGGGCATGTATTTTTTTACTAAGGTTACGGCCAATAAAAGTATCGTTGACCATTTTATTTTAGAGTCTAATGATGACCTATTTAAGTCAGAAAAAAGAGGAAGTTATAGGCTCCTTACTTATCCAATATATGAAGTATATTGTGAATTTGATGTTGGTGAAGCTTATCAAGGTGGAAATGTAATCGATTTAAAGAGCCGTACCAATCAAACAGCACTGTTTAAAAACTTTCTTAAATTAATTGAATCTCGCGAAACTGAAAATCAACATCAAACAGTCAAATATCGAGTTCAAGATCTTTCAACAAGTGGCCTAAGTCTCCACATTGGTGAAATGGAAGCTCAGTTTTTTTCTAAAGATTTTATTTATAAAAAAGTTAGCCTTCAGTTTTCTGATGAGACAATCATTATTCCTGAAGTTAAAGTGGTATATATTGTAGATTATATAGCTGGAAAAAATTTAAAAAAATTCAAAGTCGGTTTACAGTTTCCTCATTTACCTTCACATATTGACGACACAATTGGGGGCAAGATCAATCAACTTTTGAGAGCAATTGATTTTAATAAAGATTTCGAGAATTTTACAAAGTGAAAATGGCTGTTGTCCTATTTTTCATTTTTTCCTGCTCTGGTATCGTTTCGAAAGGTGTCCCGAAAGAAAGCAAACAACAATATTCTTACGTTGATGGTTCTGGAAAACTCTTATTAACCCGTGAACATAAGCTACTTAAAAATAAATTAATTACCAGAACCCAGATCTCTGCCAATGAGGGAAGTTCCCTCAAACCTCTTGAAAAAAGTATAATGGTTTCACAGCTTGGTACGATTAAACAAAATAAAAGCCGAATTATGGTCATGCGCCCATTTGCTTCAGAGTTCACTGTGTGGCTAGAAGGGAAGCGTTACGACTCTAAAATGCGTCTAGATGCCCAGAGCAAATCTATGCAAGTAGAGCTAGATAGTCCTGAAGAAAAATGGAAGGGTAAATCAAATGTACCTGTTCCAAAAGGAAAACAGTTTTGCTTTTTTTCTCAAATCCCAGACTGCCTATACCACAATCTTCTTTTGACCAAGGCCATGGGTCACAAAAATGAGAAGGTATCATTTTATGTTGTGTGGGAAGGCTATCCATATGTCCAAGATCAGTTTTCAGGAGTAGGATCAAATTTATTTGTTCCTGCAAAACTAAGATATGATGGTGAAGATAAAGGCATTCGACGATTTTCAGTACATGTTGAAGGCCAGAGTATTATCTATCATTTTTCAAAGAACTTTGATTTTGTTAGAATGTTTTGGATAGATCAAGGTATTACGATTGTGCCTCCAAGTGAAGAAACAGCAGATATTGATGAATAATGGGGTTATAAGTGGATAATTTTGGGCAACTCATAATTTCAGGAATAAAAGGCATTTCTCTTTTGCCTGAGGAAATTGACTTCATTAAGAATGAAAAACTAAGTGGGGTGATCTTTTTTTCTCACAATTTTCAGGACCCGGCCCAGCTTGCCGAACTTGTTAATTCAATCCAGAAAATCCGTGATGAATACCCTCTTTTTATAGCGGTTGATCAGGAGGGCGGAAAAATTATGCGCTTTAAAACGCATTTTACTCAATTTCCTGCAATGCTTGATATCGCATCACTTGATTCGCCTAAAATTGTTTTTGATGTTCATCAAGTGCTAGCTAAGGAGTTGGCGGCATGTGGAATTAATCTAACTTTTTCACCTTGTTGTGATGTACTTACAAATTCAGAAAATAAAGTAATTGGTAATAGGTCGTTCGGCACAGATGCTGATAAGGTAGAAAAATTTATAAGTGCGGCAATTAGGGGCTTGCAAACAAGCGGACTGCTCTCTTGTGCCAAGCATTTTCCTGGCCATGGAAGTAGTTTCAAAGATTCGCATTTTGATCTCCCATTAGTTAAAACGACGATAGAAGAATTGAAGCAAAGAGAATTAATCCCGTTTATCAAAGCTTCCAAGTCCAGGGTTGAATTTATCATGATGGCACATCTTCTTGTTGATTCGATTGATTCAAAACTACCGACAAGTTTGAGCCCAAAAGCTTATGAGTTTCTTCGCCAGGAAACGAAGTTTACAAGAATTGTCATTACAGATGGTATGGAAATGAAAGCAATATCCGACAAGTTCAGTATAGAAGATGCTGCTGTTATGGCAATTGCAGCTGGTACTGACATGTTACTTTACCGAGATATGAGTGATGCCAAGAGGGCATTGCTGGCCATCCGTGAAGCAGTTAAAAAGAAAAGTCTTAAACGTGAGGATGTTTTAGAGAAACTTATGCGAGTTGAGAAATGTAAAAAAGAGAATTTATCTGTATATCAACCAATTTATATTCCTAAAATAGTTGATTCTTTTAATACACCCGACGCCAAGAGGCTAATGGAGCATTTCAAATCTGCTATCCCTTTAAAGGACTAAGTGCGGACAAATTTTCCCTTTTCCTGAAATTTTCAACACTTAGCCTTTTTTTGTTAATCTTAAAGTAACTCTCTACTTTGAGGTTAATAAAGACATGACGTCTTACATCTACAATTTTTTTATATTTTTGGGATTAATATTACCAGTTGCGACATCGTGGGCGCAGGTATCTTGTCCTGCAGAATTTTCTCAAATTAATATTCCATGTATTGTTGGTTCCGAGAAAGTGAAATTATTAGATAAAGCATCAATAGGTCTTAATGCTGAACTTACAAACGATATCTTTTTTTATAAAACGGCCAACGGTATGGTTGGAAAATTAAAGGTTATTTCGACTGTAGCAAATAAAATGGCATGTACACTTTATCTTGATGCCGTAACTTATGGTGGAGACAAATCTTTTAGCCCTAATTCATCCATTACAATAAATAGAAGCAATAATTGGATGATTGAAAGAATCTTTCTGGATAAAGAAGGAACTTCTGCATTAGAACTCATTAGAAAAGAAGACCAGAAATCAAAAACTGCTGCGTGTGTAGTTCAATTCAGCGCAGGAGTCAAAGTAGGTAGGTACTTTGATCAAAAGTCTGACGAAGTTGAAGTGTGGAAAGAAAATTATGACTTGCTGAAATGGTCTCCTGCTCTACTTATTTTTATAGCTATATTTATTATTGTTAGAGTTTTCATGGAAGAACAAGATAAATTTAAAACTCAAGAAGCGCTAGAGGATGCTGAAAATAGTGCAAAAGTAAAAAAGCAGCCTTTATTTATTAAGATAACTCGTCCGTTTTACAAAAGATATTTTTTACCTATGACTCAGGGAAAGAATAAACAAAAGTACAGAACAAAGTATCGTCAAAAACTAGCGAATGCTGGTCTTTTAAAAGAAATGACACCTGAAGAATTTATGGCACTAAAGTTTTTTATGATTTTAGGTGGGCCTTTTGCATTTCTAATTGTTCGTTTTATTATGGAAGAAACATGGCCACTTTCGATTACTCCAGTCATGGGATTGGTTGGATATTTTTACCCCAATATCTGGTTGAGCGGATTAATTAATAATCGTGCGGAAGAGATTTTGAGGGCAATGCCTTTCATTGTAGACATGCTTGCTCTTTCAGTAGAAGCAGGTCTTGATTTTATGGCAGCAATCCAGCGAGTGATTGAAAAAGCACCAGCGGGTGCATTGAATGAAGAATTTGAAACTCTAATCAGAGAAACTAAAATTGGTTCATCCAGGGCCGAGGGGTTACGCCAACTAGGATGGAGAGTAAACATCATTGAAGTAAATTCATTCTGCGCAACGCTGATTGCTGCAGATTCAGTAGGTGCTTCAATTGGCCCACTTCTAAAACAACTTTCCAGTGAGTTGAGAGTAAAGCGCTCCGCAAGAGCAGAGCAGGCCGGTGCAACAGCAGCAACGAAAATTCTTATCCCAATGATTTTCTTTATTCTGCCTGCTGTGTTGGTTGCTATCTTTGCACCAATGGTTTTAAAAATGATGTCGGGGTCTCCATGAAAATACAAATTAGTTATCGAGATAAAATTTTGTCACAAAACATACTGATTGCTGAAAGCTTATTGGATAGATTAATAGGGTTAATGTTTAGAGAGAAGTTGGTGGGCTCGGATGGGCTGCTACTTGATCCATGTCGGTCAATTCATACTTTTTTTATGCGTTATAGCCTTGATATTATTTTCTTAAGTTCTGAAAATCAAATCATAAAAATAATTCGTAATATGAAGCCATGGAGAATGACGTGGATATATTTTCGTGCAAATAAAACGCTCGAGCTCCCCGCAGGGAAATTCCCCTTCGACTTAAAGGAAGGAGATATCCTGGAGGTCAACAATGTTTAAGCTAGTAGTCGTTGGAGGCAAACTTCGAGGTAAGGAATTTATCTTAAATGATGGTGATAATATCATCGGTCGTGCCGCAGACTGTGACCACTCTGTGCCAGTTGAAGGAATTTCTAAAAAGCACCTGAGACTAACAGTGAATGGGGAGACGGCATTTGCGGAGGACTTAGGAAGCTCAAATGGAACCTTAGTAAATGGCAAAATAATAAAGAAGATCACCATTAAAGATGGTGATAAAATAGCCCTGCCAAATTTGATTCTTCAAGTAGTTTATGTTTTAGAGAAAAAAACAATAATTAAAAAGAAAGTTTCAAGGGCAGGGGATGATGAAGATGATGATTCATATGATGAATTAAAGCAAGTCGAGCCGATGCCCGAGAACTTGCTTGGAAAGCCTATTTGGTTATTTAAGTATAAAGTAATGCCAATAGTTTATGGTTTTAATGAAAGGTATGAGTGGGCCGCATTAGTCGGGATTCTGTTATTTATATTTATCGCGATTACCATAACGTTAACAATCTTGCCAGTATTGAGGGATAGTAAACTACTTCTAATAAAAGAAATTGCCTTGCGCGGAAAGCAATACGCCGCTGAAGTCGATCACCTTAATAGCGCTCATTTACGCGAAAAAAACCTGGACCTTATCAGAACCGATTTTCTTGAAGGAACGGATGCTGAAGGAGTTCAAAGTTATAAATTGTATGACATGGAAGGACGAGTTTATCGACCACTCCAAAGCTTGAATACTATTGTAAATGATCCATTCTCAGTTGATGCACTTAAGTTTTACAAAACGGAAAGTAATCAGGATAAAGAAGTTATTCAAAGTTTAAGTGGAAATCAAATTGGTATTGCTCGCGCAATTAGGGCACATGATAACAAAATGGGACGAGATGTTGTGGTTGCTGTAATTACAATTATTTTCTCTCCAAGTTCACTCGCAAGGGAAGCCTCTAATAACTCGAAAGCATATCTTGAATCGTTGATTACCGCGGGAATGGTTGCGATCATTTTCTTTGGAATTCTTTATTATATGACCATTAGGCCTTTCGACGAAATTAGATTTCAAATAGAGGCCGTTTTACGAGGTAGGCAAAAAGAATTGACTTCAAATACTCTTTTTAAAGAAATTCACCCTCTAAGAAATACTATTAACAGCATTTTAACGAGGATAAAAGAATTACAAAACACTGACGGTGGTGAAGTACAGAGTCAGGAAGAAGATGGCCCCTATTTAAGAACGCTAAAGGAATTCATGGAAGGGGCCCAAGGACCTATTCTTATTTTGAATTCTGAAAAGGTAATTCAAAATATCAATCCAGAAGCTGAAGACTTAATTGGAATTCGCGAAAATGCCTCTGCCGGTCAGAGTTTACTGGATACAGCAAGAGATCAGGGATTCGCAGCTACGATAATTGATTTGTGTGACAAGTCTGCTAACAATGAAGGTAGCAATCAGAAAGAAGGTTATCAGATAGGTGGTAAAGATATGAGCATCAATGTAGTTGCTCTTGTTGGAAAGGATAAATTTGCGAAAGGATTCTATATTACTTTCGTTAAGAGCTAATTATGGCAAAGAATGTTTTAGTACTTAAACATTTTGAATCCCCCAAAGAGACTGGAACATATTTCCGGTTAGTTTGTCTTACTGGAAGCAGTAAGGGCGAGTCCTATGTCTTAACCGGTAACCGGATTGTTATTGGGCGTGGTGAAAAGGCGGACATAAAAATAAATGATACCAAAACTAGTCGTGAGCATGCCGAAATCACAAAAGTTGGTAGCAATTGGGTTGCTACAGATCTTGGGTCTCAAAACGGTATAATGGTAAACGATAAAAAGGTTACCCAAGCGCAACTAAATGAGGGCGATAAACTCATTGTAGGACAGACTGTTTTCAAATTTGCCAAAGTAGAAGTTACGGCAAAAGCTAAAACGGCTAAGGACGATGACGAAGCTCCTACCGGAAACAGTGCCAAGAAAACACTTATACCAATGATTCTGTTGGCAGGCCTTTTTATATATATGATCTTTGGTGACGAAGGTAAAAAATATGAAAATAGCGAGAAGTCTAAAAAAGGTACATCTTCAAGTTATCAGGATGTATCTGGCGAGTATCTGGACCAACTAAAAAAACGGCAGGCAAATGAAGACAAGGCAACTAAAGAAAAACTAAATGTTATTTATCAGCGTGGCTTAAGAGAGTACAGAGAAGGAAATTTCTATAGAGCCATCGCAGAATTTAACCTTGCCTTATCTATTTCTCCTGGAGATTCATATGCAGAATATTACTTAAGTAAAACGAAAGAACGCTTAGATAAGACAATTGAAGAATTTACGATAAGGGGCCAGCGCGACGAAGGATCACTCAAGTTTAAAAGTGCGATTGTGTCCTATTGTTCAATTATACGTTTACTTTATACCGTCCCGACAGATAAACGACATGAGAGTGCTGTAAAGCAGATTCGAGATTTAGAAACTAAAATGGGAATGGAGCCAGATGAGACTAACTGTCTTAAAAAATCACGTACCAATTAATGATGTTTTGGTGGCAACACCAGATATTAATGAAAAGTACGAAATTTATGTAGGAAGATCTGAGGATTGTCACGTGATAATTGATGACCCCTTGATCTCCCGCCATCACTTCGTTTTAAAAAATGAATCTGGTAGATGGTATTGTGAAAAGTTGTCGCAGCTTGGCTTCGTGAGCATCAATGGCAATGCTTCTGATCAAATGGAAGTAAAAGATGGGGACGAGATTAAATGTGGGGGCTATTCACTCATATTAACTGAAATGCCTTCTAATATAAAAAACATTTCCCAAGTATACCAAAGTCCGCCTCAGTCTTATATTCAGGATGTGAAACCTCAAAATTCAATTGATATGATTGATGACATGCTTGAGGATACGTTACCTGTTGAAGAGCTCGATGATACCCAAATGATGCCGAACTCTGAAGCTTCGGTTGAAGAATTACCTGTCGAAAAGGAAGAGGTTGCTTTTACTGATACGGAGGAATCATTTGATGATGAAGCTCCTAGTGAAGAGAGCCTTCTCCCTGCGGAGTCATTTGGTGAAAATGAAGTTGAATCTTTTGGCGAGGAAGCGTTAAGCGATGAAAGTACACGCTTTTTTAAAGCCTTTGTAAATTATCAGCTTGTTTTGTTTGGTGAGCATGCACCATATGATCGATATCAGATTGATACTACTGAGATCTTTATTGGTCGTGATCCCAAGAAATGTCAGATTGTTCTAGATGATCCCGAGGTATCTACTGTTCATGCCGTTTTAAGAAAAAACAACATTGATATAACATTAGAAGATTTAAATTCATCAAATGGAACCATTTTAAATGGTGAGAGAATTAATAAAGCGCACCTTTCTACTGGAGATGAATTCGTTATTGGTAGTACCAGTTTTTCTTTAGAAACGAGATCAGATCTTCTTGATGCCGAGTCAGATCGATTAATGCCTGTTGAAAGCGGTCAAATCATCGAGACGGAAGAAATCGAAGAGGAAATGGTTGATGTTGAAGATGGTGATGTTGACTTTAATTCAGAAGGACCTATCGAAAAAAGTCCATTAAAAAGAATTTGGAAAGATCCTGTTAAAAGAAAGAAGGCGATCTATGCACTAGTGGGCGTCGTTGTCTTATGGCTCATGTTTTCTCCTGAGGATAAGCCAGCTCCTGTAGTCAAGGTTGCTCCTAAAATTGATTTAAGCAAAGACACAAATGCCAAAGCCAAAAAACAACTTTCAAAAGACTTGGAACAAAAAAGAAATATGTCCTACGAGCTAGGTGTAAGCTTTTTTGAACAAAATAGATATTCTGAAGCCTTGAAAGAATTTCAGACAGTAATGGGAATTGATCCTAAATACAAAAAAGTTACGACATATTTTGATCAAACCGAGGATGGACTTAAACGACTTCAGGAATTGGAAGCTCAGAAGCGTGCTGAAGAAGAAAGGCTAGAAACTAAAAGAAAAGTCGAAGAATTATTGGTTAAGGCAAGAGAAGCGGTGAAGGAAAAACTTGTCACAGTCGCAGAAAGTTATTTTTCACAAATTGCTGAGAAGGATCCTGAAAACATTGAAAAACAACAATTGGAAATGGAACTTGAGGCTTGGAAAAAAGAGCAAGAACGCCTCGCTCTTGAAAAAGCAACCAAGGAAGCTGCTCGTAAATCTCTAGTGGATGCACTTAGTCCGGGTAAAACGTTTTATCTTAAAAAAGAATGGTATAAGGCAATTTTAAAGCTGGAAGAGTTCCTTACTAGAAAAGGCATTGATGAAGATCTAGTTAAAGAGGGCAGTGACATGCTGGCCGATGCAAAAAACCAGCTATCGGCGGATCTTGGACCATTAATTGGAAAGGCCAGATCTTTGAAGGAAGGCCAAGATTTAAGAAGTGCATATGAAGCTTTTCTTGAAATTTTAAAAATTGAACCTACAAATACGGAAGCCTTAAATGAAGTGGATGATATCAGATCTTCTTTAGACACAAGATCTAAAAAGATATACCGTGAAGCAATTATTGCAGAATCACTAAGCCTTTTTAGCGATGCCAAAGAAAAGTTTCAAGAAGTTCAACAAATTTCTCCGACCGATAGTGAGTATTATAAAAAGTCGAGTGACAAACTGAAAGATTATCTGGAGTAACAAATGCGACTTAAGGCATATGCCGCACAAACTCATCAAGGCCCATATCTTCAGGTAAATGAAGATGGATACGATTTTGATTTTGATAATGACCTTTTTATGGTCCTAGATGGTTTTGGTGGATCAGGGATCGGCGATAGAGCAGTTGAAAAGCTTAAAGGGGAAATAAAAACTTTTTATACACAGCTCTCAGATGATCCAAATGCGACAATGCCGCTTTATTACAATCCTCGAAATTTACTTGAAGGTAACGCGATATTAAACTCAATGATAAATGCGCACCAAAATCTGTATAAGAGCAATTCTGAAAAGCCTGTAAACCAAAGGGCGGGATCTAGTGTTGTTGTTGCTGCCAGATCAGATAGTCTTCTTGTTTTAGTTGGGGTTGGAAATTGCTGTGCTTATCATTACCGGCAGGGAACTCTTTCAAAAATTATTGTAGAAGATACCCTTAAACATCTGTCTAAAGGTCAGTTTGACAGTCGTTTCCGCACTTCCCCCATGAATGCCATAGGTATGTACCCCGAGCTAGGCTACCAGATGCGAGAAGTTCGACTTTTAGAAGGTGACAAGGTTCTCTTGATGACTGATGGGCTCTATGCCTATTTATCTGAGGAGGAGATTCTGCATCACCTCAATCGAAATGCCCCTGATGCCCAAGAAAGGGTGAATAGTTTACTAAAACTGTCCAATTCTCATGGTAACCTCGACAATCAGACTGCAATGATTCTCGAGTTTTAAGATTTTTTCCATTCCCATACTGCGGCAGCCCACTCTATAATTTTCATATGAATCATAAAGTTCTATTGGCAGACGATAGTCTGACTATTCAAAAAGTTATCAAAATCACTTTGGCCAATCAGCCTTTCGATATCGTTGATTGTGCGACAGATGATGAACTGTTTCTAAAACTACCTCAAGTGCAACCTGAACTTGTATTTTTGGATTTCAATCTTTCTGAAAAATATTCAGGCTATGAGCTCGCATCCAAAATTAAGGCAATGTTTCCTTCTGCGCGTGTTTTGCTTTTACTAGGAACGTTCGATTCAATTGATGATGCTGCATTTGATAAGTGTGGTGCTGCAGATAAAATTGTTAAACCTTTTGATTCAAATAAGTTTATTGCAATCTGCAAGCGACTTGTCGATACCGCTCCGTTGGAGAAAATAAAATTTCCTGAATACAATACTGAGGAAGCGGTTGTTCCTGACAAAGAGGATCAATGGCAGGTCACTCATACAATTGAACAAAAAATTATTGAAACTCCAGTCATAGCTTCATTCGATGTTAGAAATCATCTTAACCCCCTTGATCAAGAAGTATCTGACTGGGGAATGAGTATTCCAAGCATAATCAATGATGATTCGTCTCATGAAATTAAGATTGATCTTCCTCCCGTGATAGGACAGCTAAAATCTCTTGATGAGCACAAGAACAAGCTAGTGGCCAAGGCTTCTATTCCGACAGCTATAAAAAATGATATCAAATTCCCTGAAAATAATGATTTGGATTACCCAACGATTGAAGAATTAACAGAATCTAAGCCATCACCTGTTGATGAAACATCTAAAGTAAAATCAAAACTGATTTCAATTGAAACCTTCAATAATGGGCCAGAAGTCGAATTTGAAATTGAACACACTATTAGTGCTGTTGATGAGACTGATGTTTCAAGTATCGAAGCCCAGATTAGAGATGAAGTAGAGGAAGATCTTTGGCAGGTTGATGAATTTGAAGAGCTTAAAAAAGAAGTTTCAGCAAAGATGGAAGAAGTAAAAGATAGCTTCCGTTCACCAGTTAAAGATATTGACGAGAATTTATTTAAGTCACTAGATGAGCATGAACTACAATGGAGTGCATCTTCTGATCATATTACATTTGAAACTCTTAATCAGCCGGTTAATCGTGTTGTACCAGAAGTGAATATGCAGGAACTTCGCTCAGAAATGGAAGAATTAATCAAAAAACATGTAAAAGAATACATGGATGAAATGTTTAAACAAAATGTCGAAAAGATCTCATGGGAAATTATACCTGATCTTGCGGAAAATCTGATTCGACAAGAAATGAGTAAGATCTCTAATAAAATTCTTAACGATTCAAAGTAGACGTAAGCTTCCGTTAAATAAATGGTGAGTACCTTGAGAATTTTCAAGAAGTGCTTCTCCGTAGGGTCCTAAGCCGACGAATTTACCGCATGTCTCCTGGTCACCTTCAGAGATATTGACCTGTTGGTTCAAATGAAAGCACGATTTTAGCCAGTCTTTCGACAAATCTTCTGTGTTTGAATATCGATTTGACCTTATGTAGTCACTTAATTCTTTGACCCATTCTTGTTTATTTATAGGAAAAGAGGTTTCATAAATTCCACCTAATGAACTTTCGTTTTGAAAAAGATTGAGTCCTATTCCTACGTAATAGCGAGATTCAGAATTCTGAACTAAAACACCACCACATTTTTTTTCTTCTAGAGTCATTAGATCATTTGGCCATTTCAATCTAATTTCTTTCCCTTTCATTTTGAAAAAATGATGTACGAGAAGAGAAATTTCAAGTGCTGTATATGTGACCTGTATGTGCGGTCTTATTGTCATAGAAAAACAAAGAGTTCCTGGCGAATCCTGCCAGATGTTGCTTCCTCGTCCACGTCCATTTATCTGATGCTCACAACTTACTGTTAATTCGTCCTGAGCAGATTGCAATAATTGTTCTTTGATAAGATCTTGTGTAGAATCACATCGCTCAACATGAATAAATTTTTCCATTAGAGGTTCCTATGTCATTAATTACTCGTGACACTCCAAGACCAATTAAGTTTACCACGAACATCAACCCTTATGCCTATGGTTCTGTAATGGCCGAGTTTGGTAATACAAAAGTTCATATTACGGCCTCGGTTCAAGAATCAGTTCCACCATTTCTTAAAGGCAAAGGTCAGGGATGGTTAACTGCAGAGTATGCCATGCTTCCCTCTTCAACTCATACACGGTGTGAACGTGAAAGAAAAGGAGCTTCAGGGCGAACTCAAGAGATTCAACGTCTCATTGGACGAGCTTTGCGTTCGATTGTGGATATGTCCAAACTAGGCGAGCGAACAATCATGCTAGATTGTGATGTGATTGTTGCCGACGGTGGTACTCGAACAACATCTATTTCTGGGGCCTACATTGCTCTTGAGATGGCCGTTAGACGACTTATGAAAGAAGGCTTGTTAAAACAAAACCCAATAAAAGATGGATTATGTGCAATTTCTATCGGGATCAATAGTAAAAATGAAGTCATCGCTGATCTCAATTATGAAGAAGATTCAAGCTGTGAAACTGATATGAATATCGTGATGACCTCAAGCGGAAAATTTGTCGAAGTTCAGGGAACTGCTGAGAAAGAACCATTTTCCATGGCGCATATGACTGACTTATTGGCATGTGCTCAAACAGCATTAAAAGTAGTTATGAAAGCCCAGCAAGCAACTTTGGATAATCTAAAGTGAAATCGTTTTTGCTTGGAACTGGTAACGCTCATAAAGCTCAAGAGTTTAAAGAATTATTTTTTCAAACTCTTACTATTAATGCTGCTCCTAGAACTTTGGAAGTGGACGAAACTGGCAGTACATTTATCGAAAATGCTTTAATTAAGGCCAAGGCATATTTTGAAACTTATAAAGTTCCTGCGTTGGCAGATGATTCGGGACTAGTCGTTGAATCTTTACCCAATATTCTAGGCGTACACTCGGCTCGTTTCGCACCTGAACTTCCTGATTATGCAGATAAATGCCTTAAGCTAATTGAGCTTTTAAACTCGACAAATAAAGACCGCAATGCCCATTTTGTATGTGTTCTCTGTTTTTATCTTTCTCCAGAAGAGATCTACTTTTTTGAGGGGAGAGTTCAAGGAACGATCGGAAATGAGCTCAGAGGGACCAAGGGCTTTGGTTACGACCCCATTTTTATTCCAGAGCGAAGAGAGAATGATGGAAAGAGTTTAGCCGAGCTAGCAGAGTGGAAAAATGAGTTTTCGCACAGGGCCAAAGCAGCTCAAGCAGCTTTAGAGTTCTTTAAAGAAAGCGTGGACAAAACACGCAATAAGACTTAAAAATATTGACTCAAGAAGTTCGGGGTGTAGCGCAGCCTGGTAGCGTATCTGCTTTGGGAGCAGGTGGTCGTTGGTTCGAATCCAATCACCCCGACCACTTTTTATCAATTAAATTGATCTAGTCCGATTTTAAGTTAATTTCAATTAAATCCTCAATTTTAAAATACTGCCTTATAATATATCAAAGGCAACTTATGACTGAAACGCAACCCAACGTACATATTTTAATTCTTTCTGCATCTGCTTCGAAGCTTATTCCTAATATTGAAAAGCTTCTAGTAAAGTCGGCTGTTAGTCATGTTGTTTTTCATACTGAACTACACATGGCAGATGCCGACCTCATATTCATGGACCATACTTATGCAGAAAAAGATTCAGAACTTTATTCAAAAGCTTTAACCTACGTTAGCAAGTTGTGCATTCTTGTTTCTATTGCCGACTTTGAGGAAATTAATCGCATTTTGAACAAGACTCATGGGCATCATCTTTTTGGGCTTTCAAGTCCAAATTCATTGTCAGACATCAAGGATTTTATCATTTACTGGATTGGCCAAAAGAAATGGTCGGCAGAAATGTTTGTTCCTGTCCCTATCAAAATCACGTCAGCATCTTTAAATAACTCGCAAAATCTAAATGACAAGATTGAAGAACTATTGGTTGGTCATGATTTTTCTAAAAGTTTCAGTGGAATTGAAAGTTTTTTGACTCACATTTTGAATGAAGCACTATTCAATGCGTTTTTTAATGCTCCTGTTGATGATGACGGAAATTATATTTATAGGGAGAAAAATCGTTCAGAAATTGTACATATGATTCCTGGGAAAGATGTTGAAGTAAATGTTTACTCTGATGCTAAAAAGTTTGTAGTAAGTGTTAAAGATCAATTTGGTTCAATTACGGAAAATGATGTATTTGAATATTTACCGAATGGTGAAGTTAGCGAAAAAGCGGGTGGAGCTGGGATTGGTATGCACCTTATTTTTAAGTACGCTCACAAATATATTATTAACGTAGAAAAAGGCGTCAAAACCGAAGTCTTAGTAATTATTGAAAATGATAAGCAGTACAAGATTTATGACTTGAAAGAGAAATCATTTCACTTGTTTCTTGAGTAAAGGCAATCTGAATAAATTCTTCAGATGCCTTTTTATTATAGGTTCTTATTTGCCTTCCTGGATTTTTAAAAAATAAAAATACTTTTCAGCATGGGCATCGAAATCAAGTTGATCACCATCAGCATTTTTTACGACCGGTGGTAAAACGTCAGTAATGTCTTTCGTCTGAATTAAATGCAAAGTTTCCGTATCATTTGATGGGTCAAAGTATGGGGCATAGAATGAAACAACCTTAATGTTAGATCTTAGAAAGCCTGAAATAATATTCATTTGCGTAACGATGATAGGTGTACATTCTTCGTACTGAATGGCGATGTCTGTTGGAATTGCTTTAAGAAAATCAATCCATTCGCGAATTCCGCAGGAGTTAATCATCGTGAGATCACGAAAATTGAATGTAACTTTTTTGAAATCATTTATCTCAAGGTCTTTGCGTCTAAAATCTTCATCTATTTTACCTGATAAGTAAAAGACGTTGTTGTCACCTTTTGTTTCAATTTTAAATTCTAATTTACCCATGTCTAATTCTCCTCTGTTGGCCAATCCATTTCCATTGATAGAACACAACCTTCATCTGAAAAGGTTTGTTCATGGAAGCCATTTAAATCTTTTAATTGTTCTTTTATTATTTGCATGCCCAGTCCACGGCCTGAAATTATATTAGTTGTTTGTTCTGTTTTTGGCCTTAAACCTCGACCAGAATCAGAAAACTTCAACTTAAGCCTATTCTCAATTCGGTTAAAAGTAATATTGATATGATTCATTTTATCATCTTCTGCCCAGAAACCATGATCAACTACGTTTCGAAAATAAAGAGTCAAAATTGGTTGAATGGCCGTGATCAGTTGGGGATTTGCTGATAGTTCTGGTCCATTAATAACAAATCCATGTATTTTTTTATTTAGCTGAGAACATAATTCATCAGCAAAAGTAGAGTATGAAGAGATGTAATCTTTAAGACTCATGGTTGTCATGGCCATGATTTCATCGTAATAGGGGTGACCGAGTTTCTTTGCTAGAGATTTTATTTTTTCATAGCTTACCCACACATGGGTTCCTGAAAGAGGAAGACTTAATGAATTTGCCAAGCGGGCATGAAGAATTTTCGTTTCTTGGTTTAGAATATTGAAAGCCGATTGCCATGTAGGCATTTCACAGTTCTGTAAATCTTCCACTTGATGAGTCATCTTTTCAAGTCCATGCATAGAGAACAAAGAATAACTGCCTTTGAGCTTGTGTAGAACCTTTTTAAATTTAGGCTCATTAACCTTTGTCTCACATATAAGAGTCTTTAATGACTGTTCTTGTTCCTCTGCAGCTGACTTATAGATAAAAAGATTAGTTGCAACTTTGGTAAGAACTTTTTCAAATTCTTCAGTTGTATGGAGATCTTTTTCCAGTTCCACTAGTCTCGTTATGTCTCTGGCAACAACAACAACGCCTTCAGCTTTGAGCTTTTCAGTACGTAGAGGGAAATATTTAAGTTCAATATGAGTGCCATCTTTTATAACGACCTGTGGGCCAAGTTCTGCAATGTCTTCGAAGTTAATCTTTTCTTTTATAAGGTGTGAAATCCATCTTCGCAAAAAGATTTGCTCTTCCTCGGGAACTTCAATGATATCCCAAAAACTTTTACCCTCTGGTGAGGTTTTGAATATGCTGGCACAGTTTGTGTTGTGATAGGGAAGGCATTTTCCATCTTCATTTAAAACAAGAATTGCTTGATTAAGGCTATCAAGCATTCCTGATATATACTGATTCGATTCAGATAGTTCTTTGGTTCTGATTCTGACCTTTTCTTCCAAACCTTTTGAATATTCGGCCAATTCATCGAGCTGGACTTGATATTTGTTATGAAGCTGGACTTCAACAGAATTATCTTTCAAAACCAAAAGAAATTGGTCATCTATTTTTCTCGCACCGAGGAGACAAGTTCCTGATATTGCGCTTGGGATAATAGTAAAAGCTGTTTCTCTAAAAGATTCATCCCATAATTGTAGGCTATCAGCATCTTCAAACTTGATAAGTTCCTTAATTGAAAGCTTACCATTGGAGAATAATCGTCTTTTAATACCGTATTGAGAAAGAAAGAATTCATTTACAGATATAATGATACCCGCGTTATCAATAACGAGAGCTGGTTCAGGTATAAATTCTAAAATCTGTTCACCATTTAAATTCATTTGAATTATTATATATCCATGGGGATACCAAGAGAAATAAATATTTTGATCGTGGATGACTTCTATGCGACTCGAAAGTCACTCAAAAAGTCTCTGAAAGCCCTTGGTTTTCGAGGAGAGATTTTTGAGGCAGATCAAGTTAGTCTTGCCCGGGATATCCTGACAAATAACCCATTGTATCTAACTCTTGATTTTATTATTTCAGACGTTGATATGCCAGGCGAATCAGGAATTGATTTTCTTGCCTACGCAAAGGCGCATGAAGATTTTTCAAAAATCCCATTTTTAATTTTATCTGCAATTACAAAAAAAAATACCATTCTTGATGCAATTGATAAAGGAGTTGATAGTTACCTGCTTAAACCATGGGATGATCAGTCTCTCTTAAAAAAGATGGAGAATTCTTGGACAAAAGTAAAAGCTATAAATTAATCGTCTTAGGCCAGGAAGATTTTTTTGTTGAAGAAGTTATTTCAATCGTTGCAACCAGATATTCCGGATCATGTGTTCACCTTCTTAGCTTCAATGAAGTAGAAGAACACCTCCTTCACTCGATTCCTCCTGATGGAATAATTATCCAGACCGGTCATCCTGACTATCATCTTATTCATGAATTTTTGAGAAGTAATGATCTGAATATTCTTCTCATCTCTTTCTCCCCAAAAGATTTTACTGCGAAGACTGACGCGTATTTTTCTGCGCTCAATAAATGGTTTTCAGTCGTCCCTTTTCTGCCTCTTAATTCTAATATGGCCGGATTTATTGGTTATACCCCTGTCGATCTTTTTGTAAAAAATGGAACAGAGTTTAAAATCGCAATTACTAAAAAAAGTTTTATTTCCAACGATAGTATTAAGACTTTTTTTAAAAATGGACATGGATTCTTTTTTATTAGAAAAGAAGATCGTCCAGATTATGAAGAAGACTGGGGCGAGTCAACATTAGCTTATTTCAAAAGTGTCTCAAGTCCCTCAATTACTCATAATGGCCCTTTGGGATTAGTCATTCCATTTTTAGAATCTACTTCTTATCATGGCATTCCTGAAACTGATCAATATTTGCTTTTTTCTGCCTTGGAAAGGATTGCTTTTTTACTTAATGGACATCCTGAACTTTCGGATGCAATTCAAAAGATTCTACAAAAAAATAATTATCAATTAAAGCACACTACATTTTTGATGTGTATGAATATTGCAACAATGTCAGCACTTGGAATTGGTTCAGCAGTGGTCTTTTTTAATATCACATTAGCTGCTCTTGTTCATGACCTAGGTACTTTGGGTTACGGGTTTGAAGAGTATGAATTTAACGATTTCGCGATGGAGAAAATGTTAGAAGAGAACCTGATCAGTAACTATTCAAGGCATGGTCAAGCCTCACTGTCTTTATTAGTAAAACATCAAATTTGTCCTCGCTGGGTTGCTGAAATGGTTTTATCTCATCACGAAAATGACAACGGTTTTGGTTACCCTCTTGGAATTCACTCATCTTCCCTAGGTGTTGCAACTTTCCTATTTGCTTACAATCACGAATGGGCCGAAAAAATATACGGATATATGGCAAAGGAAAAAACAAAAATCGACCTAAATGTCTTCATCAATTCAATGCCTGATGGATCTGACAAAGCGAGGGACTTGAAAACGAAGATATTAAAACATCTTAATTTGTCTCTTCGATAAATATAGAATCATTCAGTTTAAAAGATGGCTTGAGCTTCACAACAATAATTCTATTCAAAACTCTTCCATCTTGAGTCAATTTGAAGCTATATGTTCCTGGTGCTAATTGATATTCTCTTTTAAATTCACCAGAAATATTTGCTCGACGATTCATTTGAGGTCCTTTAATTTCGAGCAGAGCTTCATTTGCCACTAAAAATGAAACAAGAAAAATATGAGTTGAATCTGGGTCTTTTAAAAAAACTTTCTCTCTAGTAGTTGCGAAAAATTCCAAATTCTCAACTGGAGCAGCTATAGGGGCCGGTGCTTCTTCGACCTCTGTTACACAATGAGCAGGTAGTTGGATTTCACGCCAGATGGAACTTACTCCTCCAGCAATTGACCTGACTGAAATATCTGATTTTACTGCAGGAAGCGTAACTTCCATATTGGTTAAAGTAAGTTGACTTTCTCCTGCTCTAATCTCATATGCAACATCGCCTGAATCTCCGCCAATAGGTTGAAGTTTACCGATACAGGCAGCTCCAAATCGATCGATTACCAGGGTTGGAGGTGCAAGTAGGAAAAATTCTGTCAAAGTACCATCCTTAAATACGACTGAATAATTTTCGCCTTCAGGTATCCATGATTTTTCAAATTTGGCAGGAGTACCAACTAATCCCTTTTCTGTAGATGTGTAAAGCATTCCTTCTTTTACAACCGTTGATGTTCCATTTTTATCTGCTATTTTAATCTTACCATCAGGGTTTAAAACCATCGCACTACCCTTGGTTAGTTTCAGTTCGTCTCCTGGTAAGAATTCAATTAAAGAATCATCAAGAGAAATAATCTGAATCTTATCTAAGTATAAGTAACGGGCCGATGATGATGAAGCCGTTAATCCAAGTCCATAGGCATTGATTTTTTGTTCTTCTTCGCCAGTAAACCACGCAACGCTCCCAGCCATTTTGGTCTGGACTGTATTTGTTAGGAACTTGATTTGGGCAACAATATTCCTAAAATTCTGACCATCTCTTTTTGCAGTGGAAAAAACAAAAAATGAGGCTACCATTAATATACAACCTAAAGTGATAAGGCCAACATCAATGTACTTGCGAATCATATGAACCTTTTAAACACACTCAAATTTAAAATTCTGTCTGCTAAGTTAATTCTATGCCTTGCATGTCTAGGCACAAGTTTTTTCTTTATATCTAATCTTTTCATGAGCGAAAAGAAAACAGATTTATTTGAGGCCGGATTATTACGTTCAAAGTTAATTTTATCTGAATACGAATCAAAATTTAAGATGGCTTCACTTCTTTATGAAACACATAAAGATGGCGAAAAGTTGATTGGTGGGCTCGATGGTTTAGAAGAAGTTATTTCCTGTAAAGGACCAGAACCATTAGAAAAAACCTTCAGAAATTATACATTTTCTATATGTCCAGGAGAGTCTACCCTTCGAACGGCCAATGGGTATTTCATTGTCACTTTTTATAGAAATAAAACAGGCGTGAGTTACATCTTCAAACTCTCACAACAAAATCGAGCTGGGCTTGAGGCAGGCGTCGCGTCTTTTTCAATAATAGACGAAGGAACTCAGAAATTAATCTATGCGAATACCGAAAAAGCACTACATGGGGAGATCAAGGGTCTTGGAAATGAAAATATCAATTTTGCTAAAGAAATAAAGCTTAAGGGTGAAGATTATTTGGCAGTTAGTGTAAAATCCGCCGGCCTGTCATGGCGATCTTTTTTATTTTATAAATCGGATGTAGTTTTTCAGGCGCTACATCAGGTTAGAGTCCAGATTATCTCGTTGGCATTGCTAATGACCGGAACAGTTCTCATTGTTTCACTGTTATTATCTAATCATCTTGCTGCTCCGATCAACAAGCTTACCCATTTAGCTGAAGCGATTAAGGATGGTGATTTTGTTCAAAGATTTTCCGGTAAAGTTTATGGTGAGTTTCGTTTATTAGGTGAAACATTCAATAGCATGGCAGATAAGATCATTTTTTTTCTGGATGAAATGAAGGAAAAAACAAGATTAGAGTCTGAGGTGAAAGTGGCCCAACTCGTACAATCTTCGTTTTTTCCAAAAACCGAGTTCATTGATGAAAAGGTGCAGATTCATGGCTTCTACCAACCGGCCGGTGAATGTGGTGGTGACTGGTGGACGTTTCAAGATCATGGAGACAAAGTCTATTTTGCTCTTGGAGATGTTACTGGCCATGGCGTCGCCTCTTCTTTAGTAACGGCATCAGTTCACTCGTATTCGAGTCTCTGGACGCGGTTTTTTAGAGAACATAAGGATGACGCTTTCGAGCCTTCAACAATTCTTGAAAACTTTAATGATGTTATACGAGGAGCAGGTGGAAATTTAAATATGACCATGTTCGTAGGCTGTCTTGATAAAAATAAAAAATGCATTACGTATGCTAACGCAAGTCATGAGCAACCATTTCTGGTTACCTCGGAGGCTAAAGATGAAATTAAATTTTTGGAAGGGATATCAGGACCTCGACTGGGTGAAGTGGTAGATCCAAAATATAAGCAATTTATGGAAATGATTACCGACAACACGTTTATTGTTCTCTATTCCGATGGGTATGTTGAAGGTTTAAATGAAGAAGGAAAGTATTGGGGAGAAGGTCGATTTTTAAGAGAACTTGCCAAATACTATAAGACTGGTAAACCTGAGGGAATGAATGATGGAATTAATGCTGGTTTTAAAAAATTTGCGGGATCTTCAGAGCAAGTAGATGATTTATCACTTTTAACATTGTTTATAAATTAGGAAAAAAATGAAACCTCAGTCCCTGGTGCTTATTTTAATGTTAATTTATTCGCTAACGGCTTTAGCAGAAAATCTCGACCTTTTTGCTCCGATACCGGGAGCAATCAAATACGAAATAAAACTTTTTTCAGAAACCGATAAAAAGGTACAAATCCTAAAACTAGAAACACCGGTGCTGGAGACTAATAATCTACCAGCTGGTAACTACATTATGACTGCTCGGTATCTAAATGTAAGAAACAACTGGTCCGCATGGACAGATAAAGCTTCATTGAAAATTGTCAAAAAAATAAAATCGAATACGCGAGACATGTTTGATGATAAATTTCCATTCGGTGGATCGATAGGGTTTGCTAATTTAGAAACCAAGCTCTCGAGCGGTAGTTATGAATTCACATCTGATGAATTAGTTTTACGAAGTAAAATATTTTTACAAAAACATCCATTTAAATTAACAGCTGCGTATGACAAAAGCACACATTTTACACGATTTGATGCATCAATCCTTAAGCAGTTAAACGTTCATGCTTCAGTAGGTATTAATTTATGGTTAGTTAACTTTGATGGAAGAAACACGGCTTCGTCATCTAAGGGGTTAATTAATTACACTCAAAATTTTTTTGAATTCGACTATTCTTATCCTTTTTTGGATCGCTGGTACATGGGGGTGAAGACTGGACTAGGTTGGGGGATTAGTTATTATGTTCGTCCTGAACTAACTTACTCAATTCCATTTGGGGATGCTTTTTTTGTGTCTGCAACTGTTACATATGATAAAGCCCATGTTAAACAATCTGATTTTGAGTTCGATGCAAATGGATTTGGTGGTTTTGTGAATGTTAATTATTTTCTGGAAATATAAGTTAATTTAAATGAAATACCTGGTTGGACGACTTACCCTTTTAAGCTTGTCTGATATGACAATTAATTCATTAGGGGGGCCATGATCGGCGATAGCTCCCTGATCAATTACAATTGTGTAATCCGAGTCAGCTATAATTTCAAAATTGTTGTCGATAATAAAAATGATCCTGCCTTCAGAGTGTTTTTTAAGATATTTAAAGACATTTTTTTGAAAAGTTTCATCAGCTCTGTTCAAGACATTATCGAGAACAATTGCATTGTAGTTACAGTAAATCGCCCTAGTTAAGGACAAAAACATTTGTTCAGCGTGGGAGAATGGTAAATCTACTTCACCCACCTCCGTATCGTATCCATCTTTCAATAAAATAATTTTTTTGTCGAGCCCCAAATCTTCTGTGATAATTCTTAATTTATTAATGTCAGTATTGGGATCATTCGCGGTTAAGTAATCTCGAATTTTTCCACCTCTCCAGTGAAGTTCTTCATTAATAAAGATACTTTTGACCCTCCACAGTTCACCAGGAGAAATAGATTTTCCATTAACTATCAATGCCCCATCGGAGAAGGTTGTCATTGATGTTAGAATTCGTGATAATTCAGATTTTCCTGAACCAGTTTTGCCAACGATGCTATAGATCTTTGCTTTTTCAAAAGTAAAGTTGATTACCGGTGAGTTTGGACCAAACAAGCGTAATTGATCACACCTTATTTCCTGAATTTCATCTATGCATTTAATCGCTTTGTCTGCAGAAAACATACTTGAGAGGACTGAGAAATGTGTATAGTCTTTTAGGCGTTTAAATAAATCATGAGTTGGACCGGTTATTACTGTAAGTGCTATTTGAATTGCCGAAAAGCTTACATAGTCCAGAAAGTTTAGACCAAGTACTAATACCATGGCCAAAAATACAAATTGTACTAACACTGTTCTAATTAACGCTAAACGTGCCTGATACCAAAGAGCAGATTTGTCCTTTTCATACAATGTTGAGGCATAGGATTCTGAAAGAGATTGCCAATAATTTTTTAAAGGGCCCATAAAGCCATTCTTTCTAGCCGTTTCGGAAAGAAGCGTAAGACTTCTGTAAGAATCTAGGAAAAAGGACTGTGCTGAAATTGAATTTACGAGTTGAGTTTTTGCGCGTGATTCCAATGATAAATGTTGGATGAAGTATATTCCACCAAAAATAGTTACAGCAAATACTCCAATAATATTATCGTAGAGAAATGTAATAGAGACAGCGAGACTCATAAAAGCCGTTAAAGGTATGATCGCTTTTTCAGGTGAAATCAAATCTAATAACGGAATAAGAGAATTAAATCTTACCTTGGTTCTTCTCCCCTTGCTAAAACGTTCCAGCTTAAAATTTTTCATGAAGCCAGCAAATAAACCTGAAACATGGTTCCACGAAAAGCTCTGAACCGGAAAGAAAAGAATTAAAAGTGCACCCGAAAATAATAAAAAATAGATAGCCCTAAGCTGTATTGAATCTAGAATTGCTCCGGAGTTTGCAAGTTTAATTGAATTTGATTGAACAAAAAAATTAATAGCTATGAATATTGCCAGGACTAAAATGGTAGGACTTATAAACTTAAAAAATGATGGGCCTTTGGAAACAGGGAAAAATTTACTGGGCGGGATTTTATTTTCAATATGGTCTTTTTCAATTTTGTAAACAACCCAAGGCAGAATCGCTTCAAGCCCTGATGAATTTATAATGTAAGTTTTAATCGGCTTTCTGAATACGAGCTTTTCCTCGGTCCAAATAAAACTTCCACTTTTCAGAAACTGGTCAAAGGGACTTGATTGCACCCAACTATCCTCAATTATAATATGGAGCGAGGAAGCGCTTATCTCAGATTGTGATTGAATATCCAAACTTCGAAGTATTTTCAATTTGGCACGAAGACTCAAGAGGGATAGGTCTAGGTAGTAAAGAAGTTGATCTAATTCTTCTGTTTCTAAAAACAGCTTTATCCAATTTTCATCCGACTTTACTGCCTCTTGGTTCAAGTAGGATTGAATGTGCTCTCTTTTCTTCATGATACCCATGAAATAAATTTTCGGTTATCATAGAGTCATGGACAAGCTTAATTTAATGAAGGCAGTACTTACCTTGTACGTTTGTGCTGTGGCAGCAACATTTTTATTCCATCCTACTCTAAAAGAGTACCTGCCTGCTAAAATTGAAGGCAAAACAGTTTGCATCCTGAGTAATCCTGTCAGGCATGAAAAGTTAATGGCCCAGTTCTTACTGATTGGAAATAATCGTTATGCTCTGCAACTCATAAATGACAAATGTTTCGAATTATCCTCCGGAGCATTAGGTACTGATATTGTTGAAGGTAAAGTTCTTTTGGTTAAAGAGGGCCGCTCTCTTTGGACTACGCTTACTAAAAAGAATCAAACTTTATGAGCGATAAAGTTACTCGAAATGAATTGTTGCATCCGAGTGAACTTGGACAATCCATTGATGAAGCCTTTTCATTTTATTTATCAAAGAAGAAAAAAACATTTTCAAACACAATAAGATTTATTTCTGGTTTGAAAGTAGCTGGGATCATGTTTTCGGTTCTTCTTTCCTATTTCGTTTCATCAACAGTAGAGTTGGCAACTTTATCCGGCTATTCGCATATTTTACTCTTAAATCTCACTGCCTGTGTGTTTGTGATTTGTTGCCAATACTACATTGGAAAAATGCGAGGTGACGAGTCACTCATCCTAGGTTCGCGTATGGATCAGGGATTTGTTGAAAATATTTCTCAACTTTCAATTAACTCTAAAGTTTCGCTTACTCCTCGTTTTGTACCATTTGTCAAAGAACTAAGGGTCGCCCGAACAGAATTTATACCGGAATTAATAACAATTATTCTCGGTAGTTTTGCTTTTCTGATTTACGCTTATTTTAAAGGCGCCTTTCTTGTATTTTTTTCTATGCCCATTATCTTCATTGCGTTTGTCGTTTGGACTTATATCCGACGCAAAGAGAATGCTGGAACATGGGTTATCCAGGAAAGATTACTGGAAAGAGGATTAAATGCTCTTGAAGAATCCGAAACAGAATCAGGCGAAGCAGTTCTAGATGAAAAATCAAATTTGAATGATATTAATGAATATTTCAGGTTAAAGATCTTATCTTTTAAAGCCGATTTTGTGACCAAGAGTCTTCTTATCTTTTCTGCAATAAACGCTGCTCTCGTTTTTTCCTCAACTAAGCATCCTGACAGAATTGTGCTTTCCACTTTAGGGTTATTTGCAGCCAAAATGCTTCAGGATGCAGTTCCTGTTTGGCTAGAGATTCTCAAGACAAAAGAGATCGCGAAGTCAATTAAATGGCCGGTCTTGGAAAAGGGAACTGAAAAGGATATTAAATCAACTTTTACTGGTGAGTTTAATTTTCAAAATGTTTCTTACCGATATTCACTTCTTACCCCTTGGATTGTTTCTCACTTAAATTTCAAAATTAGCAAGGGCGATACGCTCATTATTTCTGGCGCATCAGGCTCTGGCAAAAGTACTTTTCTGAAACTCGTTAGTGGTGAGGTAAAGCCATCTGAAGGGAATGTTGAATATAATGGATTAAATTCTGAAGATACTCCTGCTGGTTTTTTCAATGTTGCGGGTCACTCAGCGCATGACTCAACCTACCCAAACATAAAAGTGGATACACTTTTTTCTTGGTGTGATTCCTATGAGTCCCGAAAAGATTTAATTCTGGATTGTGTTGAACTTCATCCGCGTGCCCTGCAGCTTTCTTATTCAGCTCTTTCTCAGGGAGAAAAAAAGAAAGTTTCAATCGCTATGGCGTTATTTCAGTGCCAAGGAATAGTTATTCTTGATGAACCATTTTCTGGCTTTGATCAAAACTATGGGCTTAGACTTTCAGCAAAACTTTCAGAATTACCTTATACGAAAGTTATTACCATTACAGACAATAGAGAATTACGCTTTACAGTTCAGATATCGTCCGCATCTCCCCGACCTAGTTTGCTATAAGATTGGGTTATTTCTTTATGCATCAATTACTACAATCCTGAGGCTATTCTCAAATATTAATTGCGGCGTTAATTGAAAAACGATTGATGGTATTGTCCGGTCTCATCCCATTAGCACGATAGAGGGGAATATCTTTCTGCGTCTTTGAAGTCACTAATTAAAGCAGGAATATTAGAACTTAAAGAATAAAAGTCATCCCAGGTTGGACAACCGTAAGATCTAGTTTATTATCACTAGCTTTTTTAAATATTAAAACTTGAGTTGGGCCAATAACACGTGCGTCTCTGCCTTTTATAAGTAGAGAAGTTCCTTCGTCCACGCCAATCCCTATTTCTGCTTTTCTATTAAGAATGAGACCCGCAAGCCGATTAAAGCGACTACGAACAATAAAATGCTGATCAACAATAATAGAAGTTGGTAATAGTCCTAAGCCCTCAGCAAGCTCGATCTTGGATCCATCTAAAACACTTAAATCGCCAATCCCTGTGAGCATGGGATTAGACATGATTGCTGTTCCGGCACTGGTTCCACCAAAGATCACGCCATCCTGAAATCTTTTTTTTAAAAGTGAAGCGAGTTGATATTCCTTAATGAAAGTCATAAGGACATTCTGATCTCCACCAGTAAAAAAAATCCCTGAGCATTTCTGAATTTGAAGCACCAATTGTTCCAGATCTTTTGGTGCTAGTTGGTGGGGGATAATTTTTAAGCTTCCCTTGGTGTGAACGGAAAGTTCAGTTTTAACGGCCTCTGCACCTTCGGTGGTTTCAGATGCCCAAGGAATTATTAAAATGTCAGCTTTGTCTTTTCCAGCAATTTCTGAAAATGCTTTAATTGCCTCAAACGGTCTTTTTCCACCACCAATTAAAAGCAAATGAGTATCTGCTATGGTGTAGCTTGAGAGAAAAAGAAGACATAAAATTAATTTCACGTTTATTTCCAATGCAATTTAAAGGCTTCAAATGCTTTTAGTGCCCATGATTTTGCAATAGGTGTTCCTAAAGTATTCCAATAATGAATACCATCCCCGCCAGTCTCTGGATACCTTGTAACGAGCTGACTCTCAAAAAGAGGGCAGTCATTGCCAACGGCTTCTTTAATTAGCTTTAAAACTCTCGGCATTTCAGCACGATATGTTCTACTGTCGGGATTAGTTATCCAAAAACATCCTGCGCCAGTTGCCTTGATCTTTGCAATAAATGATTTGATATCTTTTTTTACAAATTCATCACTTGGCATATTTACGTAGTTTCCACCAAATTCCATAACAACAACTTCGGGTTTAATATCAGTAAGTAAAGTATCCATGATTGGAGTTGGACTTTGAGTGAGTTGAACTTTTGTACCTTTAAGGTCGCGGGAGAAAAATCCACAAGGAGTTTTTTGTCCTGTGATCCACCATTTAGGAATCGACCCACAGCTTGCATACGTTGCAACCTGGTGACCTGCATCTCTTAAATTTTGATCAAGGGCCCATCCAAAAGGTCCTACTGAATGAGAGTCACCCACAAAAAGGACAGTGGCGGCTTGTAGGTTGGAGGCCATGAGAATTAAAAAGATAAATTTTTTCATAGGCCGATACTAGCAAAAGAAGAATCTGGAGGCAGGGGCCAATGGTAATATATATAGGGATTCTGAAGCTGTTTTTTTTATGTAAATTCAGCAAGTTGTCAGTTTTTTTTCGAATTTGAGTATTACCTGAATTGAAGTTAAGGTAATTGTATGACTAATTCAGAACAAAATATTCCTGCATTAATCGTCCAGATTATACTTGCGATTATTATGCTGGCAGTTGCTTTCGAAATTACAACTGCAGATATTAAAGCATTACCAAAAATGTGGAAAAGACTATTGTTGGGCTATGTGATGCAAATCACTTTTCTTCCCGCATTTATGCTTTTGATGTTGATAGTGATTAATCCAAGAATAAACATAGTTATGGCCTTCCTGCTTCTCTCTGCCTGTCCGGGAGGAAACCTTTCGCAGCTATTTGTCATACGATCAAAGGGCAATATTGGAATTTCAATGGGTCTTTCATTTTTATCAACCTTATTTTCTCCTATCACAGTCGGTGGAATATTTTATCTTGCCACACATGCTAATTCGGCATGGATTCAAGCGTATAAAAATCTTGAATTACCTTTGGGAAATATTCTTAACACGTTGATAACCTCAATATTTATTCCATTAGTTATTGGGATTTGGATGTCATCACAAGCAGGAGCTGGATGGACAAGAACACGAGAACTGATTCAGAAAAGCGTGCCCTGGTTGCTAATTAGTCTGTTGATTGGTGCATGTTGGAGCTTTAGAGAATCTTTGTCCGGAATTGATTCCTTGATGTTGTTCATGGTCATGGGAATCAGTACCGGATGTTTTATTACAGCCTATTTTTTTACTCGACTCATAACTAGGGATTATTCAACAAGCGTAACTATTGCGTGGGAAGTAAGTATCCAGAATTCTGGATTAGGAATGGTTTTAGGTTTAGTTTATTTTGCTCATATTCCAGAAGTGAGCCTTGTATGTGCTCTCTGGGGTATCTGGCAGATGGTAATGGGTGTAATTGTGAGTAGTTTAATTGGTAAATTTGTACATAAATATCCTATAATGAATTCATGAAATATCCACAGCTTTATGAACAATTTAATCAATGGGCCAAAATACCGGTTGAACAGTGGACAATTTTTGAAGAAAAACTGGCCGAAAGATCTGTTAGTAAAGGGGAATACCTTCTGCAGGCAGGTGACAAGGCATTAGAGTTTGGAATTATTTTAAATGGGATTTTTCGTCTTTATTACACTGACAAGAAAGGCAAAGAACAAATAAAGGCATTTCGAAGAGATGGCGAGTTATTGGGTCCCTATGCTGAAATACTTTTAAGAATTCCTTCTCGAACATATATTCAAGCAATGGAGAATTCTCGGGTTGTGCTTATTAATAATGATGATTTTCTTCCTCTTTATGAAAAACATTCTTGCTGGTTAACTATGGGAAGGCTTGTTGCTGAAAAACATTTTTTGGCCAAAGAACAAAGAGAATTTGAGTTTCTCCAGTTAAATGTCATGGAAAGGTATAAAAAGTTTTGTGAAGAGCATGGACCGTTGATAGGAAAAATCCCCCAGCACCAAATTGCTTCTTATTTAGGAATTACTCCAGTGGCACTGAGCCGAGTCCTATCAAAATCTCGGAAAAAATAGTTCAAATCGCTGAAATGTCCCTGTGGTCTTTATCTCTTGATGGACTAAATACCTTTTTAATTCTTTTTCTCAAATATTGCATAACCTCTTTAATAAGTTTTTTGCTCTCGCGGATTAGATGTATTTTCATACGATTCTCCTTACGTTTAGAGTGAGCATTTGGCATGCCAATGCCCAAAATCATGAATTACCAGCGATGGATCCTTCTGGGGGTGGTCTATTTCCCCTTATTCCTAAATCAAGCGTTGAGTCATTGACTCCTCTGCAAGACTCGGTAAGAGCGAAAAGTATAGACAGGCCCACAATGTTTCGGGATTATAACTCATCATCAAATTTATCTGACTAAAATGGACACAAGATGTGGAAGTTTTCTTAAGAGTTGGTGGTCACACACAAACACTAGACGAGAGGCACCATGAGACTAAACAGGCTCATCATTCAGGGATTTAAATCCTTCAAAGACAAAACAACTATAATTTTCGATGAAGGTATTACAGGGATCGTTGGACCCAATGGTTGCGGTAAATCAAATATCGTAGACGCACTATTTTGGGTTATGGGCGAACAATCTGCCAAACACCTTCGCGGTACCAGCATGAAGGATTTGATCTTTGCTGGTTCTTCTAAATATAGTCCAGCTTCTTTTGCTGAGGTTACGCTTGTACTTGATAACATAAATGGTAAGCACATACATATTAATGGAACTGTTGCTAAACCGGCCGAGATTCATCTTACTCGTAAGCTTTACAGAAACGGGGACACTGAATACCGTATTAATAACGAGCAAGCTCGACTGAAAGATATCCATGAAGTATTTATGGATACAGGTGCAGGGGCAAAATCTTATTCTATTATTGCTCAGGGTGAAATTAACAAGTTGGTTAATGCTAAGCCTGAAGAGCGTCGTGTAATGATTGAGGAAGTTGCTGGGATTACAAAATTCAAGCTTCGTAAACGTGAATCACTTAAAAAGATTGAAAATACTGAATCAAATTTGACTCGTCTTGAAGATCTTCAAAATGAAATATATAAAAATCTTAAAAAACTTGAGCTTCAAGCGGAGAAGGCTGAAAAAGCCAAAACTCTTCGTGAACGAATCCGTAAATATGAATTGATCGTTGAATCCCACCGTATGCATGACTACATTCAAGATTATGTTAATGCTAATGACATGCTTGAAACGCGTAACAATGATCATACAAACCTAAGTCTCAGAAAATCTCAGATTGATCTTCTATTGGAAGATGAAAAGATACAAAAGACAGATCTCATCGAGAAAATTGATGTAGCTCAGGACGACTATAATGAGCATTCGCGTGAACTCGCGGCTTCTGAGGAAAAAGTTAAGCACCTTAAAAAATCATTAATTGATAAAGAAAAGCATATCGACCGCGCCAATAGCGAAAACGAAGAACTAAATCTTGATATTGAAAAGCGCTCTGAGCGCTTAGAAGCACTTAGTGCTCAATTAGTTGAGCTTGAGTCCAACAACTACGAGCAAATGGATTTTTCATCGCTAGAGGAAAAAGTAGAGCTTCTTAAAACGCAAATGTTTGACCTGGAAGAAGAATTGCATGAGAAGCGTCGCAATCTTTCAGCTTCAAAAGAAAAATTCCATTCACTGGATAACGAAGCCTTCAAAAATAGCTCCAAGCTTGAAGAATATGCCCGTTTACTCCAGGACTATACATTAGAAATTGAAACATTAGAAAAGAGTACGTCGAATTTCACGGATGACTTAATGAGAGACCGCGCGAAAGTGAAGTCTTCTCAGGCGAAGGTAGAGGAGTTACAAATTCTTCTACCTACTCTCAAGGATGAAGTAGAGTTTCTTAACAGTGAAATGAGAGCGAATGAAATTAAATTTCGTGAGCTTTCACGTTTCGTTATTCAGCTTGAATCCAAGCGTAATTCATTAATTGAAATTAATAACTCTGCCGATGGCCATCGCGCTGGAGCAGTAAAACTCGTTAACAAAATTACTGACGGTACGATTGAAGTACTTGGTAAGTTGATTGAATGTGACCCAGAATACGCTGTCGCGGTTGAACAGTTGATCGGTGAATCACTCGATGCTGTACTTGCAACTGCCAATAAAGATGCTTTTGCAAACTACGTGACAGACTTTGATGCTACGGTTGATATGCTATGGCCTCAAGATTCGATGATTTCAACGGAATCTGTTGGCCGACTTGAAACTCAAGGCTGCCAAGGTATGAGGGCATTGTCTGACATCGTTAGAATTAACAATACTGACTATTCAGACAAACTTTCAAAAATCCTTAACGGCTTTTTTGTAGTTGAAAACTTAACTGCTGAACTTGCTTCAAAAATTAATCCTGAGATTCAGTTCAAAGGGCTCGTTTCTAAAGATGGCAAGGTTCTGATTAAAAAAGTGGGTAATTCTGTTATTTACGGTATTCGTAATGATTCAAATTCAGAAGCACAGGGGATTGTTCAACGAAATAACCTGATTCAAGAAATGAGTATTGAGCTTGAAGCGAAACAAACGGAACTAACTGCTCTAGAAATTACTCTTAAAGAAGTTGAAATCAAACTTGCTGACAAGCGCCTAAGCTTAGAAAGCACGATGAAAGATTTTAATGATATTAACACTGTTTTCGTAGGGACTAAGGCCGCTCTTGAATCTAAAGAAGCTAACCAGTCTTCAAATTCATCTCGCTTACAAATCCTCATTGGCCGTAAGCAAGAAACTTCTAAATCTCGTCTCGATCTTCTTGAATCAGATGAAACTTTATTGATTGCGAAAGAAAGCTTGGAGAGTGAAGTTAAAGCTCTTTCTTCGGACGTTGCTGATCTTGAGTCTCGATTTCATGAGCTTAAAATTACTTTTGAGAACGAGCGCGATGATATGATGGAGCTCAAGGTTAAGGCCCAAAGCTACCAGCAGCAGTTATCATCTTTGAAATCCCAAATCGAAGATGTTAATTCTCAAATTGAACGCTACAAAGAAAAACAACAAGCAAATATTGAGTTACTTGAAATTTATCAATCTGAAATCGAAAATGCTCACAAAGAAGTAGAGACTGTTGAAGCCTCAAACTGTGATATGTCAGAAGTTCTCTCTGATAAAGAAACTTTTCTAGATCTTTTGAAAGATCAGATTGCCCAAGTCCTTCTCTGTATGCAGGAAAAAGAATCTGAACTCAAAGATATCAATTCACGAATCAATAAAATTGAAAAAGAAAATGTTGAGCTAGAGCTTAAAACGACTCAGATTATTCTTGAAGAAGAACTCCTGGCAAAAGATGTATTCGAGCGCTACAAGATTGATCTTCGATCGGTCATCATGAAGCATCTTGAAATTGTTTCGGATAAAGTGACCGACCTAAAAGATCTCTCTTCTATGTATATGATGGAAACTGAAGACGGACCTAAGGCAATACTTGTTCAAGAGTATGAGTTTGAGAAACGCTTTCCTGGCCAGATTAAGGAAGCTAAAGAGAAATACAAAGATTATAAAACGGAATTTAACCGTCTCGGTGAGATTAACTGGGCCGCGATTGAAGATTATAACCGTCAAAAACTTCGTTATGACTTTTTGAAAACTCAGGAAGAAGAATTAAAGAAATCTCTGACAGATCTCCAAACAGCGATATCTCATATTGACGAAAAATCGAAGGAACGCTTCAAAGAAGCCTTCTCAGAAGTTAATGAGAGATTTTCCAAAGTGTTTCCAATCATTTTTGGTGGTGGTGAAGCAAGACTTGAGATCATTGGTGACCTTGATTCTATCGAATGTGGCGTTGATATTGTGGCGAAGCCTCCTGGCAAGAAAATGACTTCTATCACGCTTATGTCAGGTGGTGAGAAAGCAATGACTGCAGTATCACTTATTTTTTCTATTTTCCTTGTTAAGCCTTCTCCATTCTGTTTATTGGATGAGGTTGATGCTCCTCTTGATGATGCTAACGTAGGTAGATTTGCAGAACTCTTAAGAGAGATGAGTTCTGAGTCCCAGTTTATTTTAATTACTCATAATAAAAAGACCATGGAACTTAACGACACCTTGTATGGCGTTACTATGCAGGAGCCTGGCGTATCTAAGGCCGTTTCTGTTCAGCTCCATTAGTGCTTTGTGGCAGGGGAAAGCGACTTCAGTAAGAGGAAGCCTTCCCCTTTTTATAATCTAGGATCCCCATGAAAATTTTGTTTCTTTCATTAATATTTTCAACCCTGACTTTTGCTAAGGGGTTTGTGCCTAGTTCTTTCTCCGCTAATTTTGAAGAAAGCATCATTTCAATGGCAACTGGTAAAGAAAAGAAGAGCTTTGGAAAAATTGATTATATGTTTCCAGGTCATATTCGTTTTGAAATTATTTCACCCAACCCTTCATCTTTTGTTAGTAACCCAAATAAGAGCTGGTACTACATGCCTCCGTTTGTTGAAGATGAACAGGGTCAGGTAACAATTCAAAAATCTCAAAAGCTTCCCCTGACAAAGTTTCTAGATTCAATTCGTAATGGCATTGAAGGCTCTAAACTATTTACTTATAAGTATTCTGGTAATGACCTTTCACTTACTTTCGTAAAGACGGTTCAAAAAGAACTCACTCTGAAAGAAGTTACATTCCATGCAACGAAAGAAGCAAAGTCAGTTCAAAAGATGAGCGAATTTGAAAAAATGACTTTGATTTATGCAGATGGAAGAAAAGTGAATCTTAAATTTTTAGATTTTAAAGAAGACACATCTTTTCCGGCGAAGCATTTTGAATTTACTCCACCGCCCAAGACTAAAATTATTAACGGTTAGTTTTCAATTCTGTGACTAACTTTTTCACCATTGGGCGCTATACCCGCAATCGTCATATACTTAACTGACATAAATAAGTTCACACTCACATAAATTTCATTGATCTGGATTTCCTGCCCATTTAGGTTAATAAAAGCTTTGGCCTTACAATCTTCAAGACGAACTCTGATGCTCTTGTCAGGAATTTTTGATCCCATCTTTTCCATGGCCCCAATTGAAAAGTCAGCTTCAGTTTCTTTCGTATACGAAATTTTCGGTGCAAAGTATGGAAGTTCTTTTGAAAGTAAACCTTCAATATGGCCGTCATCTTCACCCATAACCCAGTAGCTGGAAACCGCAGGTGCTTTTAGTTTACATGCCGTAACCTCAGCCTTGAAATGAAGAACATTTTTAGGATTCATACTCTTTTTTATAACAAAAATATCTTGTGCAAGTGCTGTCGCAGACAAGATGAGTAATGATGAGATTAGGAGTGCTTTCATATTCATCCTTTGTAAGGTTACAAGATGAACTCTAGAATGATGTTGAGATAGAATCTTGATTTTTGAAAGAGTTACACGTTTTAACCTCAAAAACCTCTCATTAACCGCGAGTTAATGAGAGGCTTTTTGGGTAGAACTCATCAACTTGGCTAAATCCCGTAGGCCTTAATTAGGACCGCCAGGCCGAAGATGTTAATCATAAGTGTTAATCCATAAAATCCTAAGTTCATATCACCCGCCTTTTAGCATGCAATGAGCAGTTGAATATCAGATGTGAATGCAGTCTCGTTGTCATTTACCTCAGTCAATTGGGAGAGGTACTGATCAAGAACACAGTTCACATAAATAGTATTTATTGTTGAAGTGGCTTTCCATGTGCAATTATTAAAGCTGCAATTCTTGAACTTGCACTTACGAATGTGAGAAAATTCAAAGTTGCAATTATCAAAAACACAGTTTTCGAATGTAACCATTTGAAACTCTACAGCATAGAAAACACAGTCGGAGAAAACCACTTGCTGGTAGGAGCTCAAATTAATCTTTGAACCTGCAAGAGTTTGGGAGGTTACTACAAGTGAAGCTAAATGCTCATCCTTAATCATTTGGTAGCTTGCTGTTTGATCTTCCTGAGTCATTTCAAGTGTTTTGGTGATCATGGTCTCCTCCGACCTTTGTTTGTTTCCTGTCTGCAATCATATGATATTTGACATATTGCGTCAAGAAATAAAATTGCATTAAGGAATTTATTTGCAAACCGACAAGGATATCTGAGAGGTATGTATGATTAGATTTAATTCAGACTTTCTTGAAAACTTCCTGGCCACAGTGCGTAAGTATATGCAATTAAGGGGAGGATTAACTCAAAAAGATCTGTCTGAGATGATGAATGTAGGGATTTCGACCATGAGTCGTTTTCTCAATTTGAAAACTAGTACCGTGGATGAGCAGCTAGTTGCAAATATAATTGCAACACTCAATATCCCTTTGCACGAAATCATTGATGGTGTGGAAGAAGATTCAACCGAGACACTAAAGAGACTCGTGCAGTTTTATAAAGATCAGAAAGTAGCCGAACAGAAGGCACGTGTGGCCGATGAACCTCCTGCGATGCAAGCTGAATCGAAAACAAAAACGACAGCCACCATTAATATTGCGGGAAAGAAACATCAGATGCCTTTTGGTGAACATACCGTAGGTCCGGTTAAAACGGAGATAACGATCAGAGAAAAACTAGAGACTTTATCTCCAAGACAGAAAGCATATATGAATGATTTTTTAAGTCTTGATGGTAATGACCGCGACTTAGTAGTGGATTTGGGAGACGCGATTTTTCGCTACTTCCGACAAAGGAACGTTGAATTTTAATGATCAGACTGATCTTAAGTTTTATTCTTGTTCAAAGCGCTTATGCTGCACCTCTGTCTATTGAGGTATGGTTTATTTCTGCGCATAAAAAAGCTGAAGTTCAGCAAATGATTAATGAAAGACCCTACGTCCTTCGTTCAATGACGGCAGAACTAAAATGCCAAGAGATGGGAGATTTTTGTTTTGATCCACAGTTTGGATTGTATAAAAAGGATTCCGACAGCACTGACGTTAATATAGATAAAGCTGTAAATGAAAAGACACCGTCCATAAAATCAGGCAATGGCATTGATACCGATCTCATCAATTGTGATTCCAATAATTACTTTGATATTTTTTGTGGTAAGGCCCGTAAAGAAGTCAAAGCGAATTTCAAACTTGATCTTTGGATTGATACCAGTTCATCGATGCGCGAGATGGATTTTTCGGATAAAGAGGGTGGATGCTTTCGCAAGAGTATGATGAAGCAACTCGATTCAAGTTGCCCGTTCAATCAGAAAGTTAATGTCATGATGTTTGATACGTCGATTAAGCAGGCGGGCGCAATGGATGCCCTTTGTAACAATCAAGGTCTCAATGATGCTAAACGCATGATTGACTGGATTGAACGATCAGATGCTAAAAAATTAGTGATCATTACCGATATCTATGAATTTTCAAAAGACTTTGCTGATTATATTGAATCTAAGCATGGAACATTTCGCGGAGATAAAGACCCTATAATGGCCTCACAACTCTTAGATATGGTTGATGACTTGGCCAAGAGTTGTCGTTAGAATCCTAATATGAGTCTTCAAAAACTTATTCAATGGTCTCAAACAGATTTTACTGATCTTCCCTGGAGAAAAAAGCGAACTATTTATGGAACACTTGTTTCAGAAATCATGCTTCAGCAAACAACAGTGGGAACGGTAAAGAATCACTATGAAAGATTCTTGCAGAAGTTTCCGGATCTTGAAAGCCTGGCAACTGCTACTGAGGAAGAAGTTGTCGTAGCTTGGAAAGGGCTTGGCTATTATCGTCGGGCTCGCAATTTGAAAAAAATCACTGAATATATTTTTACCCAGTGTAACGGAAAATTTCCTAATACCGCTTCAAAGCTCCAGGAAATTCCTGGTATTGGTCCTTATACCTCCAACGCGCTGATTGCTATTGGAACTGATGCTCGTGGTTTAGCAGTTGATGCAAACTTGGAAAGAGTCATTGCTAGACTATATGGTTTGAAGGTTGAAAAAGGGTTGAAGCTCCAGAAAAAAATCCTTGAACTTTTTAATGAAGATAAAATATTTTCTAATTTTAAACTTTCCTATCGAGCTTTAAACGAAGCTCTAATGGACCTTGGGAGAACTTATTGTCAGGCGAGGAAGGCCAGCTGTGAACTCTGCCCGTTAAAAAGTGATTGTCATGCTTTTAAAACTAAAACGCAGCTTAGTTTTCC
>CAMDQH010000006.1 GCA_945905815.1 Bacteriovorax stolpii | reverse complement strand
CAGGGAGTTCCAGTGGCCGTTAAAAGGTTCCGTTTAATTAGTAGTCTTTTTATTTCTACTCTTAGCATCAATTCTGCGATGGCACTTCCTATCGACTGGACTGGGGTCTTTGGGGCAGATACCAACATGATCAATAATACCTGTCGCACTAACGATTCGGTTACAGGGAAATTTGACAATGACCCTACAAGTCCTACTTTCGGTCAACGTATTGGTCAATTAGGAACTCAGGGAATTGGTGGTGATTGCGATGCTAATTTTCAAACCTATATATTCAAACTTAATCCACAAATTATCGTAAACGATGGTGTAACTCTTAAAGGTGAATTCTCATCTGGGTATCTTCGTGGTGGTCTTGCTGGTGATAACTCCGGAAACAACCAGGATGGCTCAGGAAATAATGCCTATTTCTTCACTAGTCCTGCCCAGAATAGCGGCTTAAACGTCAATCAGATGTACATGGAAATGTATGCCGACACCGCGCTTATTAAAATTGGACGAATGAGTAAGCAGTATGGATTGGGTATTATTTATGATGCTGGAAATGATCCTTGGGATCGGTTTTTTTCAATGTATGACGGTATCGAAGGGGAAATGAAAATTGGGAGTTTTAGTTTAATTCCTTATTTCGCCAAGATTTCAAGTAATAATAACAATACTACTAATGGTACAACTGGCAGTAAGGCGTCTGGAAGTTTCGATGTTCGCGAGCTTGGTATGACCGCCAAGTATGATAATAAAAATCGTGATCTAATCGTCAGCGTGCTTTATGCCAAGAGATCTTCTGAAACTAAAAATTCATTATATAATGCAGATTCAGATACCACTGACTCAAACCCGCGTGGAAGTACATCTGTAACTGTTATTGAGCCGTTTATTTCAAAAAAATGGAATAAATTGAAAGTGGCTTTCGAGGGTTCTTTGCAGTCTGGCGAATATGGTGATGTCTATCAAGACGGTTCAAGCTCTAAGCTTGCGGCCAGTGCTTATATTCTTGAAGCTAAATACGATCTTAATCCTAAGTGGGACCTTGGATTGATTGCTGGTCAAGTTAGTGGTGATAAAGGCAGCACAGGCAAATTTGAAGCTGCTTACCTACATCCAAACTACCAAATCGCAGAACTAATGTTTAAATACAATTACGCAGCTTTCTCTGAGGGAGGAAGAAGTGTATTTGATTCCTCAATAACCAATTCTCGTTTTTATAAAATTCATGCGAATTATAAAACAGACAAATGGCTATGGAAGGGTGCGCTGATTATGGCAAATGCTATGGAAACAGCTGAAGGTGGTGGGAAAAAAGCGTATCACCACGAAGAGAGCTATGCTTTTGACAGCACTAAGAAACAAGATAAAAATATGGGCTTCGAGTTAGATTTTGGATTTGATTACAAGTGGAATCCAAATGTCACAATCAGTGGCTATTACGCTTACTGGAAACTTGGCGACTACTACGCTTACTCAAACGACACTGAAGAACTTTCGCTAGCGAATGTTCACGGTGGAGGCCTGAGAGCGACATTAGAGTTTTAAGCAAAAAAAAAGCCCTCGTAAGAGGGCTTTTTTTTTATTCAATATCTTTTAACGACCATACATATTGTAATTTCCATAGGCCTGGTAAGGACTTGACCAATAGCCCTGTCCTTGCTGTTGTTGACCATAACCTTGTTGCTGATAAGGGTTACCGTATTGCTGCTGTTGCTGGCCATAACCTTGTTGTTGATATGGATTCCCGTATTGCTGTTGTTGACCATAGCCTTGTTGTTGATAGTTACCGTACGGGCTCTGCTGTCCGCCCATGTTTGCACCAAAATTGGCGCCTACATTAAACTGCCCGCCGTAATTTTGCTGACCCATATAATTTTGTTGCTGCTGGTATGGATTGTTGTACTGCTGTTGTTGTCCATATGGATTCTGTTGAGAAAACATATTTTGCTGTCCATAAGAGTTTGTGTTCTGTTGATACTGTTGTTGTTGGCCATAAGGATTTTGTTGCTGATACTGGTTTCCGTTCTGCTGCTGCCCATTCTGACCTTGTTGCTGATTCGTTCCTTGAAAATTAAAAGCGTAGCCTTCTTCATTTCTGCGACCTGGAACAGTATTGTCGACTTGTGTATTACTTTCATCAACTGTTTCGCCATTTTGATTAGCAACGTAAGCACGTCCTTCTTTTTCAAGCTTGCCATATTCAACGGCTTTAGCATCAAACTCTGCTGCCCTCTGAGCATCTACCTGATTAAAATGTTGCATCTGAGCTTGAAGCTCACTAACTCTTTCCATTGAATTCTGGATACATCTTTGCACATTTCTAAATGGATTTTTATAACAGTATCCACCAGGTTGTGTGCGGGCATATTCTTCTTGGATTTCCTGAGAAAAATTCTGTGAACGTGTTTGAATATTTTGGCGCATACGCGTGGCCAATTGTGAGTACGTCTGGGCTTGGCCTGTTATCTGGCCAGTTCTTATATCAAATTTTTCTTTTTTACCTTCAAGCTCAACGACATAAGCTTGTTTGAAATTATCTGCCCTCGATTTAGCTACGTCGGGAGTGATTAGAACTCCACCCTCTTTTGCGCCCAATCTTGAATGACTGACAATGATGGCCTTAATTCCATTTGCTTGTGCAGCCTCCGAAAATCTTCCGTCACCTTCGAGTTTTGTAACAACTGCTGCAGAAATAAAAGGAGTATTATTAAAAGTAGCAAGTTCAGCAAGGACTTTTTTCATTTCATCAATGCGAACTTTTTTATCTTCACCTTCTAGGCCTTCAGCCTCTGTATAAAGAATATTTGCCAGGTTAATTTTGGGTTGCACAACATATTTTTCAAAATCTGCAATTGTCTTGAGATCATCTTCTGTATACTTACCATCAATTATCGCTTTAGATGCTTTTTTGACGGCTTCAATAATTAAATTATCTCTGATGCCGTTTAAGTCATCTGAATAACCTTGGTATCTTTCAATAAAGTCTGCAATCTGTTCATAATCTCCACATGTGCTAACTTTATCTTTTTCAATTTGAATGCGTTCATTTTCTTCTTGGGCCAGAGACTTAATTGTGATCCCTTCTGCCGTTATTTTTTCATAATGATCACATTGATCTATTTCAACAAAATTTGCATCGTATTTTGGTTTTATAAGTTTTGATGAAGGACCGTGCGAAACAAATAATAACTCTCCACTTTCTTTGTAACCATCAAACTTTTCACTTACTGCAGAAGGATAAATTGCATCAGCAATCACTTTACCGTCTTTTATGACTCCAGATTTTTCAAGGCATGACTCGAAACCTTGCATTGTTGGTGCTATTTTAACTTTTTCAAAGTCTTTAAATTGCCCTTTTTCTACTTTTGCTACGTCATAGGTACAAGTGCCATCAGCACAGTCCGCACCCTCTTTAATTTTAGCTTCAATAGAATATATCTTTTTCTCATCAACAACTCGAACATTTGGAACCCACTCAACCATAGATGAACAGTTTCCTATCATATCTCCAGACTTAACGGATAATTTCCCGTTGCGAGAGTCGTGTTGAATTTCTAATTTTCCATTTTTCTCCATTATTAATGCGGTAATGTAGGCCAATGGAAGCGAAGTTTGAACTTTTTCAGTACAGGCACCTGACGTTTTTGTTTTTTGAACTGGGTCCACTTTCACAGTTGCATCCGTCCCGTCCGTTTTTGTATTCGGCTTAGGTTGAATCGCATCTTGGTATGTTTTAAGTGTTCCAAGAATGCCTTGCGCATAGCTTGGAATAGTAAAAACAGACAGCATAACAAAAGCAAACATTTTCATAAAACGCCTTAAAAGTTGAGTTAACCCACTTCCTTTTCGGGAAAGTGGTTAAAGAACTTAAGGCTTTAGAGCATATTGTAAGGATCTATATCTATTTTATAACTGATTGAGCTTTGAAACTTATGATTCATTTCGAATGTTTTTAATAAGTTATGAAGTTGAGCGAGGTCTTTTGATTTTAACAATATTGACCAAGTAAATTGGTTTGATTTCTTTTCAATGTGGGCCGGACGCGGTCCTAAAATAGTCACATCTGGAAAATTGCTCCAAATCAGTGACCTTAACATTGGGCCAACCTGCTCACTTACGTGCGGTATAAGTTTTTCCTGAAATCTTGAGGAGAAGTGAATCATGGCCAATCTTTTAAATGGCGGGCACTCGCAGAGCTCACGAATTTTTAATTCATCTTTATAGAATTGATCAAAATCGTGATTTTTAACAATATCAAAAAGTTTGTTTTCCACGTTGAGCGTTTGGATTAATACTCGTCCGTCTTGTGAAAAGCGACCGGCACGACCTGAAACCTGGGTTAGTGTCTGATAAACTCTTTCAGATGATCTAAAATCCGGAAAATTCAACTGACTATCAATACCAAGAATCAGAACAAGTTTAACTTTTTCGAAATTATGGCCTTTAGAAAGCATTTGAGTTCCTACCATCAGGTCAACTTTTCCTTTGTGAAAATCATTCAATCTTCCTTCCAGTTGTCCAAAGGTTTTTATTTCCTCACGGTCAAAACGTTCAATTACTTTTTCTGGAAAAAGCTTCACTAAAACATCTTGAATTTTTTCCGTTCCAAATCCTTTATGTGTCAAAGTAAGACATGAACATTTAGGGCATTGATTAGGAAGTGGCTCTTTATATTCGCAGTGATTGCATGCCAGAATATTTTTTCGACGATAGAACCTTAAGGTAACTGAACAATTAGGGCAGTTGAACTGGTGGCCACAAGCACGACATTGCATATAGTTTGCAAAACCCAAGCGGTTAACGAACACAAGAACTTGCTCATTTCTAGCAAGAGCTTCACGTATTGCCGATACGGATCTTGTTACAAGGGGCCAGATATCTAGTTCTTTATCACTTTTTTCTCTAGCATCGATTAGTTCTACCGAGGGTAAAAATGCATTTCCTGCTCGCTCTTTTATTTCAAAAAGATTTGTTTTTCCTGCCTCAGTATGAAAAGCCGAAAAAGTTTCTAGAGACGGAGTTGCAGAGCCCATCACTAAGGGAATTTTTAATAGCTGTGCTTTTTTGGTGGCAACATCTCTTGCGTTATAAGGACAACGATCATCTTGTTTAAAAGAAGTATCATGTTCCTCATCAATTACAATTAGCCCTAAATTATTGAGTGGAATAAAAACAGAACTTCTCACGCCAAGTATTAACGCAGGCTCTTTGGTTGTTCTGGCCATTTGCCAGATTTGATATTTCTGGGAATTAGAAAGTTCTGAATGATATGAAAATATTGTCGCTTTCAGATAACGGGAAAATGTTGTCGTAAACTGAGGGGTTAAATTAATTTCAGGTAATAAAAACAAGACACTTTTCCCCCCTTCAAGAGTCTTTTTTATTAAATCCAGGTAAATGGCGGTTTTTCCACTCCCGGTAACTCCATGAACGAGATAGCGATTAAAGCCATTAAGGCCCTTTCGTATTTCCTCAGTAATGTACTGCTGCCGATTGTTTGGAATAAATTCTAGATCTTTGCCTTCACCATAAGTCTTATCTAAGGCCCTTGGCCTCTTTAAACTATTTGGTAAACAGTCAAAAATCACTTGTCCTAGACTATAGTGATAATAGCCTGCCATCCATTCAAAGAGCTGTAACTCGCTTTCTTCCAATCGTGAATCAGGCATGACCTGAATAATACTTTTTATTTTTTCTTTGGGAGTGTCCAAATATTCTTTTGATAAGGACTCATCGGTTGATATTACGCAGCCAAGCTCCTTTCTTTTCCCAAGGGGAACTTCAACAACGTCACCTCTATTTAAATTGGCTTGATAGTGATAGAGAAGCCCATTGTTTTTTATTGGGTAATTGACTGCAATTCTGGCAACTCTCATTAAAGGACAAAAGATGGCTTAGGTTCCAAAGATTCTTTTCCTTTTAATAGACTGTCCCATTTTTTAAGTCGACTTACTATATCATTTTCTTTTTCAAGATAATGTCTCAGGTTCAAAACTTCCACCTGAAACAGCTCTCCCTTATAATCTTTGACCAGAATATAGCGTGGAAGACTATGAGAGCCATTTGCTAACCAGTCATCTTTGCAAATCATTTCAAATTCACCTTGAGATGATTTGTATTTGATTCTTTTAATTTCCTTTTCTTTATATGAGATAACAGCTTCAAATGGTTCAGCATTCACCAGCCATGCTATTTCACCGTTTTCACGTGTGAGTGTAACTTGCTTTTGATCAATATACATTGGCTCGCTCATGGCCAAGTCCACTTTTTCTCGAGAGGCAAGGTCTTCTGGCTTAAGAGGGTTTATTTCAGTCTTTCTATTCGTCCGATCTTTATTAACTGAAAATAAGTATTGCTTATAACTCGCTAAGAAAGTGACTTTTTGACGATTAATAATTTCACTATTAAGTTTAACCGGAACGGCTAAAGATTTTAAATAATTAATTAAAAATGTACCGTCGTTGAAAATCATTGAGATCAACATCCCATGAAAAATGCCCTTCTCTGATTCTTCGGCAGACCCTTTTATCGTGTACGAAGTGAAGTTTGGAAAATATTTTTTTTCTAAAAGCGAGGCTTCATTAAATGTCGAGTTTTTGTAGCGAGTTTGAGCTACTTTCCAAACATCTTGGCTTACTTTAGTGTAAAATATTTTATAATAATCTTCGGACTTGGTTTCGTTCAAAAGTGAAACATCGCTTTTCTCATCACTCTTTATTCCCGCTTCTATTTTTCTTACTGCAAATGTTAGAGCAACCCCATTAGCAGAAACATCAGGATTTGCTCCATGACGAAACAATGATTCTACGGTTGGGATGTATGCTGAGGCATTTGTAGTTATAAAAAAGAGGGCAAAAAACAGCTTAATCATAGGGTTATTCCGTGTTTTTTAATTCTATATTTTAGAGATTGAATAAACTTCTCTCTCGTCTCGGGATTCTTCAAGGCAAAATCGATTGTCGCGTCTAAATATCCATCTACATTTCCAGTATCAAATCTCTCACCTTCAAATTTATAAGCGTAGACTGGCTTTCTTTTACAAAGAATATTAATTGCATCTGTTAATTGATACTCATTACCCGCGCCCCTTGGGATATTTTCCAATATTTCAAATATCTCGGGTGTCAGAATATATCTTCCTGGCGTTGCAAGGTTTGTAGGAGCATCCTTTGGATTTGGTTTTTCTACCATCTCACTCATTTTCAATGTTCGACTGTCTAGCACCTCACCTGCAACGATACCATATTTGGCAGTATCTTCCTTTGGCACTTCCATTACGCCAATAACTGGGGCTCCATTTTTCTCAACTGAAACTTCCATTAGCTGTTTAATCGCGGGCTTAGAATTTACAATTATATCGTCCCCTAGCAAAACAGCAAAAGGCTCACCTTCAACCATATTTTTTGCCATTAAAACAGCATGTCCTAATCCAAGTTGTTCTTTCTGTCTTACAGAAGTTATTTCTACCATCGAGCCAATTTTCCGAATCAATTCCAGTTCTTTAATTTTATTATTTCTTTCTAAATAGGCCTCAAGTTCCAAGTTTCTATCAAAATAGTCTTCAACAGAAAACTTTCCCGACGAGGTAACGAATATTATTTGCTCTATTCCTGCTTCAACTGCTTCCTGTACAATGTAATGAATCATTGGAACGTTAATAATTGGAATAATTTCTTTAGCTATTTCTTTTGTGGCCGGAAGAAAGCGAGTACCCTTGCCGGCTATAGGAATAATGGCTTTTTTGATTTTCATAAAACCCTTGTTTTAAAGTCTTTTTTTATCTACATTTTTTAGTATGAATAAAATTTACATTTTAGCGTTGATGCTCTTAATGGGCCAGTCATCATGGGCCCAAATTCGTGAATTTCAAACCACACGTCTTAATTCTACTGGGGGCGCGGGTGTGGCAAGTATGCTTTCAACCGAGGCAGGAATATTAAATCCTGCAGCATCTGCTTTTTTTGACGGTTCCAGTTTATCTTATCAGAGATACACCACGACATTACGCCATGAAAACGAAGCCCGAAAGGCTGCAAATGACGACTTTTCTAACCCAAACCGCTCACAAGGTATTTTTATGGCCGACCATGACGCTCCACTAAAGGGTGGTTTAGCTTACCTGAAACAGGATGAAAATAATTTCCAACGTGAACAGATTATTACACATGCCGCTGCGCCAATCAGTAAATCTACAGCGCTCGGAATTTCCTACCATTACATTCAAGATACTCTTCCAAAAGAGTATTCTAATCGTCACCAAGTCAGTCATCAGTTAACGATGGGACTTACTAATGCCCTTGATGATAAAAGCATAATTGGTTTAGTTATAGTAGACCCCACACGCACAACGCCAGATGAAGAGAGAGCTCTGGCCGGTCTCCAATACGCTGTTGCGCAAAAACTAACACTTATTGCCGATGCTGGGGCCCAGTACACTAAAGACGTAAGGGACAAATACCTTTGGCGTGCAGCTGTACAATTGCAAATATTTGATGATTTCTTCTTTAGATTAGGCAAATTTTACGACAACATTCGGGAGTCAAAAGGGACCGGTTGGGGCGTAAGTTGGATTGGACCTAAATTGGGCGTGGAATTTGCTCAAAAATTCTCAGAGCAATTTGGAAAAAATTATTACGTTTATCAGGACGAAACACTGGTAGATACTTCAATCTCGGCTATTATTAAGTTCTAGGGCAAAAGTCTTAGAACTTGATGGGCAAAATATGGCTACTATTTCCAAACTCGCTAAAGCTTCTCGTGACAAAGTTGAGAAGCAAATCAGACTTAAAAAAAAGTTTCAAACACGCATTACCTTGGCTAAACGTGGCAAGATTGCGCTTGATTCCGCTGATTACACAACGGCCCTCAAATGCTTTACTGAATACCTATCGATTATGGCAGAAATTAAAGGAGTTAAAGAATACAATGAATTAAAAATTAGTATGTTTGATCCAAAGAATGATTTAACTGAAACTTTTATGATCAGCCAAATTCTTTTTGAAATGTCTCGCTTATATGATGCGGTTCCAAAGTTTCAACCTGCTGCTCAAAAATGTCTCGATTTATTTGTACACTTCACCGCCAATCAACCTTATCAGGTTGTAAACTCGGAACTCGTTAGAAAATCGCTCAAGACATCTACTTATAAAAGCCCGGATATGTTTCGTGAAGCTTACAGACAGATCTTTGTGCAATCTAAAAAGTGTTATATTGTTTCATTTTGTTATGGTGATGAACATACTGTAACCAAGGATTGTAGAATATTAAAAGACCGTTTGATGCGTTATGATTTAGGACAAACCCTGGTGCAGATGTATTATCAGTTTTCTTCTCAAGCAGTTCCCAAATGTGAAAACAACATCATTTTGAGATCATTTACTCGAATTCTAATCAAGCCTATATTATTTCTTTTTTCTAAAACCTTTCTTCCTGTGATTATAAAAAAATGATGATTCTTTCTTCACTAATTGTAAAAGAATGGTTTAAAAGCTTTATTGGCGCCGTGGTAGTTCTTTTTCTTCTCATCACAACTTCTGATCTTATTAATGGTTTTTTACAGGGTAAAGATGTTGCTCGAGTATTTCTCGAATATTCTTTTAAAATGCCTGATCTTATGGGCAAAATGTTTCCTATTTGTTGCCTTATTGGCACACTTTTCTCGCTTAACAAATTAAAAGCTCATTCTGAATTGATCTCTATTTTAGCGGCTGGGTACTCATATCGAAAAATTTATTTATTAATCGGAGTATGCGCTTCTGTTGTTATGACATTACAGTTTTATAATCTTGGTTTTCTTGAGCCAATTGCGAATTCAGTAAAACGTCAACATATTCAAAAAAGTCGTATGTCCGAAGGACGCTACCTAACCAGAAGCTCAATTGATGGTGGAAAGTTTTGGTACAAAAGTGATAATTATTTTGCCTCTTTTACTTATTTTGATAAAAAAAAATCTTTATTAAAAGATTTTGATATTTATTATTTTAATATTTCACATAAAAGTGAGAAAATTCTAAAATCCTCTTTTGCGGTTTTTAATCCGCAAGGACAATGGACATTAAAAGACGTCACCGAGCTTAACCTTTTAGATGACTTAACCTTTCCACTTAAAACTCATAAGCCGGAACAAATTTTGTCGCTTAAAGAACTACCTGAAGATTTTGAGGAATTTGAAGCGGACCTAACAACATTGTCTTTTTTTAAACTCTATCAATTTGTAAAAAAACTATCCAAAACAGGTATCAGTGTAAATGAGTATGAAATCATCCTTTTTAATAAGCTTTTTTTAAGTTTTATTTGCTTAATATTTGCCTTAATTCCGCTTTCCTCAATTTTTAACCCCAACAGAAGGTCTAGCTCATTTGGGAAAAATGTTGTTCAAGCACTCCTAATTACAATCGTTTTCTGGGTTCTCTATAGTTCAACAGTTGCTTTTGGTAATGCTGGCGGTATTTCTCCCCTACTCGCAACTGGAATAGTACCATTTACATTTTTCAGTTTCGTCATTTGGACGTATTTTAAGAATCGAAAACTCTCAATTTAATTTCACTTACCCTTGTGATATAAAATCATCATGAATTTAGAAAAATATGAGCTTAAAGGTGAGCTTATCCCAATTGTCACCTATCCCGATACTTTGCTTTCTCAAGTGGCAAAGGACGTAACAGAATTTAATAAGGATCTTCAGCACTTAGTGAAGAACATGTTATTTACCATGTATCAAGCCCCAGGGATTGGACTCGCTGCGCCTCAAGTTGGGCATGGCATTCGTCTTTTTGTGCTTGATGTCGATTTTGACCGGGAAGAGGTAACAACTTCATCTGGTAAAGAAGAGTTTCGCTTTTCAGGATTTAATCCCAAGGTTTTTATCAATCCTGTAATTACAGGTGCCAACGGGACGATAACTTATGAAGAGGGATGTCTCTCTGTGCCCGGTGTTTATGAAGAAGTGAAGCGCCACCAAACAATACACATTAAATATCAAGACTTGAAAGGTAACTTCCACGAAATGGAAGCTGACGACATGCTTTCAATTTGTATTCAACATGAAAATGATCATCTTAATGGAATTGTATTCATTGAAAGACTAAGTAATCTTAAAAAGAATTTTTATAAGAAAAAGATGCTAAAAGAAAAAGTACGATGAAAATATTTAGAGTCGCTTATCTTGGTACTCCCGATTTTTCAGTTCCGACTCTTGATTTATTGGCCAATCATCCAAACATTGATCTTCGGTACGTGATTTCAATGCCGGACCGGCCTTCTGGAAGAGGTATGGAACTAAAATCTCCTGAAGTCATTGAATACGCCAAAACAAAAAAAATAAATTTTTTCCAAACCGAAAACATTAATAAAGAAACTGATTTCTTACAAAAATTAAAAGCTGAAGATTTGGATTTTGTCGTGGTTTTAGCGTTCGCTCAGTTTCTTGGTTCAGATATGTTGAATATGGGAAAGCTTGGTTGTTTTAATATTCATACGTCAATTCTTCCGAAGTATCGCGGTGCCGCTCCGATTCAATATGCACTTTTAAATGGGGACGAAGAAACAGGTGTCTCCATCCAGAAAATGGTAAAGAAAATGGATGCAGGTGATTTAGTTCACTGCCATACCGTTTTAATTGCGCCAGATGAAAATGGCAGTCAGCTTTATACTCGCTTAAAATACCAAGCAGCTTTGGCAATGAACGATTTCATAATCAAACTTCTTAATAACAAATTAACTTTAAATGAGCAGGATGAATCCAAGGTCACATTCGCTCCAACTTTAAAAAAAGAAGATGGACTACTGAGTTTTTCAAAAAAAAACACCCGCGAAATTTTAAATTTGATACGTGCACTAGATCCATGGCCGGGAACATACTGCTTTTTAAATGGAAAGAGACTTAAGGTGCTGCGAGCAGAACCTTACCACTCTAAAATCTCTTCCGGGTCCGCTAAAAATGACTTAGGTTCTTTAATCGTAGGATGTTTAGATGGAAGTTTGCGTTTAAGCGAGATCCAACTTGAAGGGAAAAAAGCTTGTTCCGATAAAGAGCTTTTGAATGGAATTAAAACTGAAATTGTAATCAGCGAAAGCTAAGGATACATATGTCGATAATCATTTCCCCGAGCCTATTATCGGTCGATTTTCTTGACCTGAAAACAGAACTGGAACGATTAAATTCGAGTGATGATCTTTGGCTTCATCTGGACGTTATGGATGGCCATTTTGTTCCCAATCTAACCTTTGGTGAGCCAGTACTCAATAAAGTTAAGAGCGTATCTAAGCATAAGCTCGATGCTCATTTCATGGTAACCAACCCTGAGTTTTATGTAGATAACTTCAAGAAAGTAGGTCTCCATAACTTTACCTATCACTGGGAAGCTGTAACAAACCATGAAAAACTAATTGCAAAAATTAAGGCCAGCTATCCTTCTGTCGGTATTTCATTAAAACCGAAAACTCCTGTGTCCGTTCTGCCACTTTCTATATTAAGTACAATTGATGTTATTTTAATGATGAGTGTCGAACCTGGCTTTGGTGGACAAAAGTTTATGCCAGAAGTTATTGATAAACTCATTGAGCTGGACAAGATCCGACATGAAAACAAGCTCACCTTTCAAATTCAAGTTGATGGTGGGATCAGTGATGAAAATGCCGGATATCTTATTCAGGCCGGGGCCAACAACCTTGTTGCCGGATCTTATATATTTTCCGAACCAAATAAAGATTATGCAAAAAGAATTAACAAAATTCGCTAAGGCCTACTCCCATGACTAAAATTTATCAATTAACCGGCACAAATATTTCTCTGGAAGATGTTGCCTTTATTTCACTCGCACGTCCTGGCGAAGTCCGGCTTGAAATTCACCCTGACTCTCTTATTAAAATGAAAAAATCACGAAAATTGATTTTAGATATCGTAAAAATAGGAAAACCTGTCTACGGCATCAATACTGGCTTTGGTGCTTTGGCCTCCAAGCAAATTGCTGATGAAGATTTGGAACAACTTCAATACAATTTGATTCGTTCTCATTGCACTGGTGTAGGAAAACCTTTTTCTCGTGAAGTAACTCGTGCGATTATGCTTTCTCGGGCGAACTGTTTAATACAAGGTTTTTCCGGAGTCACTCCAGAAATCATTCAACTTTTACTTGAATTTATAAATCACAATATTAACCCTGTAATTCCTGAAAAAGGATCTGTCGGGGCGTCCGGTGATCTTGCCCCCCTCTCTCATATCGCTCTGGCGCTAATTGGTGAGGGAGAGGTTGAGGTTGACGGAAAAATTATGAGGTCTGATTTTGCTATCCATAATATTGACCTCAAGCCAGTTGTATTGGGCCCTAAAGATGGATTAGCACTCATTAACGGCACTTCTGTTATGCTTGCCCTTGGGTGTTTGGCCTTAGTTGAAGCAAAAAAACTAGTTAAGCTCGCCGATATTATTGCTTGCTTAACTCTTGATGCAGTCCGTGGAACTTCCACCGCCTTTGATGCTAGAATTTCTCAACTTAAACCACAACCCGGCCAAGTAGATGTCTCATCTAATTTATTAAAAATAATTAAAGGCTCTGAGATTAATATTTCTCATAAGGAAGATGGTAAAGTTCAAGATCCTTATTCACTTCGTTGTATTCCCCAAGTACATGGGGCCTGTAGACAAACTCTTCGCCATACTGAAGAGGTTCTTGATATCGAACTTAACTCCGTAACTGATAACCCACTTGTCTTTGTTGAGACTGGTGACGTAGTTTCCGGCGGAAACTTTCACGGTGAAGCTCTTGCTCTTACAATGGATTATTTAGCTATGGGCCTTGCTGAGATCTGTAACATTGCTGAACGAAGAGTTGAGAAAATGATGAATCCTCATTTTTCTGATCTTCCTGCTTTTTTGACCAAAAACTCTGGTCTTAATTCGGGCCTAATGATTGCTCACGTGACTATGGCCGCATTGGCCTCCGAAAATAAGTATCTTTGTCACCCGGCTTCAGTTGACTCCATTCCCACTTCTACTGATAAAGAAGATCACGTTTCCATGGGAGTAACTTCAGGTAGAAAGCTGCATGAAATTGTTTCCAATGTACAACACTGTCTGGCGATCGAATTATTATGCAATACTCAGGGAATTGAGTTTTTGCGTCCCATGAAATCTTCTCCTGCATTAGAAAAAGTCTATACCTTAGTAAGAAAACACGTTTTACCAATTGAAGATGATAGGATCTTCCATAAAGACATTGAAAATCTCACTCGTTTAATTAAAACAGATGAGATTCTTAAAGAAGTAGAATCAATCACTGGAGTATTAAAATGAATCTCATTCCTTTGCCTCCTACCGGCGATAAATTAACCTGTAAGGGCTGGCACCAAGAAGCGGCACTTCGTTGTTTATTAAATAATCTACACCCAGATGTAGCCGAAAACCGTGACGAGCTTATTGTTTACGGTGGAAATGGCCAAGCGGCGAGGAATCATAAAGCCCTGAATGACATTATTGAGTCGCTTAAAAATCTGGAAAACAATGAAACACTAATTATTCAATCTGGTAAACCAGTTGCGGTATTTCCAAGTAACCCTCAAGGACCAAGAGTTTTAATTGCTAATTCTAATTTAGTACCAAAGTGGGCGACTTGGGATCATTTTAATAAATTGAAAGACGAAGGTCTGATGATGTATGGTCAAATGACGGCTGGCTCATGGATTTACATTGGATCACAAGGAATCATACAGGGAACTTATGAAACTTTTATGGCAGCTGCTCGTAAACATTACGGTGCCAATGCAACTTTGAAAGGGAAAATTGTACTTACTGCTGGAATTGGTGGAATGGGTGGAGCGCAACCACTTGCAGTAAAAATGGCAGAAGGTGTTTGTCTTTGTTGTGATGTGGATATTACTAGAATTGAAAAACGGCTTAAAAATAAATATCTTGATGTTTTAGCTAAAGATTTCACAGAAGCGCTTCAACTTGCTCAACAAGCTAAAAAAAATAATGAAGCCCTCACAGTTGGTGTAGTAGGTAATGCCGTTGATTTTTTTGAATTCGTTCTCGATCAAGGAGCAATCCCTGATTTAGTAACTGATCAAACTTCAGCTCACGATCCTTTAAATGGGTACGTGCCAGCTGGCATGACACTTTCTGAAGCCGCTGATTTAAGACAAGCTGATCCTGTTAAATATACAGAATATTCCTATGCATCTATGGGCCAACATGTTCGTATTATGATCGCCTTTAAGAAAAAAGGTTCACACGTATTTGATTACGGAAACAATCTACGTGCGGGAGCAGAAATTACGGGTGTTAAAGACGCCTTTAGTTTCCCTGGATTTGTACCGGCCTATATTCGACCTCTTTTCTGCGAAGGCTCAGGGCCCTTTCGATGGATTGCTCTTTCAGGTGACCCTGATGATATCCGTGTCACTGATGAAGCTTTAATCGAACTGTTTCCCGAAAATAAATCAATGATTAATTGGCTCGATAAAGCTCAGAAAATGATTCAATTCCAGGGTCTTCCAGCGCGTATTTGTTGGCTTAAGTATGGTGACCGTGAAAAGGCAGCACTCCTTTTTAATAAACTTGTGCGTGAGAAGAAAGTAAAAGCACCAATTGTCATCGGGCGTGATCACCTGGATTGTGGATCTGTTGCGAGCCCTAACCGCGAAACAGAAAGCATGAAAGATGGCTCTGACGCAGTTTCAGACTGGCCGCTACTGAATGCCATGATCAATATTAATAATGGTGCGAGCTGGATTTCTCTTCATCACGGTGGCGGTGTTGGAATGGGTTTCTCTCAGCATTCTGGAATGGTTATAGTGTGTGACGGAACTGCTGAAATGGATATTCGCCTATCACGTGTACTTAACTCAGACTCAGGAATGGGAATTGTACGCCACGCAGATGCGGGTTATGACATTTCATTGGATATCGCGAAGAAGGCAGAAACTAAAATAAAGTTTCCATCACTTTGAAAGCTTATATTCATATAAATGAAATTCTTACTTTAAAAAAGGCCCATCTTAAAGATGGACGAAAACTTAATCCGGAAGATTTAAGTATCATTACTGATGGTGCTATCGTTTTTGATGATAAAATGATCTTATGGGTTGGACACACAGGAGAAATGCCAGAGCAATATAAATCTCTTCCTTTTATGTCGCTTAAAGACCACGTTCTAACCCCAGAAATCGTTGATTCCCATACTCATCTCGTATTTGGTGGGGATCGTGCCAAAGAATATGCAGATCGTTTAAATGGTATTCCATATGAAGAGATTGCAAAACGAGGAGGCGGAATTCTTCTTACAATGAAAGAAACTCAAAATGCTGGCAATGAAGCACTTTTTGAATTGGCCCGTGAACGAATTCAAAGATTATATTCTTATGGAATTGGGACAATAGAAATTAAATCTGGATATGGGCTCAATTTTGAGAAAGAAAAAGAAATCTCATTAGTTATAGCCCGTCTTAAAAAACATTTTTCTCCCCAAATTCAGATTTTCAACACCTATCTTGCAGCACATGACGTTCCCAAAGAATTTTCATCTTCTGCTGATTATGTTAAACAAGTTGTATTGCCTTTATTAAAAGAACTTGCTCCGCTTAACATTATTGATGCCGTTGATATTTTTCATGAGAAAAACTATTTCACGGCAGAAGACACTCGGGAATTATTTCAACTTGCGCTAGACTTGGGTATTCCACGCAAGATTCATGCAGATGAATTAAATACCAATGGTGGCGCAGAAATCGCTGCTTCATTTTCGGCCTTAAGTGCTGATCATTTGCTTAAAATTTCAGATGATGGAATAGCTAAACTCGCACATTCGGCAACAGTAGCAACTCTTCTTCCTGGCACAGCATTTTTTCTGGGTAAAATCTTGGCCCCATCTAGGAAAATGCTAGATGCAGGTGTAAAAGTGGCCATTGCCTCAGATTACAACCCTGGATCATGCCACTGTGATAATTTACTTTTAATTGCTTCTATTTCGGCGGCTCAGCTAAAGATCAATCAAGCTGAACTTTGGTGTGCTATCACTTATAACGCTTCACACTCTTTAGGAAAGATGGATCAAGGTGTTCTTGTTCCAGGTATGAAGGCCCGTTTTTCATTGTTTAAAGCGGAATCCATTTCTCATATTACGTATAACTGGGGAAGAAATTTTTCCGTTAGTTTGCCTTAAGTTCTGACTCTATGAGAGAAATAAATTTATCATCCATGAAATCATGAATAGTCTTACTAAAATAAATCACCTTACCTTTATGGAAGATGATTGAAATTGGATAGGTTCCAATTAAGAATTTGCTTGAAATTTCGCTATTAATATCTGTGGCTGATTCAAAATTAAGCTTATATTTTTTCTCTATTTTATTTACCATTTCGATTGGATTTTCTTCGTCGCCATTTATTCCAATTACTTTTACCCTTCCCTCAAATTTGCCCTGAAACTTGACCAGGCTTGGAAGCTCTTTTAAGCAGGGTACGCACCAGGATGCCCAGAAATTAAGTAGGACAATTGGCTCTTTTAAATTCTTGAGTTCAATACTCCTACTTTTAGTTGTAGTTAATTTAAGGCCTTGGAATACGGATTCATAAACAGAGTACTTTTGTTTATCTTGATCCACTTGTTCCGCGTTAAGATGATATGTATCCCAAAGGATTTGTGTGGAAAGAAATCCACTAAATGCCATAATAAACAGGAGGATAGGAATATATTTTTTAATTGGTCTTTTACCCATAACAGGGCCAATCATAACCTATTTTTTTCGAATTATGAAGTTAAGGAAGAGACTGCCATTATTTAGAATGAAATGCTCCAAATGGATTAACCAGAAAGGGCAAACTTTAGTAGAATTTGTTCTGCTACTTGCTGTTGTTTCCAGTATTTCATATGCGTTTGTTTCCACCATGAATACATTTGTTGGCAAATATTGGACACATTGTGTGAATTTAGTCATTAACGACGGACACCCAAACAGGGCCAACCCACCAAGTCCTGTTAAACAGGTCACTTTAGATTAAAATTTTTGAAACAAGGATGCTTCATGAATTATTTATTGGCCATCGATCAGGGCACAACTGGTTCTACCTCTCTATTAATTGATGCAAAAACCTTCAAAGTAATTGATAAAGAAAAAATAGATTACCCACAAATTTTTCCTAAACCTTCTTGGGTTGAACATAATCTCGATGATATTTGGAATTCCGTTTCAAAATCAATCGAAACCCTAATGAAGCGTCAAAACGTCGATGGAAAAAAAATCCTGGCAATAGGTATAACTAATCAGCGAGAAACAACCTGCGCCTACGATAAACAAGGAAAGCCTCTACATCACGCAATTGTTTGGCAGGATCGCAGAACCGCTCACTACTGTGATGAGCGCCGTGAAGAGTATAAAAAAGTTTGTCAGAAAAAAACTGGTCTTCCTCTTGACCCATATTTTTCGGGAACCAAAATGCGGTGGTTTCTAGACAATGTTCCAGCAGTAAAAGCCGCAGCAGATCGCGGCGACCTCCTGATGTCAACGGTCGACACCTTTCTGCTTTATCGCTTAACCAATGGGAAAAGTTTTGCAACGGAAGCATCTAATGCCTCTCGGACAATGCTTATGAATTTAGAAACTTTTAATTGGGACAATGATCTCTTAGCTTTTTTTGAAATTGATAAAAAGTTTCTTCCTGAAATAAAAGAATCTTTTACTGACTTTGGTACTACTCAAGGTTGCTCATTTCTTCCTGATGGGATTCCTATACTTTCTATTTTGGGAGATCAGCAAGCTGCACTATTTGGTCAGGCCTGTGTTAACGTCGGTGATATAAAATGTACTTATGGCACTGGGGCATTTTTACTCTTAAACACTGGAGAGAAGATTATTCATTCTCAAACAGGACTATTAACTACGGCAGCCTACTTTCATAAAGGTAGGAAGGTTTATGCTCTTGAGGGTGCTGCCTATGTTGCAGGTGCCGCAGTACAATGGCTTCGAGATAATTTAAAAACAATTAAGTCATCTGGTGAAGTCGAAGATCTTGCAAATGATGTTAAAGATCTTTCTCAAATGGAAGACGTTTTGTTCATGCCTTTTTTTACCGGCATTGGAACTCCGTATTGGAATTCCGAAGCCAAGGCAGCTATATTAGGGCTGACTCGTGGAACACAAACATCACATATTGCCCGAGCCTGCCTTGAAGGAATTGCATTATCTGTTAATGATTCTGTTTCAAGTTTTAAGAAAGATTTTTCACAATTAAATGATATTCGTGTTGATGGTGGAGCAGCAGCAAACGAACTTCTCATGCAAATACAGGCCAATTTTTCACAAAAAATTATTCTTCGACCAGAAGTTATTGATACTACCGCATTCGGAGTTGCCATGGGAGCAATGGTAAGTAGAGGTGAAATTGGTATTCAGGACCTGGGTCGTCACTGGAAGCTGCAGAAAGAATTTAAACCAGAAAAAAATAGTTATTACCCAAAGAAAAAAGATCTTTGGGATTCATCAATCAAAAGGCTTTTTCTTTAATTATTTAAACAGTAAATCCTTGAGCTCGCTTGCCTTCGTTATACCAATGAGTTCAACTTTATACTTACCTTTAAGATCATCAGCTGCTCTTTTCGAAGTAATGACCCGTTTGTAATTCATTTGGGCAACTTCTTTCAATCTCATTTCCATCATTGGTACGGATCTTACTTCTCCAGTTAACCCAACTTCTCCTAAAAACAACGTGTCATTTGCGATTGGAATTGCGTAATATGAGCTTAATAATGAAGCAATAACAGATAAATCATTTTCTCGAGTAGTAAGCTTCATACCACCAACGACATTTACATAAATATCATTATAAGAAAGTGGAATTCCTAAATATTTATCAATAACGGCAACTAAAAGAGCAACTCGATTTGTATCTAACCCCTGAGTTGTTCTACGTCCAACAGCAAATTTATTTTCAACAACTAATGCCTGGATTTCCACGAATAGTGACCGACTTCCTTCAAGAATACACGTGATAGATCTTCCGAATGATCCAGGAAGAGATTGTTCCAGGAAATATTGTGAAGGATTCTTTATTTCTAATAGACCCTTCTCTTGCATTTCAAAAATTCCAACTTCATTAGTATTCCCAAAGCGATTTTTCATAACTCGTAACATTCGGTATTGGCCGAGTTGATCACCTTCAAAATATATTACCGTATCCACCATATGTTCTAAAACCTTAGGGCCCGCAATTTGCCCATCTTTTGTTACGTGGCCGATAATAAAGCAGGTTAGGTCATATGATTTAGCGTAATTCATCATCTCATAAGTAACTTCTCTGATTTGAGTCAGTGTCCCTGCAGCAGAGTCTACGTTACTAGAATGAGTTGTTTGAATCGAGTCAATAACCAAGAATTTTGGATTTAATTTCTTTACCTGTTCGAGGATTTTCTGCCAATTGGTCTCATTGTAAATGTAAAAATTCTCGTTATTCACACCAAGTCGTTTTGAGCGTTGAGCAATTTGAGACTCGGATTCCTCTCCACTTACATATAAAATTCGCTCTTTTCCATATTCAGTTAAAAGTTTTCCACAAACTTCCATTAAAAGTGTGGATTTACCAATTCCTGGTTCACCACCAATTAAAGTAAGTGAACCTAAAGTTACACCACCACCCATAACCCGATCAAATTCCCCAATCTTTGTCTGATAGCGTTCAACATTTTCATGATCAATTTGACTTATTGTCTTAGGTTTAGTTTCTCTGCCAGCTATAGATTTCGGAGCAGCTTTGCTTTCTTTGAAAGTGGCTTCTTCACTAAAAGAATTCCATTGATTACATTCAGGACATTTTCCAAGCCACTTTGCCGATTGATATCCGCATTCCTGACACGTGAAAGTCGTTTTAATTTTGGCCATGTTATCCCTCGATCATTTGTAAAAGCTTCTTTTCACTTATTATCGGAATACCAAGGTCTTTGGCCTTCACAAATTTACTAGATGAGCTTTCTGTTTCATTAGTGATAAGAAAACTGGTGTTTTTTGAAACTGAACTCACCATCACGCCACCTTTTTTCTTAATCAGTCTTTCAAACTCTGTTCTGCCCATGCTTAATTCACCAGTTATACAAAACTTCATGTCTTTTAGCGGACCTTCTCCCGAACTGATTTCGTCTGCCTTGACTTTAATCCCTGCGTTTAGAAGTTCGTTAATTAATGATGTTTTATTCTTTATGGAATCAAGAAACGTCTGTGATGATTTCTCTGCAAAACTTTCAATTTTTTGCATTTTCTCAAGGTCTAGTGAAAGAATTTTATCCAGAGTATTGTAGCCCTGTGAGATGATTTTTTCGCTTTTTGTTATTGAAACGCCCTCCACACCTATAGCAGATATGAATTGGGCAAGAGACTGTTCTTTTGATTTTTGTATGTTCTCATAAATTTTAGTGGCTAGCTTTTCTTTTACCTTATCTAGAAGAAGAAAATTTTCCAATTCCAATTTATAAAGATCTGGGATCGTCTCAACCAAACCTTTGCTCATCATTTCGTCTAGCCTCTTGTCAGATAAATCATCTATTCCGGCTTTTTGAATATAATTAAGAATTTCTTCTTTTACTTTTGCGTGACATTTATCATTTTCACAAAATAACCAAATATCTTGAATAACAAGTTTACTATTACAGCTTGGGCATTTCGTTGGATATGTAAATTCCCTTTTGGATTTTTCTACAATTCCTAAAAATTTGGGAATAACTTCACCAGATCGAATAATTTCAATTTTGTCGCCTTGCTTGAGCTCATAATTTTGAACAAGTCCAAAGTTATGCAAGGTTACTCTGGAAATCATGGCGCCGGATAATTCCACCGGTTTAACTAAAGCAACAGGTGTTAAGATGCCATTTCTTGAAACGCCCCATTCAATATCATTGATTTCTGTTACCTTTGTATCTCCAGCGAATTTAAAAGCCATTTTATAGCGCGGGTGATGGGAAGTTTCCCCTAGTTCTGTATGAAGTTTTAGATCGTCATATACAAATACAAGTCCATCCACCAAATATTCACCTTTAACCATGAACTCTTTGGCTTCCTGAATTCTTTTTTCCACACTTTTATAATCTGTGTGAACTTCAACTTCTGGAACATCAAATCCAAGAATCTTTAAATCTTCAAGCTTCTGTCTTTCTTTCGTATGTTTTTTATTACTGATTATATCAAAAGCTTTAAAACTTAAATAACTGGCAAGTTGTATATTCTCTTTTCGACCCAATAATCCAGCAACTATATTTCTTTGTGAGGCCGGCTTCTCTAGGCCCATTTCCTCCATTGCTTTTGAGAGATGAAAAAAGTTTACTTCGACACAGAATATTTCACCCCTGACTTCAATTTCTTCGTTCATAGGAATCCACTTTGGGATATCTGTTATAAACATGGCTTTTTTGGTGATGTTTTCACCAAACTGCCCGTCACCACGTGTTTTCGCCATTGCAAGGTGTCCGTCCTTGTATATGAGTGAACAACTAGAACCATCTATTTTATAAATACTAATAACGTCTTTCTTATCTATCCATTGAGCTAAATCTTTTTCATCATACGTTTTGTCTAATGACAGCATTTTTTTTTGGTGGGCAACTTTAAGATTGGTATCCAGCTGCATATGACCAATTAGTTTCAAGACAGGATTAGAAGGATCGATTTTTTTTAGTTCGGTTTCAAGTTTGTCGTAAGCTTCATCCGTGATTTCCGCTTTGCCACGGTAATATAGCTCTTTATGATGAAGAATGAGTTTCTCTAATTCCTGTATTTGATTTTTTTTCATGGAGCTTAATTATAGGCTTCGTTAATCAATAATTAAAGGAAGCACCGAATTTTAATTTGATATTGTCGTGGTATGATATTTCTTTTAAAGCACCACTGAATTTGGCCTTCCCTGCGAGAGTTTCAATCGAGCCATCTAGTGTCATTCGTGGCGTGTAATTGTATTTAACGCCAATTTCTAGATCCATAGCAGATACACTAGAAGCACCTCCATACATAGAATCACTGTCTTCAAAACTAGGAAATGGAAGAAAGTCAGCTTGCACCATAAATCTATATTCGCGGTTTATTGGTATATTGGCGGTAACACCTAATAGAATCCCTGAAATGGTTCCTTTACCAAAACCATCAGTAGCTGAATAATCTAAATCAAAAGTATAACTAGCATATCCGGCGTAAATATCTATTTGAGGCCCATAAAAGAATCCAAGTGGTAAATATTTATAACCACCCGTTAGTTTAAAAACTCCAAATTGAGAATTTAATGATGTTTTATCTGGATTGCCTGATACATCTGAAAGTTTGCCAAGTGAACGTGCAATTTCAAGAGCAGCAAAGTATTGTCTAGTAATCCAGCCTTCTCCCCGAAAATCAAATCCAAAAAGATTACCAATCATCCTTTTAGATCCCGTTGGTGTAACTGTATCAACGCTAGAGGAAGTACCAAATACCGCGATTGATACAATGCCAAGAGTTCCTGGTTCCTCGTCTTTTTTATCTTCAAAACTTTTTTCTGTAAAAGCATCTTGTTTAAATGTTTCAAGTCTTACCCAGTCACCGGATACTAATTTGCTACTAGATTTATAGACCTTAACCATACCCAATGCTTGGTTATCAGAAATATTAAAGACTTTACCCTCGGCAAGCACTTCTGTTTCCCAGTCTACAATTTTCTTTAGAAGTGGATGTTTCTTTTTTCCTATCGGTCTTTTCACAACAAAACTTTGACCAATTTGAATAGGGTACCCCTTGCCCACATCTAATGTTATTTGTTCCCCTAAAATGCCATTTATTTTGGCGTCATATGGAATGGTTTTTGAATAAGTATCCAGCCAATTTGTTACATTCTGCGATATCGTTTCAATTTCATCTGTAGCAACCAATTTTTTTTCACTAAAATATAAATCTTCCCCATCGTCGCCATAAACTTCAAGCAGGATTTCAACACCTTTAATCTCGTTTACGAGGGCAACTCTTATAATTGATCCAACCTGCAATTTTTCTGCAACTGTTTTTAAAACTTCTTTTTGTTTTAGATATTGAGATAAATTTTCCCGGTAGCGACTAAAAATATTAATCAGTCCGGAGTTGGAAACGTAAGTACACCAATTACTTTTCTTTAATTGATTTTCTACATTTTCAAATACTTTAAAAGCAATCGCTCCCCCCACACTGTCGGTTATTGGCAGAAGTGTGCAACGCCTCATTGAAGATTGAGCGAATACATGTATAGGAAAGATTAGAACTAAAAGCAGAATAAATTTCATATGTACTTTGGTAACTCTGGTGGTTCAGCCGATTTATAAAAATCCGAATTATTATTTTCATAAAGATCTACAAGCATACGTAGTCCCATATTTTCTTCACGTAACTGTCTAATCTGAGATTTATATAGTTCGTTTTCAAGTTTAACTCTTAGTATTTCTTCTTCTTCTTTTAATTTTATTCGGCCTGAATTCGCGAGATAAATGAAATACTTACCGTCTTCCTCTTTATGCTTAATTACATTGGTCTTTATGTGACGTCGAATTGTTGAAATCGACACCTTCTTATATACTGAATAGTCAGTTATAGATAACCAAACACCATCTATGGTATGCATTCATCCTCCTATGCATTAATCTTTATGATAGAGAATCCGATGAATAAGTGCAAAATCTTAATATAAAGTTGAGTAATGAAGTCAGTTGATTTAAACGATCTAAAGAATAAAAAAATTGCCCTGGTCCTATCCGGAGGCGTGGTCAAAGCAGCCGCTTGGCACTTAGGTGTAACCCACGCCTTGGAAGAACTTGGTTTCTATCTAAAAAATAACAAAAACTCAGCTTCTACCCAGAACCTTAATCAAAGAAGTCTTGAAATTGGTACATATGTGGGTTCTAGCGCAGGGGCAATGATTTGTATTTTTCTTGCCAGTGGCTATACACCTCAAGACATAATTCAGGCGACACTTGGTATTAAGGGTTCGAAAATTCGAGGCATAAATTACAAAGATATGTTTACTATTAAAAGGCCTGACCTCAAGGCGCCAAAAAGTGATCTCTTTCACCCTCTGGAAGGTTTTCCACCATTTCTTAAAAATCTGGTTCGACCCATTATTTCTTTGCCTGGACTATTTTCCACTGAGGGTGTGAGAAACTATTTGCTTGAGAATATTATTGAAAAAGACACCTTTGAAGATTTTGCGGCTGATCTTTTTATTGTTGCTACCCAATTAGACCATTCTAGAAAAGTGATATTTTCAAAGTATAACTATCCGAACCCTAGCCACGATTCAACGTCCGTATACTACACTGGAACCAATGTTTCTCAAGCGGCAGCAGCCAGTATGAGTGTGCCTCCATTTTATTGTCCATACCCAATCAAAAACCTTATGACCAAAGGTGTAGATTACTATATTGACGGTGAAATTAGGGAAACTCTTTCAACACACGTTGCTGAAGATAATGGTTGTGATGTGATCATTAGTTCATGGACCCACACTCCCTACCACTTTCACGACGAAGTTGGTTCTTTGGTTAATTATGGGCTTCAGCCAATAGCCATTCAATCAATCTACTTAATGATACAAAAGAAAATTATTTCTGCCCGAGCAGAAAGAGCCAAAGCGATTGATATCATGGATACAGTTAATGATTACATGAAAAAAGAAAAATTTGCCAACATACATCGCAGAGAGCTCATGGCCATTCTTGAGCGCAAACTTAACATTAATCCCAAGGTCAAACTAATAGACATTTTTCCTGATCACCACGATTACAAACTCTTCTTTGCAAATTCATTCTCACTTAATTCTAAAGTCTCGGCCCATGCTGTTGAGGCCGGGTATAAGAGAACTATGCAAATCCTGAGTCCTCGATGATTTTAAAGTATCTTATAATTTCAATTTTGGGAGCATGCCTATTAACGGCTTCTGACCCATATTTCGGAGCTGATCTTTCTTGGAGAAAAATTCCAAAAGTTAAAAATGATGATGTTACTGAGCTGGCCTGGATGTCTAAAGACTCCTTCAGGTCTTATCTGGACGATAAAGACGATCGTATTTCTAACATGTTCCCAGTTACAAAGTACTATTACCCCAATGTTAATTTTTGGTTTTTAATATATACACAGTTTGATTCTGGTCATGTCATTATTCATGACAAAACCAATCTTTCACTAATCTATAAAGTTTTAGATTTTTCTTCTTTGCATGAGAAAGGTCTATCAAAGAATATTTTATATATTCTTCAGCAAAAAATTTCGTCAGAAAGAGTTTCTAAGATTAAAAATGACCTAAAAAGATTAATCGTTAATCCCTTTGGTCTCGATCAGGACTCAAAAAATATATATAAAATCTTAAAAGAAGCCGGTATCAACCTGCCTATTAAGAAAATTGATCGACAGGCAGTGTTTTTAAAACTTAATGAAAATATCAGAACCCAGACAGGACAACGGAATTTCATCAAAGATGGGATTATCCGTTCCCTGCCTTATAAAACCTTCTTAAATAACTATTTTGCTGAACATGACTTACCACCAGAGTTACTAGCAGTTCCATTTCTTGAGTCTAGCTTTAACCCTAAAGCAGAGTCAAAGGTTGGTGCCTTGGGCACCTGGCAGTTCATGCCTTTAATTGCTAGCTATTATGTGCCAAAAAAATCAATCTCTCCTCAGTTCGATTATCGATCTAATATTGGAGTTATTTCAATTGCAGCGGCTTTGCTTATGAAGGAAAACTTTAAACTTATGAAGTCTTGGGATATGGCCGTAACGGCCTATAATTCAGGCACTAAACATCTTTTAAAAACTAAGCGCGAACTTGCCTCTACTAAAAACAATATCAACCTTGAAGCCATTATTAAGCATAGTGACTCTCAGCATTTTGGATTTGCCTCCAAAAATTTTTATAGTGAGTTTCTAGCTCTCGTCCACGCACTGGCCTATGAAGAGGAACTCTTTCCAGATATACATCGAGATGATCGATATAACATGGAGAATGATTTAGACTTCTATCTTACAAAATGCACTATAGGGCTTGAAAAGAATTTAAATAAATCTCAACTAGATGATGTCCTCTTCTATAATCACCATATCACTCAGACCAAAACAGCCTTTCCCCGGGGCACCATCATCACTAGTAAGGTTAAGTTACCGGACAATCGATTCTATAAGCTCAATTTAAAGCAAATTATTCAAAAGAAGCCCAAAGAATGGTCTAAGTTTTTAGGAAATCAGAGTTGTTCGACAAGATAAGTATTAGGTGAACAATAAGAATTTAGAAATTGCACACTTCCATCTTCATATTCAATTTTAATGTTAATTTTCGAATCAAGAGAGATATCTGAAGAAGCTTGGCCTTCGCCGACAATTATAATCTTATTGGTTTTAGCACTTAGAGAGTCATAAAACTTTCCATCACTATCAAGCATTTGCGTAGAGGTCATTAGGGATTGACCTATTGATTCGGAGGCGACATCCACATTATTCGCTGTTTTGTTCAAATTAACTTGAATAAGACATCTATTACCAAGCTTTCTACCTTCTACCTTTGATAGTATGAAGTTCATAAAGTTTTCTGAAGGCACTGTAATATTATTATTATCACGAATCCCAACAAATACAGGCTCTGACTGATGATTTAATTCCAGGTAACGACGTCCCGCCAAGTTAGATGAACCAAAAGCCATTTTATAAGTATGGTTATTGATTTTCTTAGCACTTATATTAGTTGAAAATATTTTTACCTGTTCACCAGAAATAATTAACGGTGAACTTTCTCTTGCTAGTAAATTCTCTTCAAATAGACGTATTTTTTCATTTACAACATCTTCATAAAAATTTGCATCATATGTCATTTCGCTTTCGTGTACATGAAGAATCTTTGATACTACTTCCCCATTGTTGCCATGATACGAAACCATTGCATTCCCGGCCTGAACCCCTACAAACAACTGATAGCGATAATCATCATTTTTTGTACGTTTAAAATCACCGTTAAGTTTAATTACATCACCAAAAGGTACATCTAGTTTTGCAACTTCAGTATCATCATCAAGTTCCACTAACAGAACTCCCACAGCGCCTTTTCTTTCATATGGAGCCATAAGATCATTCAAAGTATCTTCTTCTATTAATGGAATTGAAACGCTTCCAGGCGCACCATCTTCAAGTATTAGTTCAGTAGTAACAGGACTGTAGCCCCGCTTAAGAATGGTTACAGTTCTTGTCATTTTGGGCTGACTTAGCTCAGCTTCAAACTTAACTTCCCCTGAGCCGTAATCCTCAATCATTTCAGACAAGTCGTCTTGAAATCTAACTTCAAAGCCTTTCAAGTTTTCTAGTTTCTTAAGATCACTACCAAGAGCAAGTATAGATATGCTAACCGGATATGTTTTAGGTCCAATGAGTGCATTTATATCAGGTTTTTTATCATCATTGCCAGATGGTATTGGCAGAGGTGATGGTTTCGCAGCCATTACTCTAGGCTTATGACTACTCACTGTCGGGATAACTTGTTTTGCAATATCTTGTTTGGCATGTGAGTAATCAAACGCCACTGCATTTGTATTAATGATTGTATCAGGGCTTTTCGGATCCACAACTTTGGCTGTCTCTTGAACTGTCGTAGAAGCTTTATCTGTCTGACTACTCATTTTAACTGGATAGTCAAAAAACTCTGGTTCGACAGAATCGTTTGTAGGAAGTATAGATTCAGTTGGCTCTATTAGGTCAGCTACGTTTTGATTTTCAACCTGGTCAGTGGCGGCTTCAACTTTTTTATCTTCAGTAACCGTGCTTGGCTTTACTGCATAATCAAAAAAATCTGGTTCAGACGTAACTTCTGCTGCGGCCAAAACTGTAGAAACTTTATCAGTAACTACTTCAGTCTTAGCTACTACTGTTTCTTCAAAACTAAAGTCCCTATACAAAGCCACCATATTAGTTGGTAGCTCTTCTTTCATTTCAATTTTAGATAATGTTACTGGCTCATAAAATGGAAGTTCATTTACGGAGACAACTACTACTGTTAATTTCTCTTCAATTTTCTTTGCAACTATTTGAATAACTTTTTTCTCAACTGGAATATTAATTTCAGCAAATTTCATTTCAGGAGCTGAGATTTCTTCGCTTCCAGAAGCTTCTAAATAAGAGTCCGATAAAAGATTTAAATATGAAGTTGAAAAACCAATAGAAACGTTTTCTGGCAAATAGAAACGAACGGCCATTGAACCCACAACGAGGTAACAAACGAGCGTAAAATAAGCAAACATCCGTGTAAGCAATCGAGACATATAAGTTTATTCTACGCCACACACTCAATTTTCGCAGTTATCAATAACCTTTCATTGCATTATTTGCTTAATCATTTTAATTATTTAGCTCAACCCGATTGAGTAGTCATGGATAGTCGAATGGATTTGGACCTATAGGGGCAATAAAGGATTCCTAAGCACTTTCATACATGGATACTTTAACCGTCCTGTCTAAACATGCGACTAATGGTTCTACACGCTGTAATTTATTTGATAGCTATGAGAGGCTCGTTACTCCAAGAATTGTAGTAATATATGCTGGTTGGAAGATTTTTAAGAATCAGATAAAAAAGGCCCGCTTCATAGCAGGCCCTAAAATTACTTTAAATTTGCGAGTCTTATTCGGAGCTCAGCTCTTTCAAGCTTTCTACGGAATTTCAATATATCCACGTCGCTCAAAGATTCCTTACCAGACAAACGATCATTCGCCTTTGCCTTAGCAGATTTAGCACGCTCAACATCGACATCTTCAGCTTTCTCAGAAGTGAATGATAAAATAGTTACAGTATCCTTTAAAACTCGGCATAGACCTGCAGTCACTGAAAAATGACGAGGACCCATTGGAGTTTTAACAATCATTACACCAGTACTTAATTCGGTTAGAATATGGGTGTGGTCAGGGAGGATATTAATATCTCCCCGAACTGTAGGTATAACGATGTCATTACACTCAAGATCTTTAATAACAACACCCTTAGGCGTAAAAAGATTGAGCTTAAACCCTGCTGCCATAATTACTTCCCTTCAGATAACTTTTTAGCTTTTTCGTAAACCATTTCAATTCCACCAACAAGGTAAAAAGCTTGTTCAGGAAGGTGATCTACTTCACCAGCAAGAACGGCCTTGAAACCCTTAATAGTGTCTTCGATTTTCACGAATTGACCAGTGATACCTGTGAACTGCTGAGCAACGAAGAACGGCTGAGATAAGAATTTTTGAATCTTACGAGCACGTCCAACGAGTTTTTTATCATCTTCAGATAATTCGTCCATTCCTAGAATGGCGATAATATCTTGAAGCTCTTTATACTTTTGAAGAACTGATTGCACCTGACGAGCAATAGCGTAATGCTCTTCACCAACAACGTCTGGAGAAAGAATCGTCGAAGAAGAAGAGAGAGGATCAACCGCAGGGTAAATTCCAAGCTCAGCGATCTGACGAGACAATTCAGTTGTTGCATCTAAGTGAGCAAATGTAGTTGCAGGAGCTGGATCGGTGTAATCATCCGCTGGTACGTATACCGCTTGAATAGATGTAATTGATCCATCTTTAGTAGAAGTAATACGCTCTTGCATTGCTCCCATTTCTGTAGTCAATGTTGGCTGATACCCCACAGCTGAAGGAATTCGACCAAGAAGTGCTGACACTTCAGATCCCGCTTGTGTAAAACGGAAAATATTATCTACAAAGAAAAGAACGTCTTGTTTTTCTTCATCACGAAAATACTCCGCAAGTGAAAGTGCAGTCAAAGCAACACGTGCACGAGCACCAGGTGGCTCGTTCATTTGGCCGTAGCACAGAGCAGTTTTTTCAAGAACTCCAGATTCTTTCATTTCGTGCCAAAGATCGTTACCCTCACGAGTACGCTCTCCCACACCAGCGAAAACTGAAAAGCCCCCGTGTTGAGTAGCGATGTTGTTAATAAGTTCCATAATTAGAACTGTCTTACCAACCCCAGCTCCACCGAAAAGACCAATTTTTCCGCCCTTAAGATAAGGAGCAAGAAGATCGATAACTTTAATACCAGTAAAGAATGGTTCTTTTTTAGTAGATTGATCTGCGAATTTTGGAGCTGCTCTATGAATGTTGTAGCTCTTTTTATTATTAAGAGGACCCATTTCATCAACTGGCTCACCGATTACGTTAATGATTCGGCCAAGACACTCACGACCAACTGGTGATTGAATTTGCGCTCCAGTATCTTTAACGACCTGTCCACGAGCTAAACCTTCAGTAGCATCCATAGCAATACATCTAACCATGTTATTACCAAGGTGTGATGCTACTTCAACTGTGAGGTTACCCTCTCCGCCAGACAATGACTTGTTCGTAATTTTAAGTGCATTGTAAAGTGCCGGTAGTTTACCATTAGCAAACTCGACATCAATTACAGGACCGAGAACTTGACGAATAACACCTGTATTTTGTTCCATTTAAAAACTCCTTAACCGTTCAGAGACTCGGCACCAGAAACAACTTCGATTAACTCAGTTGTGATTCTTGCCTGTCTCAATTTATTCATTTTAAGAGATAACTTTTTAATAACTTCTTTACTGTTTTTAGAGGCGTTTTCCATCGCATTCATACGGCTTCCATGTTCTGAGGCAATAGCATCAAGAATACATGTATAAACCGTCGTAAGATAAACTTCAGGAACCAAGGTATCCAAAATTTGATCTGCACTAGGGTCATATTTAAAATCGTAAGGATACTTTGTTTTAATCTCTTCTTTAACCAGCTCAGACACCTGCATAGGAAGAAGCTGCTTAACTTTAGAATCAAATGCAATAGCAGATAGAAAAGAGTTGTAAGCTACGTAAACTTTTCCAACTTCTCCAGTCATGAACATATTTGATAATTCTTCGGCCATCTTTCTTACTTCTTCATAAGTCGGATCAGCTTTAGCAAAAACATACGTTTTTCCAGAGTTAACTTCTTTCGAAATCAAATCTCTTACTTTTTTCCCGACCCATAAAAACTTAAGGTCTTCATCTTTGTTTTCAACCGTAAATCTTCTAATCGTTTTTGCCAGAGTAGAATTATATCCACCACAAAGGCCTTTATCAGAAGAGACAACTAGCACTACACTTTGTTTATTGTTCTTAGGTAAAAAATAATCATTCGTGTAATCCTGAGCAAGGGCAGAAACTGTTCGCACAGTTCCTTCAAGCTCAACTGAATACGGACGAAGTCCCAAGATTCGACTCTGGGCCTTAGCAAGCTTTGCAGCTGATACAAGCTTCATCGCCCTTGTGATCTTAAAAGTACCCTTGGTACTTTTGATCTTTTTCTTGAGTTCTTTAATATTTGCCATAGTCTTTTAATCCTTAAAAATTAAACCTTATAGCTGCCAACAAAAGCTTTAATAGCTTCTACCAATTTAGATTCATTTTCAGCTGAGATTTGATTCTCGGCCTTCATTGATTTCATCATATCGGCATTTCTTGAGTGGAATGAGGCAAGCATGTCTTTTTCAACATTACCGATCTTATTTACAGGAATTGAATCGAAGTAACCTTTAGTAGCTGCAAAGATACTAACTGATTGATCGATTACATCCATTGGCGAGTATTGACCTTGCTTAAGAAGTTCAACCAAACGCGCACCACGGTTAAGCTGACGCTGAGTCGCTTCATCTAAATCCGAACCGAACTGAGCAAACGCTGCAAGTTCACGGTACTGAGCTAGATCCAAACGAAGAGTACCAGCAACTTTCTTCATTGCTTTAACTTGAGCAGATCCACCGACTCGAGAAACCGAAAGACCTACGTTTACCGCAGGACGGATACCAGAGTTGAATAAGTCTGATTCAAGGTAAATCTGACCATCAGTAATCGAAATTACGTTTGTAGGAATATAGGCGGCAACGTCACCCTCTTGAGTTTCGATGATTGGAAGAGCTGTAAGAGATCCAGCACCCAATGAATCGTTAACTTTACATGCACGCTCAAGAAGTCTTGAGTGAACATAAAATACGTCTCCCGGGAATGCTTCACGTCCTGGTGGACGACGAAGAAGAAGAGACAGCTGACGATAAGCTTGTGATTGTTTTGTTAAATCATCGTAAACGATAAGAGCATGCTTACCTTGGTCACGATAATACTCACCCATTGTACAGCCTGTGTACGGCGCAAGATATTGAAGTGGTGCCGAGTGAGAAGCAGTAGCTGAAACGATAATTGTGTACTCTAGAGCGCCGGCTTCCATCAATTTCTGATAAACCTGACGAACTGTAGATTGTTTCTGGCCGATTGCTACGTAAACGCAAACAACATCTTTACCTTTTTGATTGATAATAGTGTCGATCGCAACAGCAGTTTTTCCAGTCTTTCTGTCACCAATGATAAGCTCGCGCTGACCACGGCCAATTGGAATCATCGCATCGATAGCTTTAATACCAGTTTGCATAGGCTCGTGAACTGATTTACGAGCAATGATCCCTGGAGCTTTAATTTCTACGTTACGAAATTCTTTTGTATTGATTTCGCCTGCACCATCGATAGGCTCACCAATTGCGTTTACTACGCGACCAAGTAGAGCGTTACCAACTGGAACTGAAACGATTTTTTCAGTACGTTTAACAGTTGAGCCTTCTTTAATAGCTTCGTCACTTCCTAGTACCACGATCCCAACGTTGTTGGTTTCAAGGTTTAGAACCATGCCTTTTACGCCACTTTCAAATTCAACTAATTCTCCTGCGAGAACGTTTTTAAGACCAAAAACACGTGCCACACCATCACCGATAGTGAGAACTGTCCCGATTTCATTCATTTGAAGACGAGATTCAAAGTTTGCAATGCGCTCTTTGATGATTCCTGTAATTTCTTCAGGTCTAATTGATGTACTCATCTAAAGTCCCTTCCCTTGTTGGGTTATTTATTCGCTAAGAATTGATTGTTTAAATTGTTCAAGTTGATTATCAAGTGAAGCATCTAACTGTAGATCTTCAACTGTTACTTTGAAGCCTGCGCTAATTTTAGTGTTTTGAATATATTCAAGGTTTGGTTCGCGCCCAATTTTCTTTTTAAGAAAATTGATGATTTTAGCCTTTAGCGCTTCGTCCATTTGGGCAGCGTTGCCTTCGATAGTACCTTTTATAAAGCCTTTTCTTTCATCATCTATAACGACTATTTCTTTGATGATTAATGGAAGAAGGCCAATACGTTTTTCATCAATAAGATAGGTTATCGCTTCAACGGAAAGCTGAGAAAGACTTATCTTTTTGGCTACTTCTAAAAAGATGTTTTTTTTCTCTTCGAGTGTAAAGACTTCAAGGAATAAAACATTTTCTAAATCATTCGATTTATTTATTACTTCAGTTAACTTTATCATCTCATCAGCGATATTGATTTTTTTCTCATCACCTAGTTCAAGAAATGATCTCGCGTATACTTTTGCTACAGACAGCTCTTTCATTGTTGTAATCCCTGTAACAGTTTCGAAGAAACCTTGTTTTGACTTTCAGCATTGTTTTTTATTGATGATTTTGTTTTCTGAATTAGTTGCTCTAGTAGTTCAGCATTTAAGCCATCAATCATTTGTTTTTTATCTGCAGCGATTTTGGAATTTGCATCAATTTTGAATTTTGCAATTTTATCTTCAGTTTCTTTAGATAATTTTTTCTCAAAAATCACCACATCTGCTTCTGACTGGCCGTGAATATTTTTAACATCAACATCTAAGCTTGCGAGTCTGATTTTTTGATTTTCCAACATGAGTTGAGCTTCTTTAGATTTCATATCTGCGCGTTGAAGAGTATTTGAAATACTTTCAGAATAAGAGACGAAATAGCTCTTGAGTTTGTCTTTTGTAGCATAAATTAATACGCCGAAAAGAACCGCAACATTAAAGGCAGGAGCAATTAGATCTGTAATTGAGGCATGGTGTTCACTATCTGAAGAACCCCAGGCCTTAGTAGCGATACCAATTGCAATGAAAGCGTAAGCAGTCCAAAAACGCATATCTATCCTTATTGAAGAATCTTTTGAACAAGTGACTGAGCAAGATTTTCTGATTCAGCAAGGTACTTTTCTTTGCTATCAGCTATTTCTTTGCTGAAATCACTTCGTGATTTATCCACTAATGAATTCACTTCTTTTTCAGTTTGTTTGTATTGGTCAGTAAATTTCTGAGTAACTTTTTGCTTTTTTTCAGTTGATACTTTCAGAGCTGTTCTGTTGGCATCATCGATTTTGAGTTTATACTCATTTTGCATTGATGAAGCTTTTTCAATTGTGCCTTCAGCAGCGTTTTCAAGTTTAATTGTTTTCTCTTCTCTGACTTCAAGTACGCTCTGTAATTTACCGAGGAAGATAAAATTCGCTAGTATAAATACTGCGAGAATAATCCCAAACTGATATGGCAAAGAAGAGTCGACACCCAATTGAGTGAAAATTTCCATTATTTGGACCTTAAGATTTAATTTAATTTGGCAGTAATTTTTTAAGCTCAGGGGAATAGACAGTCAAGGATTTTAGGGACTTATTTTTTGTCTTTCATCTTTGTAATACCATGGAAAATTACACCTTCTTCAACAATTAGACTTGGTGAAGTAACTGTTCCTTCAAATCGCGCAGGGCGTCTTATTTCAACACGCGAGGACGCTTTAATAGTTCCTTTAACAGATCCAGAAATAATCACAATATTTGCGTTAATGTCTGCGTTAATTACCGCACCTTCAGAAATTACGAGCGTGTCATTTGAAAAGATACTTCCATTGACGTATCCAGCGATACGCACAGTGCCGCTAAATGAAAGGTTGCCTTCAAACTTGCAACCTTCTTCTATAATGGCGCAAATATCGTTCTTTTTAGCCAATGCCTACTCCGTCAGTTCTATTTCATCAGATAAGTAAATATATCATTAAATTCAGCTTCGTTACTAAATTTAATCACTAACTCACCTGCTCCATTTTTCTTACCTTTCACAGCAAAGTGATAACCCGTTTTTTGCTCGAGCTTATTTCTTAGTTGTGTATACTGGTCAGCTATAAATTTATTGGAAGTTGCGGCTGGCTTAATTTTCTTTTTAGCGCTTTTTGCAAGCTCTTCTAAATCACGAACTGAAAGGCCTTTAACGATCACTTCATTGGCCAAACGTTTTGTTAGTTCATCATCATTCAAGCTGACCAAAACTTTCGCATGGCCAAAAGAAAGAAGCTCTTTTTGAAGAGAAATAATTACGTCTTTAGGAAGTTTCAATATTCGTAGATAATTTGCAATTGTTGATCGTTCTTTTCCGATCTTTTTAGCAACTTCTTCCTGTGTTAATTCGAATTCATTCATTAATTGAAAATAGGCCAGAGCTTCTTCTACACAGTTTAAATCTGCACGCTGAACGTTCTCAATGATCGACATCACCAAAACTTCTTTCTTCGTTGTGCGTTTTACAATTACTGGTACTTTGGTAAGACCTGCAAGCTTAGAGGCGCGATAACGTCTTTCACCTGCGATGATTTCAAACACTCCGTCTTTTTCATGAACGAGCAGTGGCTGGATGACGCCATTTTCTTTTATTGATTCAGAAAGCTCTAAGAGATCTTTCTCTTTAAAGATTTTTCTAGGCTGAGCCTTGTTCGCAACAATCTTATCAACGTCCACTAACATGGGTTGAGTTTCAATTTGAATTTTCTTTGGCTCTATAGGGGCAACGTCTCTATCAGTATAGCCACCAGGATTATTTCCTAAAAGTGCTGCCATACCTTTGCCAAGTTGAATTGGTTTTTTTTGCATAACGATTACTCCTAAGGGTTAACTTGATAGTCATCAAATTTTGGAATTTGGTTTGTAATAGATAATTTCACCTGAGCAGGCCCAGATTTAACCTCTGACTTAAGAATTATTTCTCTCGCCAAAGACAGATACGCTTCACTTCCCTTTGAAGTAATATCATAAAGAATAATAGGCTTCCCAAAGCTCGTGCATTCAGAAAGCTTCACATTTCTTGGAATTATTGATTTAAAAATATCTTCTTTAAAGTGGGTCATTAGATCGTTAGCAACTAACTTACAAAGATTATTTCTTGAATCATACATAGTGAGCAGAATGCCTTCCAAAGTCAGTTTTGGATTTAGCGAAGCTCGAATAAGTCTTACTGTATTTAAAAGCTGAGAAAGCCCTTCCATTGCTAAATACTCAGTTTGCATTGGAACCAAGTAAGAGTGTGCTGCTGTAAATGCATTCACTGTTAAAAGGTTTAATGAAGGAGCACAATCAATAATAATGTAATCATATTTGTGCTGAATTGCCTCGAGAGCAACTTTCAATTTAGACTCACGAGCAAACATGTGAACAAGTTCAAGTTCAGCACCAACAAGATCATTATTTGATGGGCAAACATCTAAAGATGGAAGATCTGTCTTATATATACAGTTCTCAAAATTCTCTTCATTAATGAGCGCATGATAAATATTGGCCTTAATAAAGGTGTCTTTATCCATCCCTAAACAAGAACTAGCGTTGCCCTGGGGATCAAGATCGATTAGAAGCGTTCTTTTTTCTGCTGCAGCGAGTGATGCGCTTAAGTTGACTGAAGTAGTCGTCTTTCCGACGCCACCTTTCTGGTTCGTAATCGCTATGATTTTAGCCATTTAGTCCTCACAGTTTGGTTTCGAGAGATCTAGTTTTAGAGAAAGTCGGTTAGTTTGACAAGTGATTTAGCTGTTCCACGTGGAACATTACACGAAGAAAAAGAAACCAAGAAACGTTGTTGAGTTCCCGGTACTTTAATTTCCTGATTTTCTATAAGTTTCCAATCTTTTTTGATTTTCTTTATCTGTTCACCCTCTAGTTCAAGGAAGCTTGGTCCTTTATAAAAGAAAGCTTTTATGGGAAATTTACTGCTAATAGCTGGTAAATAATCGCCAATAGTTCCAACTGCTTTAAAAGTAATCGTCGCAGGTTTATCAAAGAGAAAATCTTCTAGACGAGAGTGAACAAGTGTCACATTCGTTAGACCCAGTTCTTGTGCAATTATAGTTACAGCTTCGGCTTTCTTCTTCCGTGACTCCACTCCTATGAACCTGACATGAGGAAGTAGTTTTGCAAGCGGAAGGATAGGAAATCCCCCACCGAAACCTACGTCTACAACCAGACCCGTTTTTTTAACATCGTCTTGAAAGAGTTTGGACTCTTGATAAGGAAGTATCGAATCAAGAATCTGCTTGTGATAAAACTCATCTTGCTCGAGAATCTTGGTGAGATTAAGACCTTCGAATTGAGTTTTTAGTATATTGAGGTACCTAATTGAGAAATCTAGCATTATAGCGCCTTGGCAGCAACTACTGCGAGAGTAGCAGGTCGAATGCCTTCAATAAGTTTTAACTGCCCGAAGGTTTCAGGCTTAATTCGAGTTACTCTTTGTCTGCATTCAAAAGAAATATTTTTTGATGAACTGATATTTTGCCAATCGATCTTCATTCCATCCATTTTCTTTAATTTCTCATGCTGAACCTGTGAATTCTTAATATATCCATCATATTTCTTAGAAATGGCCACAGTTCGGATTAAATCGAGTGGAACCACGACCCCATGGTACCCTAGCACTCTCTCAAGTGTAGAAATTGGATTTAACCATGCTTGTTTTAAGATTTCGGTAACACTCATTCTTCGCGATAATTTCTGAAGATCACCTTCTCCAGAGAATTCTAAGATTAATGGTGAATATTCTGGAATCATTGTTTCATCACAAAAATCTAAAAGCTCTTCAAAATCATGCAAAAATATTTTTTGATAGATATCGAGCGTAGTATTTAGCAATAACTGAGATCGATATGGAAACATACGTTGAATAGAATTGTCTTCACGTATGAAAAGTCTATTTTCTGAACGGGCAGTGAACAATCGGTAAGGCTCATCTCTTGTATTTGAAGTCAAATCTTCGATCATCACACCAATGTAACTTTCATGCCTACTCAAAATTAGTGGATCTAGTCCTAAAAGGGCCAAGGTGGCGTTGGCACCAGCGATGAAGCCTTGACCAGCGGCTTCCTCGTAGCCAGAAGTACCATTTACCTGCCCAGCGAAATATAAATTCGGGATTTGATTGTGTTCCAGGGTAATTTTTAGTTCTGTTGTATCAATAACGTCATACTCAACCGCGTATCCATAGACCAGAATCTCAGCTTTCTCCAAACCTTCAATAGACCGCACGTATTCTAACTGAACATCGGCCGGCAAAGAGGAAGAAATACCTGAAGGATACATAGTATCGAGCTTAAGTCCCTCGGGTTCTATGAAAACATGGTGAACATTCTTATCAGGATATCGATAAGCCTTATCTTCAATTGATGGACAATAACGAGCACCCACACCTTTAATTTGGCCGTTAAACATCGGACTTTTTTCTTTATTAGCGCGTATAATGCCCATTGTTTCATGATTGGTTCGTGCAAGGAAACATGAAACCTGCTCAGAAAGTCGCGTAAAGGGATCATGCAAACAATGAAAGTTTCTAACGGTAGAATCGGATGGTTGCTCATCTAGCTTTGTATAGTCGATTGTCTTTTTATCAATCCTGGGAGGCGTTCCAGTCTTAAACCTTAATGGAAGTGTCTTGATGTCGCTAAAAAGTGTTTGTAGACCACGAGAAGGCTCGCAATCAACCCTTCCGCCTAATGTTTGACTTGAACCTGTGTGTAACTTTCCATTGAGGAAAGTACCAACTGTCATAATTATTTTCTTGGTCCTATAGGACCGCTTACTCGTTGTAATTTCAAAGTTATCCTCGGAGGGTTTAATCTCGAGAACCTTCTCTCTAATAACAGAAATGTTAGGTATATTAGCAATGAGTTCTTCGGCTCTTTGTGAGTAGAGATCTTTGTCGATTTGGACTCTGGTAGACTGAACAGCAAATCCTTTTGAGTCATTCAAGGTGCGGAACTGGATCCCAGCTTTATCTGCCAAGATTCCCATTAAGCCGCCCAATGCATCTAGTTCACGGACAACTTGACCTTTGCCAACTCCACCTACAGAAGGGTTACATGGAGCAGAGCCAAGACCAATTCCAGGCATAGTAATAATAGCAACACTGACTCCAAACTGAGCGGCTATATGAGCGGCTTCAATTCCAGCATGTCCGCCGCCAACTATGGTGATGTCGAAAGTTTGCATTTAATCCCCAACAAATGTTCCACGTGGAACAATCTATTTTCCGATACAAAAGTTTGAAAAAATAGAATTTAAGATTTGATCAGGGGAAACTATACCTAGGAGTTCTGATAGACAAGTGGCCAAGATATTTAATTCATGGGACAAAACAGCTACATCAGTCTCGTAAGTGGTTAATTTTACATAACGATCAAGATGAGTATTCACTTCAGAAATCAATATCTTGTGCCTATCCAATAAAATTGGTTTATCTTTCGTAAGAGTTAGGTATTTTTTATTTATAAAAGTAAAAAGATCTACCTCGAGCTCGGATTGGGAATTTAATAAATCAATTGCCCCCATAGGACCAAATTGAGGAAAGTCTTTTATGACTTTTTTATGAGCTTCTGCAAATCCATTAACATCTTTATGTGTGAAATAAACGGCATCAAAATGCAGTTTAGCTAAATCAGAAAACTCATGTCTCATTTCCAGGGGGTTTATGAGAAGTATCGAAAAAAAACTGTGCTGCATTTTATTTTTAGTACGCTTAATTCCTTCGGCTTCAATCAGGTCTGTGGCTTCACGAATGCCAGCAGTATCAATCAATTTATATTTAACTCCCTCGATAACCAAACTCTCAGAAAGATAATCTCGGGTAGTACCGGCCAAAGCTGAAACGATAGCTCGTTCCTCTCTGAGTAAATGATTAAACAGAGAACTTTTTCCAGAGTTAGGAAGCCCGGCCAACACAATTTCAGGTTGAAGTAAATTATGCTCCATTGTAATGACTCGACGATGAAGTGTTGTAAATTTTTTCTTAAAATCAATTAGCGAAGAATTAAAATAACCTTTAGCTGTCTCCTCCCCTACGTCATCACCAAAATCAATTGATAGTTCTAGGGCGGACTTATGCTTAAGAAAAAGATCATAAAGCTCTGTATAAATTTCTTGAAGATTCCCACTTAAAAGAGAAAGTCCTTGGTCTAAGGCGTAACCAGAATTTGCATTGAGAAATAAATCCAAACCTTCAACTTGAGATAGTGTGAGTTTTTTATTTTTTAAACCGCGATAGGTAAATTCACCTGGAGCTGCTAATCGACAATTAGCTTTATCGATGAAAAACTTTAAAATTCTTTCGGTATTAAGAGTGTTTCCATGAATGGAGAGCTCAAGAATATTTTCGCCATTATAACTTTTTGGACCCTCAAAATATGTAAGACATATATCATCTAAAACTTCATCACCAGAGCGAAGTTTCGTGTAATAAACACGCCTTGGTTCTATAGGACCAGAATGACTAAAAAAGGGCAAAAGAGTATCTAAGTGCTTAAAACCAGAGATCCGGAGAACCGCCAAAGCCGCGTTAGCATGATTACATGTACTGCAGGCAATAATCGGTTCATCCGAATAAAGAAACTTCATACAACAACAGGATCTGGGCTCTTCTTAGCGTTGAAAACAAAAACCTGTTGAAGAATACCAAGAAGGGTTGAGACAAAAATATACAAGCTCAATCCAGATGGAAGATCCTTCATAATAAATCCAAAAATAAGCGGCATAAACATCATGACTTTTTTCTGGACTGGATCCGAAATTGTATTCGGAGTCATTTTTTGCTGAAGAAACATGGCCCCTGTCATAAGTACAGGAAGAACAAAATATGGATCTTTATTAGAAAGATCGTGAATCCACATATAAAAAGGAGCGCCCACTAATTCAACTGAGTTATTCAAGACTTTATAGAAGGCAAAAAAGACCGGCATCTGAAGTACAAGTGGAAGACATCCTCCAATGGGATTGGCGCCAGATTTTTTAAAAAGCTCCATGCTTTCTTTCTGCATTCTTTGTGGATCATCTTTAAACTTTTCACGGATTTTTGTTAATTCTGGTTGAACCAATTGAAGTTTCTTCATCGATACAATTGATTTGTACTGAAGAGGAAAAGTAATCATTCTAATAAGAAACGTAAGAAGAATAATCGATATACCGTAGTTAGGCACCCAAGTGTAGAAATATTGAAGACCTTTTAAGATCCATACTGCAAAGAAACCCCAGATTCCAAAATCCACAGCATTTTGAAGGTTGTGACCTAGGCTGGCGAGGTAATCGTAGTCTTTTTTGACATAAACAACATTAAAACTAAACGCGTTCTCAGACTTATTTGAGTGAATAGAAAGAATAGAATTAGTCGTATTTTGGTATATTAGGTCTGTAGGTTTATCAAAATAAAGTCCAAACATATGGTAGTTAAAATCAATACCGGCCCATTTTATGGCCTGATCTTTAGACTCTTCATCATTAATAGTTAAATGAGTTAAGGTATCAGTGTAGATATCAAAAAAACGTTGCTGTCCGTTCTCAAGTTTCTTTGTTTCGCTAGCAAATTGAATGCGTGAACGGAAAACCTTAGAAGATGTTACATTAAAAGCTGCAACACCTTTTTCATCCAATCCTGTCGTAACAGTTAGATCAAGAGCAGCATCATAGAACTTATTCTCGCCGGATTGAACAAGATTGACCGATTGAAAACCTTGACCAAAATCAAAATCAATTTTTAATGGTTTCGCTGCACCAACAGTATCTTTAAACTCGAAAGCTGCCTGAGGATTTTTGAAGTCATTCATGGCTAAATTGTTGTCAAAAGAAACAGAAACTTCGCCTCTATTGAGTGAGAAAGTAGAAGCAACTGCTGCATTTGGTTCTATAGGACCACCTACGGAAGTAGAGTCCGTTTTACCAGCCACTTGGATCGGGGTTGAAACGGGCGCCTCTGTAGGGGCGTTCGCCGGCTTTTTTGGGGCAAAATAGAACTGCCAACCAAATAAAATTAAAGCAGATAAAGAAATCGCTAGAAAGGCATTTTTTTGTTCAGAACCCATTTTTTCTCCAATAAAGACATAGGATTAGGGTACAGGATCTACCCCTCCCGGATGATACGGATGACATTTGCAAATTCGCTTGGATGAATACCATAAAGCTTTAAGGAAAGAAAACTTTCTAAAGCATTCGAGTGAATATTGAGAGCATGATGGATAAAAGCGACAGTTGGGACCTAGTAAGGGAGAAATAAAAAATTTATAAAATCTAATTAAAATACCCGCAAGCCGGTTCATTTCGCGCCGCAAATATAATTTACGACCTTATTAAAAGCCGTCAGCAGCTGTTCTTCACTGTCAGGTTTCTTAATAATCACAAACAACATGTCCAATGGCTTGTTACGGATGTGAGGATGCAGACGGAAGGCTTCTTTTAATAAACGTTTTAAGCGATTACGGTCATGGGATTTGCCGATTTTCCGGGAAACACTGAGGGCAAACCGGGCGCAAACACCATTGTTATGTGAAGGCTTGTGGAAACAAACCAACGGGTGAGCAAAACCTCTTTGACTTTGCTCACGGAGGTATTCAAAATCTTTTTTTTGGGTCAGTTTAAGAGATTTAGGTAAGCCAAAAGTAGCAGGGCCAGTCATCTCTTACTTCTTACTTAATACCAGTAGAAACAGTAAGACTCTTACGTCCTTTAGCACGACGACGAGCGATTACTTTCTTACCACCAACAGATGACATTCTTTTGAGAAAGCCATGATCACGAAGTCTCTTGGTTTTCTTAGGTTGCCACGTTCTTTTTTGCATACTCATATGTTCTTCCTCGAAAAGGTACTTTGCTTGATTTGGGAAATAATTATCTACGGTAAAAGTGTAATGGAGTCAATAATTTTTATAAAACAAGGCGTCAGAGTAAGTTCTTGTAAGAGGCCAAAGATTGAATTTCATTTTTGAGAGTGTTACTTCATTAAAACTTTTTTAATAGTACTCAACCAAATTTGTAGGGCCAATGACACAAAAGTTCCCTTTTGATCATTTTTTGAAGCTAGGCAGCCTTAACGACGTGCAGCCAGTTATAAGAAAGACTGAAGTACCGGTTTCTCCGGTTGTAATAGGACAAACCATAAAAGCGCTGGCATCCGCACAGCCTAAGCTTGAACCAGAGTTTCTATTTGAAGAGCTAAAAACAATCACCGAAGCGCTGCTGGAGCATATAAAGACTCTTATTAACCCGAATAAGTTCCATGCCTACTTTTTAAATACATTTACCGTCTCGGCCGTAAACCAAGACGTTGTAGAATTCGTAGTAACCACAAGCTTCATCAAGAAAATGATTGAAACTCACTATATTGAGACAATCAAACAGGCCTTGATAGAAATTCTTGGAAAAGAGTATCAGTTAAACGTTCAAGTCCTTGGAACCACTAGATCCATGAGTTCTAATGAAGAAAACATATTAAATAGTTTAAAAACTGAGAAAAAAACGGAATTACCAAAAAATAATACATTCATCATTCAAGATCTCGCCCATACGAAAGATGATTTATTAAAAGCGGTTGATTCACGAGTTATAGAGCACATGTCTTCGCCCTCTTCTTCTCAACTAGATATTCACAAAACCTTTGCAAATTTTATAATAGGTCCTTCTAACAATATAGCTCATGCTCTTGCTATGGCAGTTGCTAAAGACCCAGGCAAAACATATCCAGCTCTGTACGTTTACGGAAATTCTGGGCTCGGAAAAACTCATTTAATCCATGCAATTGCTAATTGTGTTCAAAACACCAATCCGACCATGCGCATTTCAATAACTTCAGCAAATAAGTTCATGAATGAGATGATCCAGGCCATGCAGAGTCAAAAATTTCCAGAATTTAGACAAAAGTATGTGGAAAAGACTGATCTCTTAATTATTGACGATATACATGAGTTAAAAAATCGAACTGGAACACAAGACCAATTTTTTCATATTTTTAATGAGCTCATAGAAAGAGGAAAACAATTAGTTTTTACCTCTGATAAACCACCTAAAGAAATTGATGGAATTGAAGACAGGATAAGAACTAGGCTTTCTTCTGCTTTACCAGTTGAAGTACAACAACCAGACCTTGAAACTCGTATCGCTATTCTTAAGAAAAAAGCAGTGGAAAAAGACATCTACCTCAGTGATGATGTTGTTAATCTGATTGCTAAATGCGTGAAAAGTAATATCCGTGAATTAGAGGGTTGTTTAATAAAACTTGGTGCAGTGACATCAATACTTAAAATAGATATCGACCTTGAAGTAGCAAAAGAGCATCTAAATTTAAACGAAGAGCTAGAGAACCAAAAACTCATAACTATTGAGACAATTACAAAAACAGTTTGTAATCACTTCAAAATACCTCTTGGTGATCTTCGAGGTAAGGCAAAGACCAAGGAAGTAGCACTGCCACGTCAGGTGTCTATGTATCTTATTAATAAACTCATAAAGCCTACTTTAAAAGAGAATGGGCAATACTTCGGTGGGCGCGACCACTCGACAGTACTTCATGCAATCAATACTGTTCGTGACCGTATAAAAGCAGATTCACTTCTTGCACAGCATGTTTTAGATATCGAAAAACAGTTCTAAATACTATTTCACTAATTTTTCACATTTTTTAAGACTGCCACCAATATCAGAATTTCTGGTACTGGTGACTAGTTATAATAAGTAAATAAATTTGAAGTAAATGAACAAATTAACACAACACAATGTTGAAAAGATCAAATCCACATCCGAGTTATCAACAATGTTGAGAAAATGTGGGTTAAAAAAGAATAACAAGCTGGGTTATTCTTAAAAAGATTGCTGACTCAAAGCACCGTCCAAAAAGAATTTATTTTTAATGTGGATAACAAAGAAGATAGCCTAAAATTACATAAGATATACGAACGTAAAATTATGACAAAGTTATGAGTGAGTGGATGAAATAAGGAAAAAAGAACCCTAAACACCCTTAATTATTACATCCTCAAAATATGATCCACACTGTCCGCGCTTATTAGTATTAAGAAATATAAAGAATATAATAAGAGAGAAGAGAAATGGGGAACAATCCCGAGACTTGATAAAACGAACTCTAGAAGTTAAAACATTGAGACCGCTTCTAAGGATTAAAAATGAAACTGTCGATACAGACGAATGTTCTACGTGATGCAATCAATAAAGTTCTATCAGTTGTTGATAAGAAAAACTCACGACCAATACTTACGAACTGTCTAATCAGATCACAAGGTCAAAATTTAGAATTGATTGCGACTGATTTAGAAGTTTCTGCAAAAATTATTTTAAAAGCTAAAATAGAAAAAGAAGGAAGCTTCTGTATAAACAGCAAGAATATTTCTGATATCTTAAGAGAACTACCGAATGAAGAATTGTTTTTAAATGTAGATAACAACAATCTTTTAAATTTAAATTGTAAAAGCATTAACTACTCTCTTCTAATTACGAGCGCAGATGAGTTCCCTCAGTTAAATTTTCAAAACCAAAGCTCAGAATTCCGTTTAAAAACGAAACAAATTTCACATATAATTAATAAAACTCAACATGCAATTTCTTCAGACGAAACAAGATTGTACCTTAATGGTATCTATTTTCAGTTAAATGATTCGAAATTAAGATCTGTTGCTATTGATGGACACAGACTTGCTCTTTTAGATACTCATGAATTTATCGGAGATAATAAGTTTTTAGTAGATGGAGTCATTATTCCTAGAAAAGGAATAAATGAACTTAAAAAAATCGCTGATACTTATCCAGAAGATGATGTTTCAATCTCATTAGACGATTCATTTATGTTTGTGAATGCACGAAATGAGTACTATTTATCAATTCGTCTGATTGCCCGTGAATACCCTAAATATCAAACTGTAATTCCATCTAAGACCACTAACCGCTTCCATATTGATCGTAATGCAATATTAAATGCAGTTAAACGGGTGAAGATCCTCTCAAACGAGAAGACCAATGGTATTAAGTTAAATATCGCCCCTGGACTGCTTACTATCTCTACAAATCATCCAGCGCTAGGTCAGGCAAATGAAACACTTCCTATTGTCTATGAAGGTAAAGCAACAGAAATTGGCTTTAATGCAAAATATTTAATAGAGAGTCTTTCAGTTTTAAATGAAACAGATGTGACTTTTGAGTTTAACAATGAATTGAGCCCAGTGGTTATTAAGGCAGATGATCTACCAGAGTTTTTGGGCATTATTATGCCACTTAAACTCTAATAGTGGATGGATTGTTGGAAGGTTAAAAAATTACAGGTCCAAAACTTTAGAAATCTTAATAAAGACGTTTTTGATTTTTCATCTGGAATAAATTGTATCTTTGGTCAAAACGGAAATGGAAAAACAAATCTTTTAGAAGCCATTTATCTACTGACTAATAAAAAATCTTTCCGTAAAAACACGAGTTATTCACAAATGATTAACATTGAAGGCGCCAGTCCTGAGATGATTCTTCAGTCAGTTTTTGAAAGTAATGATAAACAAGTCTCCTACTCACTGAGGATGACTGATGGACTAGAAGAACGTTATTTGAATAATACTTTTGAAAAATCAAAAACAGTTTCAACTTCCGTTTTTATTAATCCTTTTGATTCGTACTTATTTCATACTAGTTCTACTTTTCGACGCCAGTGGTTTGACTCTCATTTATCTTTGATAAATAAGGAATTTAAGCAAGTTCTTGGACGTTTTCAAAAGGCCATAAAATTTAGAAATTCAGTTTTAGGTATAGGAGGAAAAAATACTTCTACACAACTGCAGGCAATTGATGAGCAAGTGGCAGAATATTCAAGTTTTCTAACCCAAAAACGCTATGACTTTTTACAAGAACTAAATCAGCACATAACTCCAACATTTAAGGCCATATTTTCGGAAGAACATCGCTTACAACTCGATCTAGATAGTATGTTTGTTCATTGGGATAAAAAAAAGGTATTTGACTTCTATCGTCATCAGGAACCAAACGATATAAAAGCACATATTACTCAGGTTGGGATACACCGCGATGACTTCATTTTTAGCTTTGATGGACTCAATGCGTTTGAGTTCTGTTCTTTAGGTCAGCAAAAAATGGCCTTTCTGAGCCTTATATTTGCCTATATTGAGCTTTTTAGGTATAAATTTACCTCTTATCCTATTGTACTTATTGACGACGTTTCTGGTGAATTGGATAGCCAGAGATGGAAAAATTTGATCCAATATTTGGAAACTAAAAGCTTCCAAGTATTGATTACAACTGCCAATGAGAATTTTGGGAAAGAGTTAGAAAAAATACCTAATTCAAAGAAGTTTTTAATTGAACATGGAACGCTCATTAACCACGAATAGGAGATTCTGAATGAATCAAACTCCTGATTCTATCTCTAGAGTCACTACAGAATACAACGCTGATCAAATCAAAATCTTAGAAGGTTTAGAAGCTGTAAGAAAACGTCCTGGTATGTATATCGGTGATACAAGTTTTCGCGGATTCCACCATTGCGTTTACGAGATCGTAGACAATGCTGTTGATGAGGCACTCGCTGGATATTGTACAGAAATCAAAGTTATTATTCACGTTGATAATTCTATGACAGTTGTCGATAACGGCCGTGGTATTCCAACAGATATGGTTCCTGGCGAAGGAGTTTCAGCGGCTGAAATCGTTTATACTAAACTCCACGCTGGTGGAAAGTTTAACGAAGAAGGCGGAGCCTATAAAGTATCCGGCGGTCTGCACGGTGTAGGTGCTTCTGTTGTGAATGCTCTCTCTAAGTGGGTTCGAATTGAAATTAAAAAACATGGAAAATTGCACCGCCTTGAATTCGCTCATGGTGTGGCCAAGGAACCTTTAAAAGTTATTGGGGACTGTGATCTAAAAGACACTGGAACAACTGTAACTTTCAAATCTGATAACGAAATTTTTGAAGTTCATGAGTATAACTACGATACTCTAGCAAATAGATTTCGCGAAATGGCGTTCCTTAACAAGGGCCTCAAAATCGTGATGAAAGATGAGCGTACCGACAAAGAAGAAACTTTCCATTACGAAGGTGGTCTTGCTGAGTTCGCTATGTATCTTAACCGTGCGAAAACTCCAATTCATAAAGAACCAATTTATATTTTCCAGTCACGCGATAACTACGAAATCGAAGTAGCTATGCAGTGGACTGATGGTTATTCTGAAGTTCTTACTTCTTATGCCAACAACATCAACACGCCGGAAGGTGGGGTGCATGTTTCTGGATTTAAGACGGCCTTAACTCGAGTTTTAAATAACTACGCCAAAGATAATAACATTCTTAAAAATATCAAAATCACTCTTACAGGTGATGATATGCGTGAAGGTTTAACTGCTATTATTTCAGTTAAGCTTACAAATCCACAATTTGAGGGTCAAACTAAGTCAAAACTTGGTAACTCTGAAGTTGAGGGAATTGTTAACTCACTTCTTGGGGATAAATTTAAAATTTACCTCGAAGAAAATCCAAATGTCGGTAAAGCAATTCTTAAAAAATCAATTGATGCTGCTGCTGCGAGAGAAGCTGCTCGTAAAGCACGTGAACTTACCCGTCGTAAATCTGTTCTGGATTTTTCTGGTCTTCCAGGGAAGATGGCAGATTGTCAGGAAAAAGATCCTGAGTTTTGTGAAATCTACATCGTTGAGGGTGACTCAGCAGGTGGATCCGCTAAGCAAGGGCGAGACCGTAGAACTCAAGCTGTTTTACCGCTAAAAGGTAAAATCTTAAACGTAGAAAAGGCTCGATACGACAAAATGTTGTCTAACGATGAAATCAAGATGCTTGTACAGGCCTTAGGAACAAGTATTGGTAAAGATTCTTTTGATGTTTCAAGACTTCGTTACTATAAAATCGTGATCATGACCGATGCAGATGTGGATGGATCGCACATTCGAACTTTGCTTCTGACACTCTTTTATCGGCACTTGCCTGAGATCGTTGAGCGCGGACATTTATACATCGCTCAGCCACCTCTTTTCCGTTACAAGAAAGGCAAACACGAAAAATATCTCAAAGATGGTGGGGAACTTGAATCCTATCTCGTTTCTTCAGCTTTAACTGACACCATAATTAAAATTGATGGTGCAGTTACTGATGTTGAAACCGTTAAAAATCTCGTGAATAAGTTTAGAAATTATAATGAATCTCTCAATTCTTATGACCGTCACTACGACGCTCTTTTCTTGAAAACATTGGTTGAAGACGCATCTCTTAGAGCTGACATGATGAAAGACAAGACTAAGCTTGAGGCGTTTATCAAGATGATCAGTGGAAAACTTAATTCACATGATCAAGTTTCATTAAAAAAATATGATTTGAAAGTTGAAGAAGATTTGAAAAACCTTGGATATCAGTTACGTGTTCAGGTTGTTTCTGCACTGAAAACGAAAAACTTCCGTATTGGAACACAATTTGCTGATTCTGTTGAATTTGCAAGTTTGGTTAACCAGTTCGAAGGAATTCAAAAATTTCTAAAATCAACATTTGAACTAAAAGATCAAAGTGATTCTTCTTCTCACGAAGGTCTGCATGCATTTGCAAAATTCGTTTCTGAAGATGGACGACAAGGCGCCTATATCCAGCGTTATAAAGGATTGGGAGAGATGAACCCTGAGCAACTTTGGGAGACCACGATGGATCCTAAAAATCGCACACTTTTACAGGTCAAGATTGAAGACACAATCGATGCTGACCAAGTGTTTTCGGTGCTAATGGGTGATCAGGTTGAACCACGAAGATTATTTGTGGAAACCAATGCTTTGAACGTTAGAAACCTCGATATTTAATTTGAAGGATCAGATTTATGAGCGATGAAAACAACAATGCTAATCACAATCACGGAAATATCACTCCTCTTTTAATTCAAGATGAGATGAAGAGCTGTTATTTGGATTATGCCATGTCGGTTATTGTGGGCCGAGCACTTCCGGACGTTCGTGACGGATTCAAACCCGTGCATAGACGTGTGTTGTTTGCGATGCACATGCTTAACAACTATCACAACCGTCCATATTTAAAGTCGGCACGTGTTGTTGGTGACGTTATCGGTAAGTATCACCCACATGGTGACTCTGCTGTTTACGGAGCAATGGTTCGACTTGCTCAAGATTTTTCTATGAGATACCCAATTATCGACGGTCAAGGGAACTTCGGTTCGATTGACGGAGATAACGCTGCGGCGATGCGATATACCGAAGTTCGTATGGAAAAACTCACCAATGATATGATGGGTGATATTGATAAAGAAACTGTGGATTGGCAGGACAACTATGACGGTTCATTACAAGAGCCAACTGTTCTTCCTACTAAAATACCAAATCTTTTAATTAACGGATCTGCTGGTATTGCTGTAGGTATGGCGACCAATATTCCTCCTCATAACTTAACTGAAGTAATGAATGCATTGTTGGCCGTTCTTGCAAACCCATTAATTACAGTTCATGAATTAATTAAAATAATTCCTGGTCCTGACTTCCCTACTTCTGGATCGATTATAGGTACAGCTGGAATTCAGTCGGCTTATCACACTGGTAAAGGAGTCATTCAAGTTCGTGCAAAAGCGGACATTGAAGTTGGCAAGAATGACCGTGAAAAAATTATTATTACAGAGCTTCCTTACCAAGTTAACAAAGCTCGTTTGATTGAAAAAATCGCTGAACTTGTAACTGAAAAAGCCATCGAAGGTATTTCAGATATTCGTGATGAATCTTCTCGTGAAGGTATTCGTGTTGTTATTGATGTTAAGCGCGGTGAACAAGGTTCTGTTATTCTGAATCGTTTATTTAAACAAACTCAGATGCAAGTATCGTTCGGGATTATTTTCCTTTCGATTTATAACGGTCAGCCGAGAGTTTTTGACCTTAAGCAACAGCTTGAGTGTTTTATTGAGCACCGCCGTGAAATTATTATTCGTCGTACAACTTATGAATTAAAGAAAGCTAAAGAACGCGCTCATATTTTAGAAGGTCTAAAAGTTGCCGTTGAGAATATCGATGCAATTGTTGAAATGATCAAGAAATCTGAAGGTCCTGCTCAGGCAAAAGAAAAGTTGATGAGTGCTTATGCGCTTTCAACTATTCAAGCTCAAGCGATCTTGGATATGCGTCTCCAGCGTTTAACTGGTCTTGAAAGAGATAAGATTATTGCTGATTACGAATTAATCATGAAAGAAATCCATCGTTTAGAAAGCATCTTAGGTTCTGAAGAAGAAATTAAGGCAATCATTCAGGGTGAATTCACAGAAATTCGCGAAAACTACGGTGATGAGCGTAGAACTGAAATCATAGCTCAGGCCGATGAAATTCAGATGGAAGATCTGATTAAAAATGAAGAAGTTATCGTTACAATTACGCAGAAAGGTTACTTGAAGCGTATGGCGATGGACACTTTCCGCTCACAAAAACGTGGTGGTAAAGGTGTTAAAGGCGCAGATCTAGATGACGATTTCTACACTTCAATTTTCACGGCCGATACTCACGATACATTGATGATATTCACTGATAAGGGAACTGTGTTCTCGATCAAAGTTTATCAGATTCCTGAAGGTCTAAGAACGGCCAAGGGAAGAAATGTTGTAAACATTATTAACGTTCCTGCTGATGAAAAAGTTCAAGAGATTATTACTGTTCCTAAAGAAGCTGAAGGTCACTTTTTGATTTTTGCTACTAAGCACGGAATAGTGAAAAAATCTGAACTCTCTGAATATAAAAATATGCGTCAAAACGGATTAAAGGCCATCAAGATAGTAGATGGGGACTCTGTTCTTTCTGTTAGAATTACTGATGGTAAGAAAGACGTACTCCTCGCTTCTTCTGGTGGTAAATCAATCAGATTCTTTGAAGATGATTGTCGTCCACAAGGTCGTGTTTCTCAGGGTGTAAAAGGAATGAGCCTCACTGATGACGAAGTCGTTATCGGAATGGAAGTCATTGACGATAAATCTGAAATACTAACAGTCACTTCTCGCGGATACGGTAAACGTTCATCTGCTGAAGAATATCGTAAGCAGTCACGTGGTGGTAAAGGTATTCTTGCTATGAAACTCACTGAAAAAACTGGTGAGATCATGTGTATTCTTCCTGTTACGGATAAAGACGACCTCATGATAATTACGGATAAAGGTCAAGTGATCAGAACGAAAATTTCTGGAATTTCACTTCTGGGCCGTAACACTCAAGGTGTTCGTTTAATTAATGTTAAGCCTGATGAAAAAGTTATCGCAATTGAGAAAATCATTGATCCAGATGAAGAGACCAATGAAGGTGAACCTTCTGAAACACCACCTGTTCAGTAAGCTATTTTTTATTATAGTGATCCTGGGGTTTAGTTCATGTGACTTTACCTCAGGACTCAATCAAGACATTCTCTCGGCCCAAAAATATGTTGATCAGCAAAAATTCCCTAAGGCTGTTGAGCTTTATGAGCGGGTGCTTAAAAAGAATCCATCAAAAATAATAAAAACAAAAATTAACTATCAGTTAGCTGAAATTTATTATCTTTATATGGATGAGCAGGTAAAAGCACTTAAGTACTACCAATTCATTGTTGAAAATGTTGATGACCCTCTTTGGCAGGTTAAATCGCTCGAAAAGATTGCAGATATTAATTTTAGTTTTTCTAAAAACTTTATCGAGGCCGTACGCGCATATACGATATTGATGAATGTGAAGCCAAGACTCAAAAATTACGATTATTATTTTCTTCGAGTTGGAGAATCATATTTTGAAATGGCCAAATACCATAAGGCCCGTGAAATTTTTAACCAGATTATTAGTCAGCCTACAAACCCCTACTACGTTGAAGCCTATAACCAGATGGGGCTAATTGAGTTTTATAATAAAAACTGGGACAAGGCAGTGGAGTATTGGCTTGAATATTTAAAAAGAGAACGTCGGAAAGAGCAGATCACAAAAGTAAAATTCCTAATCGCAAATGCCTATGAATCTAACGAAAAACTTAAAGAAGCTTATAATATTTATTATTCGCTGCTGCCAACTTATCCAAATCCAGATGTTCTAAGGGCGCGTTTAAAATCTTTATATGCTCGTAGAGTTGCCAGAAAGCGCTAGTTTATTTATCTTATTTGAAATAACGAAATGGGACTAAATGAACAGCTGGCAAAAAGCTTTGGCACTTGCACTTGGTCTACCATCAACTATATTGGGAATATTTTTTGCGTTCCAGCAATTAGTTAAGATTGGTTACGTTTCTCAGGGTTGGGCCCAGATTATTTTAATCTTGGCCGTATGTGTAATATTAATCAAAATGATACAGGTCTCATGGAAAAAAAAATAACTAAGAAATTCTATCTTATCTCGTCCTTGAACATATTGACTGCTTTGTGGCTTGGCAATGGTCTTACCTTGGATAGTTTGGCATTGATTGGATCTTTAATCATATTGGTTTTAAATCACACAACCATGGTTAAAATGATTTTTGCGGCTACACAATCTATGATTCTTAGTAGTTCTGACGCGAAGCGATCTCTAAGAAAAGCGCTATTACTTATTCTTTTAAAAATGACGCTATTGGCAATTATTGTTTTTGGAGTCTATTTTTATAACGTTAATTTAATTCCAAAACTACTCATCTTGATGATTTTCCAATTGATAATTCAAGTCGTTAGTATTAAAAACAACTATTAAAATATTGCCGGGACCAACATGAAACTTTTGGGTTTATTAGTTCTATTATTCAGTAGCTCTTTATGGGCAAGCGGTGGGTATAACTTTTTTACCAACGCTTCACATATTTTTCATATCCCAGCTCATACACTAGCTTTAATTTTTGGTTCATTAGTGTTTTTAGCTGTTGGTGTTTATTACCGTGCCAAAGTATCAACAGTAAAAAACGTAGTTATTCCTGATAAAGGAGTATCTGTTCGTAATATTGTAGAATCTCTGGCCCAAATGATGATGAACACTGCAAGATCGGTTATGGGAGAAGAAAGTACTAAGCGTTATTTCCCATATGTTATTTTTGTTTTTTGCTTCATTTTAATTACTAACGTTATGGGTGTATTTCCTGGCTCAATGTCTCCGAACCAAAATTTAAATACAACTCTTGCTCTTGGTATCTTCACATTTATTTATTTTAACTTCCAAGGAATCAGAGCTGTTGGATTTATTAATTACATGAAGCATTTTGCAGGGCCTATGCCGGCACTTGCTATTCTTATCTTTCCTATTGAAATAATTTCTATCTCAGTTAGACCTCTTTCACTTGCCCTTCGATTACGTGGGAACATGGATGGAGATCATCTAATCTTGGGTATTTTTTCGGAACTAGTTCCTTACATCGTTCCGATTCCATTTTACGCGATGGGAATTTTTGTTGGTTTTCTTCAGGCGTTCGTATTTACTCTTTTAACAATGATCTATATTGGTATGGCGACTGCACATCACGATCATGATGAGCACGAGGCGCACCACTAACAGGATCTAATTTTTTCTCAAAGGAAAACAAAATGGAAAATTCTGGTGTAATGGCTGTTAACTCATGGGTAGTACTTTCTGCTTCAATCGCATTTGCTGCTGCAGTATTCGGTGGAACAATGGCTCAAGGTAAAGCTGCTTCTGTAGCTCTTGAAGGTATCGCTCGTAACCCAGCTGCTGCTGATAAACTTCAGACTCCAATGATTCTTGCACTAGCACTAATCGAGTCTCTAGTTCTTTTCGGATTTGGTATTGCATTCCTTATCCTTCAGAAATTTGCTGCTTAATTTTAGAATTTTAAAATCTAGAAATGGAAGGCCCTCGAAAGAGGGCCTTTTTTTATGAATTATTTTAATTGTTCGCAGAAAACTGAGGATAATTTCCAATTGCCCAAATCCATGTCTTCCACCTAATTTGTGGAAATCCCCTGTTTCATTTAAGACATGGAGGTCCACTAACTGGTTCAGAGTTGTAGCGTCCTCTACACATTTCTGTTTGATAAACAGAAATGTGTATTTCGGACTTGTTTGGGCAATTGGAAATTATTGAAATGACTGAAAATAATTATCCTCAGTTGTCAGCGAACAATTAATTATTTTTGTTTCAATGCCTTCGCTAAGTAATGACCCGTGTATGAGCCTTTGACCTTGGCCACAGTCTCCGGTGTGCCTTCAGCAACAATTTGCCCGCCAAATTTACCACCATCTGGACCCAGATCAATGACCCAGTCAGCAGTTTTAATTACATCAAGATTATGCTCAATAATTAAAAGCGAATGTCCCTGATCAACTAGTTTATTAAGTGATTTAAGTAGGATGTTAATATCTTCAAAGTGAAGACCAGTTGTAGGCTCATCAAGAACGTAAAGTGTTGCACCTTTTGTTGATTTCGCAAGCTCACGAGAAAGCTTTAATCTCTGTGCTTCTCCACCAGACAAGGTGGTTGCAGGCTGACCTAGTTTTATATAACCAAGACCAACCTCATTCATAACTCTTAGGGCACGGTTAACTTTCGGGTGATTCTCGAAAAATGGGCCAGCTTCCTCAATACTCATTGCTAAAACATCAGCAATATTTTTACCTCGATAAAGTATGGATAAGGTTTCGTTGTTATAACGGGACCCGCGACACTCAGAACAAGTGACATAAACATCAGGCAGAAAGTGCATTTCAATTTTTAATAATCCATTGCCCTCGCAGCTCTCGCAGCGCCCACCTTTTACGTTAAAGGAAAACCGTCCAGATTTATAACCACGAATTTTAGATTCATTAGTCATTGAATAGATATTTCGGATGTCGTCAAAAAGCCCTGTATACGTTGCAGGATTAGAATGCGGGGTTCTTCCTATGGGAGATTGATCTAACTCAATGACTCCTTGAATTTTATCTACACCTGTAACAGATTGGTAATTGGCCGAACTTCCTCTTCTGCCACGGGAAAGATAGTTTTTCACGGCCGGAATTAATACTTTGTGTACCAGTGTAGATTTCCCAGAACCAGAAACACCTGTAATACAAGTGAGTCCTCCTAGCGGGAGATGCAACGTAACATCATTCAAATTATTTTCACGTGCCTTGTTTAAAATAATTTTATTAGAAAGTTTTCTTCTCTCTGTTGGAATATGGATTTTGTTAATACCAGAAAGATATTTTCCTGTGAGTGATTTTGTATTCTTCATGACTTCTTCTGGAGTTCCAGCCGCTACAACCTCTCCACCATGAAGCCCAGCATGAGGACCCATATCAATTAAATAGTCTGAAGCAAGCATTGTTTCTTCATCGTGTTCAACAACCAAGACAGTATTCCCAATATCTCTTAGATTAATTAATGTTTGGATCAGTTTTTCATTATCTCTCTGATGAAGACCAATACTAGGCTCATCTAAAACGTATAATACTCCAGAAAGAGCTGACCCAATTTGTGTAGCGAGACGAATCCTCTGAGATTCACCCCCCGATAGTGACATTGCATCCCTGTTCAAAGTTAAATAGTTAAGGCCCACGTTTAAAAGAAATTTTAACCGGTCTTTAATTTCTTTTAAAACTTTTTGAGCAATGATTGCCTGATTGCCAGAAAATTCAAGTTTTTCGAAAAATTCAGCGGCTTCATTGATAGAGAGATCACATACATCAATAATTGACTGATTATTAAGAGTAGCTGCAAGAGCAAACGGGTTTAATTTTTTCCCTTTGCATCCAGGACATTTCTTTATGATCATGTATTCTTCTAAGTCTAGCCTGGTTTTTTCGGATTCAGATTCCTTATGCTTCTTTTCTAACCATGCCATGATGCCAGGAAATTCTTTCTTGAAATTCCAAGATGAATTCTCAGATTCAAATTTATAATTATAAATTTTTTCACCATTACCGTAATAGAGAAGTTGCAGAAATTTTTCAGTGAGCTTATTAAAGGGCTTTTCAATATCAACTTTCTCAGCAGCTGCAACTGACCTTACCATTTGCATAAGAAATGAGTTCTTTTTTAGAATAGGAATTGCTCCATCTTCCAAGCTCATTGTCTCATCAAGTAAAAGGCTATCAAGGTCGAAAGTTTTAGAAATACCTAAACCATTACAAATTGGACAGGCACCAAGTGGGGAATTGAAGGAGAATAATCTTGGTTCAAGATCAGGATAACTCTTGCCGGATTTAAAAGAATAATTTTTTTCGCTGTAAAAATGCTCTTTATCGTCGGCTAGAACCACCAGATACCCATCTGATAATTTCAAGGCATGTTCTACCGAATCAGTGAGTCTGGTTTGAATTCCATCTTTCATGACTAAACGATCGACAACAATATCAATGTTATTAAATTTAGTTTTTTGTATAACAACTTGGTCATCAAGATTAAAAATCTCACCATTTAGCCTAATTTTTGAAAAACCCATACTTAAAAACTTACCGAGGTCTTCTTTGTGTTCACCTTTTTTGTTTCGAATCACAGGTGAAAGTAACTGCAGCTTTATGCCGGTTTTAAATTTCAATATTTGCTCAACAATTTGTTGTGGTGATTGTTTGGCAACTTTTTCGCCTGTTTCAGGGCAATGGGCATCGCCTAGTCTGGCGTAGAGCAAGCGTAAATAATCATATATTTCAGTTATTGTTCCCACTGTTGATCGAGGGTTTTTAGTAGTTGATTTTTGGTCTATGGCAATTGCAGGAGAAAGTCCGGTGATGCTTTCAACTTCTGGGGCTTCAATTTGCCCTATAAATTGTCTAGCGTAACTAGAGAGAGATTCCATGTATCTTCTCTGACCTTCAGCATAGATTGTATCAAATGCGAGCGAAGATTTTCCAGATCCAGAAGGCCCAGTTATTACTGTTAATGAATGCCTTGGAATTGATACATCAATACTTTTAAGATTGTGTACTTTGGCCTTGGTGACTCGAATTTTGTCCATGAATCAACCTCTTGAGTTGTAAGATCGCCTGGTTGAGAGAAAACTGGCAACCGCGATAATCTGCTTCATTTTTTCCAAAAAGTTGAAATGAAGTTCCATGATCTGGACTGAACCGCGGATATGGTAAACCAAGAGTGATATTAGATCCGATAAATCCCTGAAGTCCTTTAAATAGACTTAGGCCTTGATCGTGAAATAAATAAACTAAAACATCCTCGGGTGATTTTCTTTCGTTTAACATTGTATCACCAGGGAAAGGCCCCGCAATATCAATATTAAATTTGTCTTGAATATGTTTAACTGCTGAGCTCACTCGATCATCTTCCGACCCAATAAGTCCGGCCTCACCAGCATGTGGATTTAATCCAGAAACAAGAAATTTTCTAGTCGGCCAATTCCAAGTTGCTAAAGTATCATGTGCATTAATGAGACTGTCTAAAATTCTTTTTTCAGTTATAACTTTGGCCAGTTCAGAAATCGGAACATGATCAGTAATCAGAAGCATTTGCATTCCTGGAGCGGCAAAAAACATTCCCAACTCAGGTTTTCTGTAGAAGTGACGGAAGTACTCTGTGTGTCCTGAAAAACCTGGGAACTGGTCTTTGGAGGTTGGCAGTGTATAAAGAATCCCTCCACTTTCGGCCAAGCGCATCCCCAGTTCTAACGAAGTAAAACTTTCAGAATGATTCGTATTTTCTAGCCAGGTTACTGGAATTTTTGAGTGATTTAATTGAACGTAATCAGCAAACAAGGCAAAAGGTAAACGCATAGATATGAGAGTTTCCGTTACACTTTTTTTGTATGCTAAAAGATTTATAGAATTGAGCTCTTGATCACTAAGAAACAAACAAGTTTTAAAGAAGACCTCTAGACCGATACCTTCTTGATGTCCTTGTGTGACATAGATTTTCATTATTTATAATAAATTATTGATGTAGTAATTTGAATATTCACGATCAAACCAGTTGTTAGTTACTGATTTTCCCTTTGACATGAAAATATCATTTTGAATCTGTTCTTTAAATTTTACAAAATTTTGAGACTCTACAAGATCCTTTTTCTGTACGTAAAAAACATGCATGTAGCCATTTATCGTAGAAGCTTTAGAAAATGTACCCTCAGAGGTCGTTTTTAAAATAGAACCTAGTTCTTTTGAAAGTGCATCTTCGTTTAGGTTCTCAAGATTATTGGTTTCAAGTTCACGATACTCTTCTGGAAGCTTGCCTGTGAGTTGGTAATCTTTTAAGACTGCTAAGAATTTCAATTCATTTTTTTCAACTAAGATAGATTCCTTTATATAAAAATCCACTAAATTGTATTTAAAAGACAAAGCATTGTTGGATGTATTTCGCTTATAGTATTCGTTTTTAATTTCCTGTTCAGTTACAGAAATTAAAGGAGCAATAATTTTTGACGCAAATACGTTGTATTCCATTGTTTCACGAATAATTTCAAAATATTCTTCATAAGTGAGATTTTTGCTTTTAAGGAAATTTAGAAGGTCTGCACGCTTTAATCCCAAGCGTTCTTCGGTCATTTTAATTCGTGATTCTACAGCATCGTCATTAATGACATAACCTTGGCCATTTATTTTCTCGCGAATAATGAATGATCTAATAATGATGTTGAGTAGTTCTTTATGGGTGTACTTAGCTTCATTGTACACCATCGGAGAAACTTCTTGTCTTGCAGGGAGGGTATCTTCCATGCGTTTAATTTCAGACAAAGACACAATGCGAGTATTTATAACAGCGACGAGTTTATCGAGAAGTTTTTCCTGAGCATAAGCTCCGTTTATGAAAACGGAACCTATGATTAGATATAAGAATAATTTTTTCACTAAACTTCAATTTTAAAGGTTCGTCTTAATTGCCGCGCCCTTAGCAAGATTCTTGAAATAATCTGCAATAATGGCGTCTCTTTTAGTATCGTAAATGATTTTCTTGTACAAGTTTTTGTCAATTTGATCGATTGTTTTAACACCAAGCACCTTAATGATGTGATAACCCATTTGGCTTCTTACTGGCTTAGTAATAAAGCCAACTTTTTGATTTTTTATCGCCTCATAGTATTCAGGAGCAAGACGAGTTGGAGGTTGGAAACCCAAGTCCCCACCAATTGGAGCGGCAGAGGTTTGCGAATATTTATTCGCCATTTTAGCAAAATCTTCAGGGTTTTTTTGAAGTTGGGAATAAATTGCAACACTTTGCTCATATGAAGCCTTAACTTCATCAGCTGTAGGTTCAGCTCTTAAACGGTAAAGTATATGTGCTGATCGGTATTCTTTATTACCTTCGTAATATGCTTTTACATCATCATCAGAAACAACAATTTTTTTAAATTCATTTTCAAGATCTTTTGAGATTTGTGCATGAAAAAGAATATCTTCTTGTTTTGCAACTACTACTGGATCTTTATCAAGGCCAGTCTTCTTAGCTTTTTGAATTCCTAATTCACGATTAACTAAATCTTGAAGTGAAATTTCTTTGGTAATTTTTCTTTGACCAACAAATTTTAAGTTTTGAAGGTGATATTCTTCAAATTGTTTTTTAGTAATGTTTCGTCCATTAACAGTTGCAACAATTTCTTTTTGTGCAATTGCTGGAAGGGCAATAAAAGCCGTGAAAACTACGATTAAAAGTTTATTCATACACATCCCTGGTTTGAAAATCGAATCTAATAAAAACATTAACATGCACCGATTTGTGCTGCAATATGTTTCGCAAATTCTAGCAGCATATGATGACTCACTGACTCCTTAAAGAAGCAGGAAACTGATGAGTCTGGGTTAAGCTTGTATAATTTGGGCTTATTCATGAAAAAACTCAGCATCTTATCTCTTAGTTGAGTATTATGGTTAAGTACTTCTTGATCAAAAAATAAGATGATCTGCGTTGAGGAAACTTTAACCAATCGGAGACCCAAAGTTTGAAAATAAATCCGAGACCGGAGAATTGAATAAAGTGCTTCGAGCTCTCGGGGAGTAATTCCAAAGGCATCATTCATTTCAGTTACGATGTCATCCAGACGATTCATGTCGTTACAGTTTGAAAGTCTCTTATAGTATTTTAAGCGAAGTGCATGATCGGAGATATAGGCATCGGGAATGTATGCCGAAAATGGTGCTTGGATTTCAATATTTTTAGCAGAGACTTTTCTTTCACCACGAATTTCATGAACAGCATCCTGTAACAGGTCCATATAGAATTCAAGACCAATTCCTTCGATGTGGCCTGATTGCTCAGCACCTAAAATATCGCCTGCTCCTCGAATTTCCATATCTGACGATGCCAAAGAAAAACCGCCACCCATTTCTGCATAAGTTTGCAGAGCTTGAAGTCTTCTTTGAGAGGACTCACTTAGCACGCGATTTTCTGGAACCATAAAGTAAGCATAGGCCTTACGATCCGAACGACCAATTCGACCTCGAAGTTGATGGAGTTGCGCCAATCCATAAGTGTCGGCACGATCAATAATCATAGTGTTGGCATTAGGAATATCAAGGCCTGATTCAATAATAGTGGTTGCGAGTAAAATATCAGATTTATGGTCATAAAAATCATTAATACGTTTTTCTAGTTCACGCTCGTTCATCTGGCCATGAGTCACACTAACGCGAGCTTTTGGAACTAATTTTTTTAAGTAAAGTTCATGTTCTTCAATATCATGAACTCTATTATGAACATAATAAACCTGACCACCTCTGGACAATTCTTTTTCAATCGCGGCCTTCAAGGTGAGATCATCTTCTTTAATAATATAGGTTTTGATGGCCTGTCTTCTTGGTGGAGCAGTCTGAATTAAAGATAAATCCCTAATGCCAAGAAAGGAGAGCTGAAGTGTTCTCGGTATAGGAGTTGCTGTCATAGTGAGAACATCAATTCCGGTTTTTAGAACTTTCAGTTTTTCTTTATGGCCCACACCAAATCGATGTTCCTCATCAATAATTAAAAGTCCTAGATCGTAGTATTCCAATTTATCAGATAGAACAGCATGAGTTCCTATTAAGATATCAATCTTTCCTTCTTTCAGTTTTTGAACAGTTTGTAATTTCTCTTTAGGTGTTTTGAAACGTGAAATAAAATCCACGATAACGGGAAAATTTTCAAATCTCTTGGTAAATGAATGATAATGCTGGAGTGCCAAGACTGTAGTAGGGACTAAAATCACAACTTGCTTTTTATCTAAAACAGCTTTCATTGCCGCTCGCATTGCGACTTCTGTTTTACCAAATCCCACATCGCCACATACTAGACGGTCCATTGGGAATTGTTGTTGCATATCTTCTAAAACGTCGTTTATAGCTTTTGACTGATCTGGAGTTTCTTCAAAGGCAAATGATAGCTCGAACTCTTTAAACATATGATCAGGTGGTGAATAAGGAAATCCTCCGCCAAGTTTTCTTTCGGCCTGTAGTCTTATCAAATCAAATGCCAGCTTTTTAACAGAGTTACGTGCCTTCGCCTTTAAGTCGCTAAATTTTTTCGATTTAAGTGAGGCAACTTTTAGGCCCGACGATGAGTCTGCATGTTTCTGAACAAGATTTAACTTATAAACAGGGACATAAACTTTATCATTATCTTCATAAAGGATAACGAGATAATCGTTCTGTTGATCCATTGCCTGAATGGTTTCCAGTCCCTTATAAATACCAACACCATAATCTCTATGAATGACGTAATCATTTATTTTAAGAGTTGCGAGCTGTTCAGCGAATAAGTCTTTATTATTGGAAGAAACCTGTTTTGTTTTTTTCTTTTTTATTGCGAAGAAATCACTTTCTGAGAGGACAAAGGTATTCTCATTTTTATAATAAAAACCTTCATCTAGTTTACCGAAAACAAAATGCAATCTTTCACCGATTGCGTTAAGTCCATTTTCTTCTAAAAGGTAACTTAGTTCCTGCCGAGCGTTTTCAGACTTGTAAGTGACTATTAGATGTCCATAGCTTTTAAGTTCATTTTTTAAAACTTTGAGGCTGCCCTTTATGTACTCAAACTTATTTTCAGGAATTTCTCCTGCACGCTGCAGTTTTATTTGTAAATGCGATTTTAATTTTTCAAGGTTTAAATGTAATTCTCGATCGAGGTTTTGATCCAGGTCGAGGGTAATATCAAGTTGATCTACATGCAATGTTTTGAGTGTGTTTTTTTTAAATTCTTTTAGGTAGAAAGAATCGGGAGCAGGGATAATGGAAGAACTTTCAATGTCGTTTTGGAGGGCCGAATAATCATCAATTTGTTGGTCTAGAAAAAGATCAAAGTTCTTTTGACCATTATCTGCATTAAAGAAAGTAAGCCTTGAATCGGAAGGCAAATAATCTAGTAAGGTGTAAGGTTGTTCAAAGAAAAGCGGAATAAATAAAGGATAATTGTCAAAAAGTTGCCCTTCGCTCATTTTTTGGAAAACTTGTTTTCTAATTTCGTATCTGTTTTTGAAACGTGGTTGGGGTTGAGGAAGTTTTGACCGAAGATTGTTAGCAAAAGGATCTTTGGATAAAAATCCTGGACCGGGTACTAAGCAAACCTCTTGAAAAGTTTTTTCACGATCAGTTTTTTGAGTTTGCAAATCAATCCCAAATATCTCTTCAATTAGATCGTCAAAATAATGGAGTCTTACAGGTGGATGAGCTACGGGATAAATATCAAAAATCTCTCCTCGCTTAGAAAATGTTCCAGGCTCCTCAATGGTTGAGGCAGGAAAATAACCCATTTCAGTTAAGCGGCTCGCAAGATCTATCGGTGAAATGATATCGTCTTTTCTAAAGGTAAAAGACCTCTCTTTAAAAAAGATAGGATCTGGGCCAAGCATAAAAGATGCTTCCCATGTACTGACCACGATAATCTTTTCACCTTGCACTAATCTTTGAAGAACTGACCAGCGGGCCAAAAGTGAACTCTCGGATGTTAGAATCGAGCTATACAAAGAATGATTGTGCCCTGGGTAAAAAAATACGTTTTTTAAATGCTTCAATGCTTCATAAACCTCCTCAGCTTCGTCCTGATCTGAACAAATGAGAACATGTGAGGTTGAAAAAATCTGATCACTAAAATAACTTCCTGCTAAAAGGCACCACTGATTGGGAGAAATCCCCTTCAGTTGAAGAAGTTGCTGGTGATCGTTCCAATATTTGAGTTTGGTATAGATGCCACTAAATAACATATCGTTAAAATCCGATTAAAAAAGTTTGTTTTTCCAACTTCTATTTTACGAGTTTACATCCAACCAGATGAAATAACATCTTCCCTATTTTCAACATCTTTTGTATCTTAAAACTACTTTTTCTTAAGATTGTATTGAAGTGGAGATTTCCATGATACCAGCACAGTTCGATGCTTTAATGCCTATTGTTATTTTTATGGGGTTAGCAATTTTGCTATTTTTCGGTGGTCATTACCTTTCAGTAGTATTGGCCCCCAAGAAACCATCACATCTAAAGTCGACACCTTATGAATGTGGTGAGCTACCAGTTGGATCTGCTTGGTCTATGTTTAACGTTCGTTTTTATGTAGTTGGGTTAATTTTTATTATTTTCGATGTGGAATCAGTTCTGATGTTTCCTGTCGCTTCAATTTTTAGAGAACTAAATGACATGGGACAAGGCGGTTATGCCTTGATCATATTTTTGAGCTTCATTTCAGTTTTGATTGAAGGAATTGCTTACTGTTGGAAAAAGGGTGATTTAGATTGGGTTAAATCTTTCCAACACTCTCATAAAAAAGAAAATAAATAAGGTCTACATTTATGAATCAAACAGTTGTTAGTTATCTTTCGCAGTATGAATTCTACGACTTCTTACTTGCTCTCTTTAGAAATAATCAAGGTGTTCTGGCCTTTACACTATATCTTCTTTTGGCACTAATTATCGTTGGAATGTGCGCCACAATTGGTGGTTTAGGAACATACGCTGAGAGAAAAATTTCAGCCGATTTACAAGCTAGAATTGGACCTAATCGTGTTGGGCCTTATGGACTACTTCAAATGTTGGCCGACGGTGTAAAAATGATGACTAAAGAAGACATCATGCCGTTTACTGCAGATAAAAAACTCTTTTATCTTGCCCCTCTTCTTTGTCTAACAGGAGTATTTGCAACGCTTGCCGTACTACCGTTCTCTTCTGGCTTTATCATGGCCGACCTTAACGTTGGAATATTTTATCTCGTCGCCATTTCTTCCCTGGTTGGTTTAGGTGTGTTTCTTGGCGGATATGCATCCAATTCTAAATGGTCAATGCTTGGTGGTATGAGAGGAGCTTCTCAAATTATTTCTTACGAAATCCCTGTTACTATTTCCATTCTTGCTATTGTGCTTCTTGCAGGTGGAATGGGATTTGGAACAATTGTTGGTAGACAAGGTGGATTACCTCACGAATGGTTTATGTTTCATAACCCATTCGCTTTTATTGCTTTCTTTGTTTATAGCGTGGGCGCCTTAGCGGAAACGAATCGTGCTCCTTTCGATTTACCAGAAGCTGAATCAGAACTCGTTTCTGGATATCACACAGAGTATACAGGTATGAGATTTGGTTTTTTCGCTCTTGCGGAATATATTGAAGTTTTTGTTGTTTGCGGGGTCGCTGCCTCTCTCTTCCTTGGTGGATATAATGTCCCAGGAATTAAACTAGATATTCTTCCGATGCAAGCTGCCCAATTCGTTATTTTTATGACAAAAACATTGGTTCTTTATTACGTAGTAATTTGGATACGATGGACTCTTCCACGTCTTCGTGTGGATCAGTTAATGTCAGTATGTTGGAAATACCTCACCCCTATCGCTATTTTTAACTTAATGGGTTGTGCGATTTGGATGGTTGTTTTTAATGGCAAATCTATTGCTGAACTTGTTTTAGGCAGTCACTAACTAGAGGTATCTGATGTTTTTACAATTTCTTTTTATCAGCTCGGCTGTTTTAACCGTTTCATGTGCCTTGGGCGTATTGATGGTTAAAAACATTATGCATTCATGTGTTTTCCTTCTTGGATCTTTAATGGGCATAGCAGGTCTCTACGCTACACTCGGTGCTGACTTTGTAGCGATCACACAAATTATGGTTTATGTCGGTGGAGTTGTAATTCTTATGCTTTTTGCAGTGATGTTAACAGGCGGAAACGATTTTGTATCTCGGGCCCAAAACCTTTTAGGCCTTCCGGCTTCCATGGGTAACAAATGGACATATGCGATTGGTCTGTTAGTCGGAGTTGTTTTTTTGCTTACAAACATTCAATTAATTAGAGGCTTAACAAAAGCCTTGCCGGTAAAAACAATTACAAATGAATTTCCTTCTACTGTTACGCAAATCGGACATCTATTGGTTAAAGACCATGTTTTAGCATTTGAAATGTCATCAGTCCTTTTACTAGGTGCCTTAGTGGGAGCTGCAATAATTGCTCGTCCACGTAAGCAAAATTAAGCGAGAAACACTATGATGAGCCTTGCCTCTTATTTAATTATTTCACTAATCCTCTTTGTAGTAGGAATAGTCGTAATGATTGCACGAAAAAACATCGTCGCAATTCTTCTTGGTATTGAGTTAATACTTAATGCAGCTGCCTTAAATTTTGTCGCTTACTCTCGTTATGTGACAAATAATTTAGACGGCCACATCTTCAGTCTTTTTATTATTGTAATAGCCGCTGCTGAAGCTGCTGTTGGTTTAGCTATCGTTATACGTTTCTTCCAAATTAAAGAAACAATACATATAGATGAAGCCACTCAGCTAAGAAATTAAAGGTCGAAAATGGAATATACCGTTGGAAGTATTGCGCCGATTTTTCTTTCTCCCGTAATAGCATTTGTTATTAATGCTTTTTTGGGAAGAAAACTCCCTCGTCAGGGCGATTGGTTGGCAACTTTAAGTATCTTTATCTCTTTTATTTACTCCGCCAGAATTTTTGGTGATTTTGTCTTTGGCAACTTTGCGACTGACTTCTTTATCCATAAAACATTCACATGGTTTGACCTTAACCATGCTGCAACTATTTTCAAAGTCGACATGGGTGTCTATATCGATAATATGACCGCCATTATGCTTCTTATGGTGTCTGGCGTTGCATTTTTGATTCACCTATTCTCTACCTGGTATATGGATCATGATGAGAAACATGGTCGCTTCTTTGTTTTTCTTCCTTTATTCACCTCGGCCATGCTTGGTTTAGTTCTTTCAGATAACCTTTTCTCTCTTTTTATCTTTTGGGAAATTATGGGCTTTTGCTCGTACTCCCTTATCGGTATCTATAACCAAAAAGAGAAAGCTGGCGACGCTTCACTGAAAGCATTCATGACAACTCGAGTGGGAGACGTATTCCTTTTGTTGGGTATCGTGGCTTTATGGATGTTCCTTGGAAGTGTTAACTACGTGGATATTTACGCAGCCATCGCAGAGGGTAAGTTTGCTGGTCAAACTGTTCTTGGGATTTCTTTTGCTACTTTCACGGCCCTCTGTATATTTCTTGGAGCTATGGGCAAATCAGCTCAGTTCCCACTTCACGTTTGGCTTCCAGATGCAATGATGGGTCCAACTCCTGGTTCTGCTTTGATCCACGCCGCTACTATGGTTACTGCGGGCGTCTGGGTTTCTCTTCGTATGTATCCATTAATGGTTCTTGGTGACATCACTTGGTTTATTGCTGTGGTTGGTGCCATTACTGCCTTTGGAGCAGCAACGGTTGCAACTGTTCAAACAGATATTAAGGCAGTACTCGCTTATTCAACGCTTTCACAACTTGGTTATATGATTATGGGAGTTGGTGTTGGTTCATACAATGCTGCTTTCATGCACCTTATTACTCACGCCTGTTTTAAAGCGTGTCTTTTCTTATCAGCTGGATCAATTATCCACTCTGTGCATGAACAGGAGATGCCTAAACTTGGTGGTCTTCGTAAGTATCTTCCATACACGCATTTTGCGATGATGGCCTGTACACTTGCAATTGCTGGTATTCCATTCTTCTCTGGATTTGTATCTAAAGACAGAATTCTTGGAGATGCTCTTTATTACGGCTTCATGTCTGGTCAGAACCCCCTTCTAGCGATTGTTCCAATTCTTGGCTTTGCGGCTGCCGGTCTTACAGCTTTCTATATGTTTCGTATGATGTTCTTAACTTTCTACGGTGAGAATAGAACGCATGATAATCATGGTCACGGCCATGGTCATAAAGATGCGCACGGACACGAGGCCCATGGACATGAAATTCATCATGAACACCTAGATGTTCGTCAAAACGTTCCTCTACTTATCCTTGCCGTTTTCACTCTTGGCTTTTGGTTCTGCGGTACTTTAACTGGCCAGAGTTTCGGTAAAGTTTTTGGTGCTAAAACGGAATGGTTTAAAGTTTTGGTTGAAGCTCCAGTTGTTGAAAAATTTGTAGACCATAAACGTGAAGATTTCAGCAGAGTAGATACAAGAGAGAAAACTCATCTTGAGCATGCTCATTACCATCACCAAACTGGTTATGCTGGTCCAAATCCGGATGAGCACAAACTGCATTCAGCACACACAATCGGCGCAATTGCTTCTATCTTTATTGCTTTTGCCGGTGTGTTCTTGGCCTTCCTTATGTACATCAAGGGATCTGTTAAGCCATGGGCATCTAAATTCCCAGGAATTACCAAAACTCTTGAGAATAAATATGGCTTCGATGAATTCTATATCGATATTTTGATTAAAAAAGGCTTGCTAGGTTTAAACCGCGGACTTGCATGGATTGATATGGGTATTTACGACCGTTACGTTGTAGACGGAATGGCGTTTGTAAACCGTGTGCTTTATAAATCTGCGAAGTGGTTTGATAACGTGGTAGTTGATGCAATCGGTGTAGATGGTACTGGAGTCGCTGTTAATCTTTTTAATTTGGTGTTGCGAATTGTGCAATCAGGGAAGATTCAGTTTTACTTCATTATGTTGATTATGGTTCTTGCTAGTTATGTTTGGACGTTAAATATTTAGTTAGTTTTTTTATAGAGAGAGGTTCGTTGTGAACGGAATACTTAATTGGATTTTATGGTTACCGATTATTGGAGCAGTAGTAGCAATTGCTATTCCAAATGTGAAAGACAATGTCGTCCGCTGGATTACATTGTGTACAACTTCAATAGTGCTGGTTTTAACAGTAGTGCTTTATTTGAAGTTTGATACTTCAACGGCTGCAATGCAGTTTGTGGTTAAAGTGCCGTGGATTGAACAGTTCCACATCAACTATCATCTAGGAATTGACGGCATAACAATGCTAATGACTTTCCTAAATGCTCTACTCTTCTTCATCTGTACTCTGTCGTCTTGGACAGTTGAGAAGAACGTAAAAGCTTACTTTGCTCTACTCTTGATGCTCCAATCATCAGTTTTCGGGGTTTTCTTTTCTCTCGATTTTTTCCTTTTCTATGTTTACTGGGAAGTTATGCTTCTTCCGATGTTTTTCCTTATCGGTATTTGGGGCGGAGAAAACAGAGAATACGCAGCAATCAAATTCTTTCTCTATACTTTTTTTGGTTCGATCTTCATGTTGGTCGGTATCATTGCTCTTTATTACGCATCTGGAAAAGGTGTTGATTCATTCAGCATTCTTGCTCACCAGGGCGGTAAATATGTTAACGAAACAGTCAGCATATTTGGACACACCTTCTCTTTCGAACACCTATTCTTCTGGTTTATGTTTTTAGGTTTTGCGATTAAGGTTCCAGTTTTCCCGTTTCATACATGGTTACCTCATGCACACGTACAAGCGCCTACTGCGGTTTCAGTTATCCTCGCAGGTGTTCTACTTAAAATGGGAACATACGGTTTTCTAAGAATTGCATTCCCGATTTTCCCTCAAGCTGCGGTTCACTTTTCAAGCATCATTGCTTGGTTAGGTCTGATCTCTGTTATTTACGGAGCGTTCTGTGCCATGGCCCAGGATGATATGAAAAAGCTAATTGCTTACTCTTCAGTCTCTCACATGGGTTTCGTGATGCTCGGTCTTTCGGCCATGACAACCCAAGGTATGAACGGTGCAGTTCTTCAAATGTTTAACCACGGAACTTCTACAGCGATGATGTTCTTACTCGTAGGAATTCTTTATGAAAGATCACATCACCGTTGGATTGTTAAGCCAGATGGTTCGAAAGGTTACGGCGGTTTATCAACTAAGCTTCCTAAATACACAGTAGTATTTATTATTGGAATGTTTGCTTCTTTAGGACTTCCTGGTTTATCTGGATTCATTTCTGAAGCCTTGATCTTTTTAGGAATTTATCAGAAGTTCACGACAATCACAGTTATTGCAGTTGTTGGTCTTTTGATTGGTGCTGCTTACTTGCTTTGGATGTTTAAGCGCATGTTCTTTGGAGAAGTTAACCCGGAAACTGAAGAGTATGATGATATGAATGCTCGCGAAGTGTTCTATATGCTTCCCCTTTGTGTTTGTGTAGTTGTGTTTGGTATTTTTCCAAGCCCACTTTTAAACGTAATGAAAGCTTCTGTTGGTCAACTTGTTGACCTAATGGCGAAATTCTAATCGAGGTACTTTTGTGATACAGCAGCTTTTTGGATTTTTAAGCTACTTCATACCTGAGATCATTTGCGTTGTGCTTATGACGACACTGTTAGTAGCTGAATCTACTGTCAAAGAAGAACATGGTAGTCGTGGGAAGATAATTGGTTATGCCCTGGCAATGCTTGCACTTTGCTTGTTATTTTTGTTTCAAAATCTCGGGGAAGCCCCTAGGTTTATTTTTCATAATGCTATTACGATTGATCCTTTTAGCACGCTGATAAAGATTATTATGGTTCTTGGAACTATGGGTGCCATTTTTCTTAGTTATTCCTCAAAAGATATTTATACAAATCTAAAATCAGAATTTGCAATAATGGCCGTTGGCGTACTGCTTGGTGGGATGCTTTTAGCATCTGCCAACAACATGCTGACCCTTTATTTAGGCATCGAAACTTTATCTATTCTATCTTATGTAATGGCTTCATTTAAAAGAGATGAATCTACCTCGACTGAAGCTGGTATGAAGTATGCACTTTACGGAGGCCTTTCTGCCGGAGTTGCTCTTTATGGAATTAGCCATCTTTATGGAATTTTAGGATCAATTCAATTCGTCGACATGGTTGATAAACTACCAGGCCTTGAAGGAACAAATCTACTTATCGTGCTTGTTTCTTTCATGTTCTTTTTTGTTGGTATTGGATACAAAATTTCGGTATTTCCGTTCCATATGTGGACACCGGATGTATACCAAGGCTCCCCAATTCCAGTAACTTCATTTTTTGCAATCGTGCCTAAAATGGCCGGTCTTGCAGCTTTAATTCGGGTGTCTTTTATCTTTTTCAATAATAATTCTGCCTTAAGTATTTCTTGGACAGGATTGATGCTTGTTATATCGGCAATGACAATGACTGTTGGTAACGTAACAGCAATTGGACAGACATCCGTTAAAAGACTTCTGGCCTTCTCTTCAATTGGCCACGTAGGTTTAATGATTCTGGGTGTAGTTGTCTTAAACGAGCAAGGTGTGAGAGCAATACTATTCTACGGAATTGTTTATATGTTTATGACACTTATTGCGTTTTATATAACGTCACACTTGTCAGACATGTATGGAACGGACTCGTACGACGTATTTAAAGGATTAATTTATAAGCATCCAACGATGGCAATAATAATGGCAGCGGTTCTATTTTCATTAGCTGGCATGCCACCTTTCAGTGGTTTTGTGGCCAAGTTCAATATTTTCTCGGTTGTAATTGAGAAAAAATTGTATGGAATAGCTATTGTTGCAGCAATCAACTCAGTTATTGCTCTTTATTATTATGTTAAACTAGCGAAAACAATGATTTTTGGTCAAGCAGATGGTGACGTAAAAGTTCTAGGTTTCACATCGGGGAACCAAGCTGTAATCATTGCCCTATTTATCCCGGTTCTTTTTCTGGGCATATTCTGGGAAAAAGTAATGATTATGTCTGGAAATGCAGTTCTTTTTATAAAGTAAGACTACCTCAAAGGGAGCTTAGGCTCCCTTTTGTTTTCCCCACCTAAATCCTCAAAATCATTTATAATAGAACCATGACGAAGTATCGAATACGGCTTAAAAATGCACGGGTCATAGGTCCGTTTATTATGAGTCAACTCTATGAGTTGAAGTCGAGTGGACGTATTCAAGGTGATGAAGAAGCACAAATATTTCCAACGGGAGATTGGGGTCCAATTTCTAGTTTTGATTTTTATGCCGAGTTAATGGATCTAAACCATACTGCTGTGATTGCAAACGAGCCTAAAGAAGAAACGTTTGTCATCGATCTTACAAAACTTAGAAATCAAAAGAATGAATTAGAAATAGATAAAATTGACGTCATAAAGCATGAACCGGTTAATCATTTAACTGAAACAATAAGAATACCATCTAAAGAAATTAAGCCCAGTGGTGCCAACACAAAGTTTGAAATTTTATTAGATAATCAAAAAGAAAATAAACAAACAAAAAATGAAGTTAAAAGGCCAGTTCCAATTCCAGAACCAATTGAATATGCAGGCGATAAAACAACTATTAATCCCATTGCTCAAAAAGACATGGAGCGAATCAGGAAAAATCAAAAAGAAGAGGACGCGAGAAACAAAGAATCTGAGAACCAACAGCTAGTTATAAAAGAAGAGCAGAAAAAAGCAGACGAACTTCAAATACTAATTGACGCTGATGAATCCACTCAAATGATCCATTTGGATAAATTTAATTTAGAATTAATAAGCTTGGCCAATCATGAAGAAAAAATAATTGATTTAGAGATTAAGGAAATAAAAAAACAAAAAAAAATTCAGGAAGATGCTGAGAAAAAAGACGAAGAAAATAGTTCTGAAAACGAAGAAATTGCAAAAAAGAAAAAGTTTAAAATAATAATAGGTCTCTCAATAGCGGTTGTACTGTACGTGATTATGTTTCCTGGTGAAGATAAGCCAAAAAAGCCTCCTTTTAAACACGTAGAGCCAGTAGTTGAATTCCCTCTTCCTTTTGATAAATCTGATCTTAAAAGATCAAAAATAGAATTTGATAAGGCGCGAGCACTTTTTGCGGCCGGTGATTATATTAGTATAATTAAGGCCGGTATACTTTTAAAAAGCAGTTATGAAAATAACATTGAAAACGAAGAAGTTGTCTCGTTTTTAGTCAGGGACTATGCTGAACAACTCAAATATTCTAAAGAAGACAAGCAGAGCAATGCTCAGATTATATTTAACCTCATACAAGCGAAGCGGCCTTTTTTGGCAAAAAATCCGGATGGAGTCATTGGGCTAAATTTATTTTATATGAGCATTAACAAGTACGAAGCTGCTGCTGATGTTGTTTCCAAATACCTGAAACTGTACCCCAAAAATGTAACACCAGATTTATTTGCGGTTTACTTGAAAACATTACTTGAAATAGGAAAAATAGATCTAGCAAAACAATTTAAAATTCCGCTTGAAAAATCTCCTCAAAAGAATCGATACGTCTATGATGCCCTTATAGATTATTCACTTCTAAATCAGGAAGATGACAAAGCAATTGAATATATTAATGATGCTATTAAAAATTTCCCTAAACTTGTTGGATTTTATCTCAAAAAAGCTGATTTCTTAATTAAGTTAAAAAAATATGATGACGCCGGTACATATCTTCAAAAGGCTGATGATTTAAATCTGGAACACAACAACATTAATCGTGCCGAATACTTACTCCTCAAGGGCCTTATAATTGCTCACAAAGGTGATGTTAAGAAGGCTACCGTTTACTTTACGAAGTCACTAGAGCTTGAAGACTCATATAAATTGCGCATGAAGCTTGCAGAGTTAGGCGGTAGCGACGAAATAAATAACGAAACAGATAAACTCATAGCAGAATCTAAAGCGATAAAACTTCTCACACAAGCCAAAGATTTTTTAGAGAAACGAAATTATGAACTTGCTTTAAGTTCCGCTGCGAGAGCAACGGATGCATTTCCTGGCCACATACCTTCAGAATTATTTCTCGCAAAAGTTCAGCTCCGTTTAGGTTTGGCAAAACAGGGATTGGAAACTCTGGAAGACCTACTTAAGAAATACCCAGACGACAAAAGTATAAACATGGCCCTCGTTGATGGCTACATTGATACGTATAAATTTAACGACGCAAAAACTCGCATTGGTATTATGTCTTCTTCAGCACTCAAAGGAACTTGGGAATTCGCTTCTGCCAATGGTCGTCTCTATCTTAGAATGGGTGATTCATTACAAGCAATTTCGTGGCTGAAGAATTCTATAAACATGAACCCTTTAAATGATCATGATATTTATTTGTTAGCAGAGATAATTATTAAAAGGGCCAATTTCGATGCAGCTAGGCTTCTTCTTAATAAATGTATGGAGCTGGATCCGATTAATGCAGATTATAGAATTGCATATGCCAAAATTGTATATGAACAACAAGATGACATGTCTGCCATTGGATACCTTTTAGGACTTCTTGACGAGTTTGGAGAAAATCCCAAAGTCCTATCAGAAATTGCTATTTTCTATTACCGTGCTGGTAAAACAAAGGATTTTCTAGCTTATAAAGAAAAACTAGAGAAAATGCCGGTGAAAGATAAGTCACTCTATGAATTTTTAATCAAGGCAGCACTCCTGGATGAACGCTTTGATGAGATTCCTATTTTGGTTGAAAATCTACTTGCGATTGAACCGGGTGAAATCGAGGCGATGATGACTGCTGGCCGTGTTTTATATGAAAATGGAAAGCTTGTTGATGCGGCCAAGTGGTTTAAGCGAATTCAAGAAAAACTAGAATCTTATCCCAAGGTTCATTTTTATTTCGCTAAGATTAAGTACCTAAGTAAGGATTATGACGGCGCGCTAAAAGAAGTTGAAGCTGATCTAAAAGTAAATGGTGATAATGATGCTGATTTAACATTGATGGCCCAGATCTATACTGAAAAAGGCGATTTAATTAAAGCCGAAACTCTTTTTAAAAAATCGCAGAAAATTAATCCTAAAGCTTATGATTCTCTTGTTGGTCTAGCTGATATTAGTTCAAAGAGAAATAACTTTGAACTTGCGCTTGATCTATATAAAAGGGCCATGACAGAAAAAAGCGACGAACCTGTTATACACAGAAAAATTGGTGATGTTTACCGCTTGCTAGGTCAAGGGGTTCTTGCCGTGGAATCCTATAAACTGTATCTTGAAATGAACCCAGAGGCTTCCGATAAAAGCAATATCGAGGCGTATATTAATCTCATGCAATAGGTGCATCAAATGTTAGACGTAAAAAAAATCGAAAGTGATTTTGAATCAATCAAAACGAGTCTTGGAAATAGAAATTTCGATACTTCACTTTTGACAGAGATACTAGAACTTAATAAACAAAGAAAGATGTTAACAACAGCTTCGGAAACAAAAAAAGCTGAGATCAATAAATTATCACGTGAAATCGGTGAGCTTAAAAAGAACAAGCAAGACGCCGCCTCATTAATGAACCAAGTAGCTTCTTTAAAAAATGAAATGGAAAAAGAAGCAAAAGAACTTGATGATGTTCAATTAAAGCAGACAAATCTCTTACTAAATATTCCTAATCTTCCTGACTCATCAGTTCCTGTTGGGAAAACGGAAGAAGAAAATGTTGAAGAAAAAAGATGGGGAATACCAAGAAGTTTTGATTTCACTCCAGTTGATCATGCCGACATTGGTGAAAAGCTTGGTATGCTTGATTTTGAAGCGGGTGCCAGAATAACCGGTGCGAGATTTGTGGTTTATAAAGCTGGAATTGCAAAACTTGAAAGAGCGTTGATAAACTTCATGCTTGATCATCAAGGTTCTAAGGGGTTCATGGAAATGATAACTCCCTTCATTGCTCATGAAAGATCTTTAATTGGAACGGGCAACTTGCCAAAGTTCGAGGACCAACTCTTTAAACTTAACTCAGAACAGCCCTGGTACCTTATTCCAACTTCTGAAGTGACACTTACAAATATAAAACGTGAACAGATAATTGAGGAATCAGAATTCCCTATTTTATATGCGGCCTATTCTCCATGTTTTAGATCAGAAGCAGGTTCAAGTGGAAAAGACGTTAAAGGTTTGATTCGTCTTCATCAGTTTAATAAAGTTGAAATGGTTTCTATTTGCTCTCCCTCTCAGTCACAGGAAATTCATCAAAAAATGATCAGTAGTTCATGTGAGATACTCGAAAAATTAAATCTTCCCTACCGGGCGCTACGGTTATGTACCGGAGATATGGGTTTCGCATCGCAAAACACGATTGATCTAGAAGTTTGGGTACCGAGTCAGAACAAATACCGAGAAATTGCCTCTATTTCCAATTGTGGCGAATTTCAGTCCAGAAGGGCCAACATCCGCTTCCGTAACAAGGAAGGAAAGCTCGAGTTTGCTCACACTCTCAACGGTTCAGGCCTAGCTGTGGGACGTACAGTGGTGGCAATACTCGAGAATTACCAGCAAAAAGATGGATCGGTCCAAATTCCTGAAGTTCTATGGCCCTATTTGGGTGGCATGAAAGAGATCCGTAAATAGCGATTGTCTTTTTTTCTGAATTTCTTTATATTTAACCTCCTGTAGTGGAGGACTGGCCGAGCGGTTTAAGGCAGCAGTTTTGAAAACTGCCGAGGGTTAACGCCTTCCTGGGGTTCGAATCCCTAGTCCTCCGCCACTTTTTGTTGATGCAGCCGTTGGCCGCAATTGAAATTCAGATCTTGGTAAGTGATGTAAGCCAAATACGGAGACGTGGGTGAGTGGCTTAAACCACACCCTTGCTAAGGGTGCGAAGAGTAAAATCTTCCATGAGTTCAAATCTCATCGTCTCCGCCATTCCAAGAAATTATTTTTAAGAGCTATAGAGACTTGATTCATTCAAGAATTTTATAGCTCTTTTTTTTTGGGATTTAATTTGAATTAGTATTTGAAAAAATTAGAAAACTTGGCAAAAAAAAAGGGAGAATATTAGTAAACCAATATTCTCCCTCGGAAAAAAACTAGATCTTAGTAACGCTTGTTATCACGCGGAACCATAGGCTTAGCTTCAGTAACATTCATTTGGCGTCCACCAAAATCTGTTCCGTTAAGTGAAGTGATAGCTTGAGCAGCTTCTGCACTTGTAGACATTTCAACAAAGCCAAATCCTTTACTTCTATTAGTATCACGGTCCATGATGACTTTTGCTGATTGAACTGTTCCGAATTGTGCAAATTTCTCTGACAATGTATTGTCTGCAACAGTGTAACCAAGGTTGCCGACGTAAATTTTAGTACTCATTAATATCTCCAATGAAATTCATTACAGTGAGTTGTAACGAAAACTTTTTTATTATGTAAATTTAAGGATGTAGTTTTTAGGGAAGAGGTAATGAACGTCTAAGCTGAAAAAAGCAAACCTGAATTGTGCACAGTATATAGATCTGCCGAGAGAAGGCTATTTAAATAAATTATATATTAGAGGTTTACTGCAATATTGGTGTCTTAAAGTGTTGATTATGAAGAGAGCATAAGAAGGGTACAAGAGACCATTACGATAAGTTCTTGATTTTACATGCAATACTTGATTCTTATAACACTATGAAATATATTAAATTTGAAACTTGATAACTGACTCATCTTCGTCTAAAACTAGTCACTCATTAGCGCAGTCGTAGCTTAGTTGGATAGAGCACTTGACTACGAATCAAGAGGTCGGACGTTCGAATCGTCCCGATTGCGCCATTTTTTGATTCCGTATTTTTCTAAAACTGAATTTCATTAATTTTATTTGTATCAATCAAAAGCGTATTGAAATCAACAGGGTCATATCCAATATTTTCTAATGAAAACGCGAGGCCATCCGGTCCTATCGTTGCATTTTTTTTATTGAGAATAAGTTGAAATTTCCCAAGAGTTATTGCTACTTCTCCCACTTCATTTGTGAATAATGAGTCAACTTCTATTCTTGCAGGACAAGGCGTGGTGAAACACCTTAAGCCTGTGTCGACACTAAGTGAGATAGTTTTATTTTTAAGAGCCTCACCTTTGTGGGTAAATCTAAATTTTATATTCGTATTAAAGAGGGGTTGCAGATCGGCGTAGTTTTGGCATTTTCTATTTAAACAAATAGCTTTTCGAGGCAAGCAGGCCCCTGTTTTAGGGGCAATATAATGACAGCGTTCATGCATGTCAGCTCGAGTGTTTGTAAGCTTTAATACCTGCTCCTCGCTTTCCTTGTGACCAATTAGAAGGTTGGGATTCCAGGCAATCCGATCGACGTGACATTCATCGTGGTTAGAACAATTAGTAGAAAGATCATTAATAATCTTATTATAATTTTCTTCCGTTATTTTGCAGTCAATTTCCGCAACTGAAATAGTTATATTTTGAGCGAATAAGTTTGTTTGGATGGAGGATATTAAAATAATTAGATAGATATAATTTTTCATTAAAATAATGTTAACACGTGAATTTTTAGAAACCTAGTCGCCTCGAAGAGAATATCAACATTAGTTAGACATTTCGACGACGAACGAAGTCGCTAACTCAGAAAGGCCCTATGGTACTTTAACATTCACTCATATTTTTTTCTAAGATTCTGTTATTTATCGTAAGGAACTTGCTTCCTAGTTCAGGATATACAGAAAAAGGACCAAGAATTAAAATGAACAGGGTCTAAGTTTTCGTAATGTCATGACTTATAAAGGTTTAAGAGAACTGTGGGTATGGCTTTTTTGTCAGTTTGGATCTGGTTTATTTCATCTCGCTGATGGTCTGTTAGAAAGTCATTTAATGGCTGTGTAATTTTGGGTATCAAATGAAAAGCTTCGTGAATTTGCTTATCCCATAAAAAGTGAAAACGACATAAGTCATCAGGGCATACCCGTTCCCGTTCAGGGTGAGGTCCATTCGCACATTCAAATGCTTCAATAATATTCAATGTCCCATAATCATTAGTCATTTCATCGCCAGGAAATATATCTCTAATAGCAATTTCAAAACCCATTGCCGTAA
>CAMDQH010000005.1 GCA_945905815.1 Bacteriovorax stolpii | reverse complement strand
GAACGCGGTCATGTTAACGAAGAGATGAAGAAAGCGCCTCATCAAATAAAGGGACAAATTCTTATTCAAGGCCATGACCACTTCTACCTTGAGAGCCAAGTGACAATTGCTTATCCGTTGGAAGATGGGCAAGTTGAAATACACTCATCTACTCAACATCCGACAGAAACTCAGCACGTAGTGGCACACGCACTTGGAATTCCTGATATGGATGTGGTTTGTCAGGTTAAGCGCATGGGTGGAGGCTTTGGCGGTAAAGAATCTCAGTCAGCACCATTTGCGGCCATGGCGGCACTTGCCGCGAGGAAATTGAAACGTCCCATTCGCATCTGTTTGACTAAAGATGATGATATGATCATGACTGGAAAACGAAATCCATTTGAAAATATTTATCATGTAGGCTTTGATGATCAAGGCCGAATCTTAGCACTGGATATAGAGCTCTATTCAGATGGTGGTGCCTACGCCGACCTTTCGACCTCGATTATGGAACGAGCAATGCTCCACTCTGACAGCTCCTATTTTATTCCTAATATGCGAGTGACCGGTCAAGTTTGTAAGACCCATCACCATCCTCATACTGCCTTCAGAGGTTTTGGTGGGCCTAAAGGTGTGGCGACAACTGAAAAAGTCATTGAAGAAATTGCTCACAAATTAGGTCTCGATGCTTTGGAAGTCAGGAAAATTAATCTTTACTCAGATTTGAATAACCGCAACGTGACTCATTTTGGTCAATTGGTTAAAAATAATTGTCTGGAGCGACTACATACTGAACTTGAAGAAAATTGTGATTATAAAAACCGCCGAGCTGACATAAAAAAATATAACCACGAAAACCATGATTTAATTCGTGGAATGTCACTGACTTCGGTGAAGTTTGGTATTTCATTTACCACTCGTTTTTTAAACCAGGCGAATGCTCTGGTGATCATTCATAATGATGGAACACTTCAGATTGCAACAGGTGCAACAGAAATGGGTCAAGGTGTGAATGCGAGGATTTCTCAGATGGTCACTTCAGAACTGGGCCTTAATCGTGATGCTGCCAGAGTTATGCCTACTAGAACAGATAAGAACGCCAATACCTCGCCCACTGCTGCTTCTTCGGGAACAGATTTAAACGGTGCTGCTGCTTTACTAGCTGTTAGAAAAATTAAAAAACGTCTCAGTGAACTGGCCCTCCGCTTACTTGATATACCAAAAGAAAAATGGGCGTCTAAAACTGCAGGACTTGGAACACAAGAAGAGATTGTTCTCGAAACTCCCAATCTTGACGTCAATGATCCTAATGAAGGCGCCAATTGGAACTCAGGTAAGGCAACTTACTTTGATATCCAATTTGAAGATGGTTGGGTCTTTCATCCAGATCACCTAAGTAAAAAAATAGAATTCAAATATTTAGTTCTTGAAGCTTATTTAAATCGAATTTCACTCAGTGATTATTCATTCTACCGCATTCCGGGGATTGAGTTTAATAAACTCACCGGCCATGGCGACGCCTTCCTGTATTTTACCCAGGGAACGGCGTGTACGGAAGTTTCACTAAATAAGGATACGGGAGAGGTTAAGGTTCTTCGTACAGATATTCTTATGGATCTTGGACGTCCTGTGAATCATGATCTCGACATTGGCCAAATCTCAGGGGCATATGTACAGGGTCTGGGTTGGGTTACGACTGAAAATCTTTTCTACAATGATCAAGGCTATCTACTTTCCCACGCTCCCAGCACTTATAAGATTCCAAATGTTCAAGATACTCCTCGCACGTTTAACATTAAGCTCTTAGAAAATGATGAGAATTTTATGAACGTTCGCGGAACAAAAGCAGTAGGTGAACCTCCTCTGCTTTTGGCGATAAGTGCTTGGACTGCGATCAATAATGCACTTACTTACCTTCCTCGATACAAATCCAGTTATCCTGAAATAAAAATCCCTGCGACCAGCGAACGTATATTAAGAGCGATATCCCCTGAAAAATTTCAAGCGTGGGAGCCATGAAACTTTGGAAAGAATGTTTTGACTTAAATGAGAAAGGTGAATCATTTGTGGTCGTCACCATGACTGAATCTCGAGGCTCATCTCCTCAGGACCCTGGTGCCAAGATTATTGTAACTAAAAATGGTCTTTATGCTGGCACGGTTGGTGGTGGCAAAGTTGAAATGGCGGCAATCAAGAAAGGCCAATCTATTCTGGAAAACTCAGCTCAGCTTCCTCCTGGACTTTTAACTTGGAATTTACAAAAAGACATAGGAATGTCGTGCGGTGGAGAAGTCTCCTTCCTATTTGAACACTTCATGTCCACTCATTGGCCAATTGTTATTTACGGTGCAGGACATGTGGCCCAGGCCCTAAGTCGCCTCTTGAGTAAACTGAACTGTCACGTAACCTGTGTGGACTCACGCGAAGAATGGACCACTAAACTTGAAGGAGTAAACGTACTTCTCCACCCAACTCCTAAAGATACCGTCAGTAGTTTTAATCCTAAAAGTTATTTTATATGTATGACGATGGGCCATGCGCACGATGTACCTATTTTGCTTGAGGTCGCAAAACACGCGCCTGACGCGCCTTATGTTGGAGTAATAGGCTCTGATGTTAAAGGCATCAAAATAAAAAGAGAACTTACTGAATTAGGAGTCGGGAAAAGTTTTATCGAGAAACTGCGCGTTCCAATGGGACTACCCATAGGGTCCAATCATCCCTATGAAATTGCGATAAGTATTGCTGCTGAACTTCTTCAAGTTAGAGACCAATAACTCTTTCATTAAGTTTAAAACTATTCATTTATCATTTAGGTGCATTATCTCATGGGTCACAGGCACCCTGCTTTTGAGTTGTTATTTCAACCAGGAGTAAATAATGAAACGATTATTTTTTTTAATCTTTATCTTGTCTCTCTTTAGCTCAACAATGAGCTGGAGCGTGCAGACAACTGCAACCACCGAAACACAAGCAACCTATAGGGACATAAAGCAAACGCTAGGAATAATCCCTACTTTTTTAAAACAATATCCAGAAGCAGGAATCTCGGGGGCATGGTTGGACATGAAAGGTCTTCAGTTAAACCCTATGTCTACCTTACCTGGGAAATATAAAGAACTCATTGGACTTGCGATTGCTGCCCAAGTGCCTTGTCGCTTTTGCGCTTATTTTCATACTGAAGCTGCAAAATTAAATAAGGCAACGCCGTTGGAAATCAAAGAGGCCATTGCTATGGCCGCCGGGGTTCGTCGCTGGAGTACTTTTTTGACAGGTGTTCAAATTGACGTTGGAGAATTTAGAAGCGAAGTCGACAAAATGTTAATGTATCAGAATAAGCACAAAAATCTTCAGGCCATGGAAATTGAACCCAGCCTAGATGAGGTTAAAATTACGACCCCTGGTGATGTTTATAAAGATGTTAAGGCCCAAATGGGATTTGTTCCCAATTTTATCACTCAATATCCCAAAATCAGCATTGTTGGTGCCTGGAAAGAAATGAAAGGAATTGAGATGAACCCCGAATCTGAGATCCCTGGAAAATACAAAGACTTAATTGGCCTTGCCGTATCGGCCCAAATCCCTTGTCAGTACTGTGTCTATTACCATACCCAGTCGGCCATCATGCAAGGAGCGACCAAAGAAGAATTAGCTGAGACCGCGGCTTTAGCAGGCACTGTCCGCGCTTGGAGCACAGTCTTGAATGGCTTAATGACAGATGAAAAGCAATTTCAAGGAGAGGTCAATCAGATCATGAAATACTTAAAATCAAAAATGGGCAAAGAAGTGGGTCTTTCAAATTGATATTAGAATAATGAAATTAGGTGACGCGGGGAACCTAGAAACTTATAATTATTGAACAATAATGAAAGTAAATCAGGCCCGCCTCATCTTTCTTTTTATCACAGTAACTCTCGATATGATTGGCGTGGGATTAATTATTCCCTCACTACCCAACGTCGTGCGACGTTTTATAGCAGATGAACACTTAGTCTCAGAATATTTTGGCTACTTTGTATCTGTGTATGCATTTATGCAATTTGTGGCATCACCTCTACTTGGTTCGCTCTCTGATCTGTATGGTCGGCGCCCAGTGCTTCTTACTTCCATTTTTATGGCCGCTATCGATTATCTTTTTATGGCCTTTGCTCCAAGTCTTCCCTTTCTTTTTATTGGAAGAATGATTTCTGGACTGACTGGTGCAAGTGTCACAGTTTGTATGGCCTATGTAGCAGACATTTCAACCGATGAGAATCGATCCTCAAACTATGGCCTCATTGGAGCAGCTTTTGGTTTGGGTTTTATTATTGGACCAGCACTTGGTGGATTTCTTAGTGCTTATGGCCCTGAGGCGCCATTTCTTGCGGCAGCTTTTTTAAATATTTTGAATTTTCTCTTTGGTGTCTTTGTTCTACCAGAATCTTTCCCTAAGGAAAAACGGAGAGCAATGGATCTGAAAAGGCTTAATCCCCTTTTATCGCTCAAACAAATCTTTAAATCGCCTATAATTCTTTCATTTGCTTTCGCTTATTTTTTAATCCAATTATCAGGTCTAACTCATCCATCAATTTGGACCTTGTATACTCAACATCGTTTCAATTGGAGCACGACTCAAGTAGGTATTTCCTTGACCTTGGTTGGTCTATTAATGGCAATTTCCCAGGGCTGGTTCACGCGGATTGTGATTCCGAGGTTAGGAGAACATAAAACTGTTACGTACTGCGCTTTGGGAAATATAGTCGCTTTTTCTCTTTATGCGTTAGCTGATGAAGGTTGGATCATTTATATCGTAATGGGGTTTTCTGCCATTTTTTTTGTTGGGCAACCAGCAATTCAGTCAATCGCAACAAAACTCGTTCCTTCAAACGAGCAGGGTGAATTTCAAGGATCACTTGTGGGTCTCACTAGCCTTGCCTCAATTATCAACCCACTCATAGCAACGCAATTATTTGCTCACTTCACTGACAAGAAAGGCATCTACCTACCTGGAGCACCTTATTTCTTTGCTGCATTAATTAGTCTAGTTGCATGGCTCGTAATTATAAGAGGGCAAAAAATCACAAACACACCTAATCAATTTTCATCATAATTCGAACTCACCAAATCACTGAAAAGAAGCATCTAACTTCAATTCCACATCATCCTTTACACCAATGAAGAGAAACTTTTTCACAATAATATTAAAATCACTGAGTTTCATATTCCACTTAGAGTTCATTTTTAAAACTTCGCCCTCTTTGCCTTTAGTCACAGTAATTGGCATGGTTAAAGTGGATTTTTTTCCATGAATGATCCATTGTACTTTTGCTTCATTTTCTCCCACCTTAAGAACAGAAAGTAAGGTTGCACTGATCTCTGGGTACTTAATTGAATTTGGCCCAGCAGTAGGAAGCTTATTTTCGTCATTACATACATGGTCTTTTGGAAAATTTGAGATGAGATAGTCTAGTCCGAGAGATTCACGCATATGACACTCAAGTTCCGATTTTTGAGACTTAATATTGGCAATTGCCATTTTCAGTTCTCCACTTTTGATTTCACTCGTAGTTGGATCCCACTCAACTTTGCCACTTATACCTTTAGCTTCCAGCAAATGTTCTCCCAAGGTGTAATCAATCTCTATTGAAACATGGGATTTTTCTGAAGGCGACATTATGGCCGCTAAAGAGCTGAAAGAAAAAAAGAGAAGGTAGAGGGAATATTTATTCATAAGTAATCTCCAGTGTTTTCAGCATAATACGCCATACTATAATATTAAAAAATGACCGTGTTGTCACAGAATGGGCGTACACATAATTGACAGTGCCATTCCTTTTTACAAATTACGGACCTTAATTCCGGCCAGAAGGTAGTATTAGCAAATGCGTAATACTATCTACACCCTCATGCTCCTTATCTCCCTCATTTCAGCAAGTTATGCTGATACCGCGCGTATAATTGACAGCGGTGAAGACGCTTTGAAAATAAGAATGCAGTTAATTGAGAGTGCCAAGGAAGAAATTCTTATCTCATATTTTATCTTCGCTGAGGATAATACAGCACTTGAAATGCTTTCACTTTTGCGTAAAAAAGCGCGTGAAGGTGTCAGAGTAAGAGTCATGATTGATGACCTATTTAATGATATTCCAAAAGATATCGGCACTCACCTTCAGCAAGAAAATGTATTGATCAAAAACTTCAATAAGTTTAATTTTTTTCGTTTCGGTAAATCTATTAAATATCGCATGCACGATAAAATGTTTATCGTTGATCAGCAAAAAATCATTATGGGTGGCCGAAACGTAGAAGATACCTATTACGGTAAGGCCGAGAAAAACTTTGACGATCGAGACATCTATATCGTGGGCAGCATGGCCTTAGAGGCAAGCATTTACTTTAATGAATTATGGGATGCAAAGCACTTAAAACCATTTAAACAAATCAAATTAAAAAACAACAAGGCGTCGGAAAGACTGGATGAGATTGAAAATAATTTTACCATGAAAAAGACAATGGATACTTTCGATCTAAAAGCCTGGGAATTAGATCTCCCCCAAGTTGAACACATTGATCTATTTCATGACATTATTGCTCCTAAAAAACAAAAAATGACTGGGACTGCAAAACGTTTATATGACCTTATCAAGAATGCAGCAAAATCAGTCATCATTGATAGTCCTTATCTTATCATTACAAAAGAATTAAGTGAAATCCTGAAAGAAGTTATTGCGAGAGGAGTTAAAATCCGTTTTCTTACGAATTCGTTAAAATCAACTGACGGATTATTCCCTCAAGCCGCTTATATGAGTCAGAGAAAGAAAATAGTCGACATGGGAATTGAGCTTTATGAGTATTTTGGTGACTATCGCTTCCATTCAAAATCTCTTGTGATTGATGACGAGATTGCAGCTATCGGAAGTTTTAACTTTGATCCTCGATCTCAAAACCTTAATACAGAAACGATGGCCGTAATCCACGATACAAAGCTAGCAGCTCTTCTCACTCAGTCAATGGATGAAAGTTTAAAGATGTCATACCGAATTGACGAAAACGGAAGACCTACTGGATATGAAAATAAATATCCAGGAGTAACTTTAAAAAAGAAAATTATTACAAAACTTATTCAATTTATTATTGTCCCTTTTACTAAGGGTCTTCTATGAACATTAAAAAAATCTTTGCTTTAATTCTTTTTGTTTTTTCGACGAGTCTTTTTGCCACGCAGGACGATCTCATTTCACAGCTAGTTGCAAGCAAAGTGACAGTTGATAAACATGCAAATATGGTTCAGGTATCAATAGATGAAAGACGTCCACTGTCAGGAGCCGAGCTAGAGGAGATAAATGAAGCTACCAAGGATCGTTTAATTTTAAGAGATGAAGCCTACACTGCCTTTAGTAAAAACGTATACCTTGTTGAACACAGGATAAAAAAAGATTATTCAATTAGCGATGAAGAATTGAAAGAACTTATGTATAGCTTAAGTGTGGCGTTAACACTTTATGATACAACTCTTTATACTTACTATAAATTTCATAACAATGCAAAACTAAGACGTCTTTTAAACGAAAAAGACTCAGCTTACCGTAGAGAGGGAAACACTTTTGAAAAGTCTATAAAGGGCGTATTTTCTTTTACAAACAGTCTCTTTCTTCAGCGAGCAATTAAGGTTTATGAGAAATTCTACGTTGATAGAAAGATTGTCTTCGAGAATCCAGATCTAGAGATTGCCCACAACATTATTCAAATAAGCTATCTCTACAAGGATTTAAAAACTCGTAAGACATTTGGGGTCTTACATGATTTCTTTCATATCATTGGGTCTCGTATTAAGATTAGTTTACAGGCCCAAGGGGATTTTCTTAACTATTTAGCAAATTCTGTTCTGTATAACGGTAGCCGTCTTTTTGGAAATATTGTTGGAAGTATTCAAAATAGAAGAGGAATGCTTTATCGTGATCCTAAATTTCTCTCACGTGTCAGCAGTGCCCTTAGACCTATGGATGTTTTACTCGAAAAGACTCCATTTAGATTGACTGACAACTTTATTCCAGGGTTTTGGGGGCATGCGGCCATATACATTGGAACTCAGGAAGATCTTGAGGAATTAGGGATTTGGGATAATGAATTAGTTCAAAAATATAGTAGAGAAATTGCAAAAGGAAAATTTATCGTTGAAGCACTAAGAGATAGAGTGCAAATGAATACTCTCGATCATTTTTCTGATATCGATGATTTCTCTTTGCTTCGTATGAGAGTTGAACTAACAAAAGAACAGCTTGTTGAACATATTCTACGTGCACTTTCACACGTTGGAAAAAAGTATGACTTCAGCTTTGATGTTGAAACAGGTGATACAATTGTTTGTTCGGAGCTTCATTACAGAACATTTATTGATATCAAATTCAATACAACGATGTATCTTGGCCGCAGTACCATTTCAGTTGATCAAGTTGCTGAACAAGGTCAAACTGATATGCCACTCGTACCAGTTATGATGTATCTCAATGGAATTGAAGTACCTACTGATATGCTTCAACAGGTTTTTAATGCCGTGCTTGAGCCGTTAAAGAAAAGCCAACCTGAACTTGATGCGGCCTAATTGTCGAACATAAGTGCCGCTTCTGCTTTGACTTCTTTACCATCAACCTTGGTTAGGAAGACTTTTCCTTTTTGGGAACTCTTATTGGCTTCCCCAGTCATCGGATTAATATCTACTTCGTATTGAACTCTAAAATTAGCATTTCTTGTTGGTGCTGAAATAAATCCATCCAGCACATCAAAGAGATAGCGAATTCCTTGTGGGGATTTATTTATCGACATTTTCAAAGTCATATTTGTTTTTGTAAAATCCTGCAAATTCCTTAGATCAAGGGTCATAGGAAACTCTTGCATGAAATTCGCGGTAAAACTTCCCTTAACGTCACAAGCCTCGCCAAAGATATAACTCTTTTGAACCGGGGAATTAAACATTGCCCCCTTTAACCAATCTGCTGGCCGAGAATCACAGCCTTTAACCTTAAACATTCCTTTTCCAATATTTGATTTTTTCAGAGTCAAAACTTGTAGAAGCTCTCCAATCGTATCCAGAATTTTTGTTTCACTTCCTATGGCAGCTTCTTCGGTACCAGGGATATTATATGTAGGTGCTAGTACAACACCTTCAACGCCGTGCTGATACTGTAATTTTTTAATCAGCACACCACTTCTGTCAAAACTCCACTCTTCTCCATGCTTAATCGTGACCCCGTCTTTTACATAACCACAAAAAGCTTTTTTGCCTCCAGTGATTGGGCTTATGAATTCAACCAAAATAGACTCTAGTGGGCAATGGGGTACTGTTTGCGCCCAGGCTACTGATAAAGATGCAATTACAGCAAAAATATATTTCATATATTAGCCTTTTCGGACACCTGCTTTTTTGTCTTAGGTTATTCCTATTATTAACCGATAAGGGATTATGAGAATTGCCCTCTTTATTTTTGCGGCCATAATTTCAACAAATGCTACCGCAAAGGAAAGCATGATCATTTGTCCTGCCTATTATTATTCGTCAGTTAAATCAACAGTCGAATCGAATGGAACTTTTGATAAATTTAAGCACTGTGCTGTCTCATGTTTATTAACTTTAAGATGCTCTTCTCTCGACGTATTAGAGCTCGGAATCATAAAAGAACTTGCTGATGTTGTTGGACCTGGTAATGCAGAAATGAATGATCTTAGGGCCGATTATTATGGAGTCTCGCTTGCCACATCACTGAAGGCAAAAAATGATAAATCTTGCATGGCCCAGTGCCATGTTAAATACCCTGAAAACTCGTGCCAATAGCCTAAAAGTGGCAATCAGTTTTTAAGGACTCAATTGAGTTATTTGCGCCCTTACCAAGCCTCAAGGAATATTTTTTCTTAATTTTGACCAAATCACTTACGTATTTACAAGCGTAGTCATTATGTCTTGGCACCCTTCTGGCGATTGTATCAACGATTGGTAATAACTAAGTTTTCAGGATCGTTGACAAATATCTCTTTCTGAGATTTGTTCCAGTTGGCCGTACCGAAATCGTGAGCATGTTTTAAGAGAACAAGGTGGTCAATTATTCTCAAAAGATGGCGGGTCAACTTGGTTTGAGAACACCACTCAAAATCTTCAGAACAATGCCCGCGGTGTGACTATAAATCCAAAAGACCCAAGTAAGCTTATCTACTCTTATTTCGGTGGTGGGATGCTTTCAGGGTCAAATCCGACCTCTTACTGAGACTATTTTAAACCAAAGGCCACGACCAAATTTTCGTGCCCTTTTTTTTTGCCCTAAATATAAATCATCACATTTGAAGAAAAATTAAACACATAGAAGAGGAAGAGAAAAGTATCCTGAAAACAATCTCAATAAAAAAACATTAAAGGGACGAAACAAACGAAAAAATTAAGTAAAAAAAAGTCATCATCCGTTAAGACAAGTCATGGTGCTTTTTGAAATCAAACTTATTTGCCCTGAAACGAATGAAGTCTTTTTTACTTCCCTAAATTCAAAACCAATTCTTCCTCCACCAGACTTATTTAAACGTGTACCAAAACCACTGCTAATCATCTCAACGAAAGACTCCGGAAAAGAATTAAAAAAAATAGCGTAAATTAAGGTTGGGCAATTAAAAACCGATCAATCTTTTTAGAGCTAAGTTTCGGCTAACTGAACATGCAACCAAATGAAACAGGTAAGACATAAAATATAGAAGTTACAGATAACAAACAAAAACATTTCATATTCAAACGATGCGTTCTGCCCCAAACATAATTCAAGACAAGAAAAATCAGCACATTCGCCTCTTACTTTAAAGCTTGATGATGCAAACATCTTAAGATTAACTACAGCATCAAACTGGCAAACATAGAGGTTTTAAAAATGGTAAAAACATTCACAATTCTATTCATCACATTTCTTCTAATCTCTTGCGGAAAATCTAACGGTGGAGGCACAAGCTCATCTAATGGCGAATCTGTGTCTTTGAGCGAAATAACTAATGAATCACAAGTGCCTAGTGCAGCAAAAAACTTTGAAGTAAATGTAAAATTAAACAACTTCAATGCCTCTCAAGAGGATAAGATTCTTATTGCAAGCGACCTTATCAGAAAAGTAATTACAAGCAATGAATTCAAAACGGCAGTACTAAACTATCAATATCAAGGAAAGAATAAGTTCATTGATAATGATGGTCTAAGTAATGCTCAAATATACAAGAAAATCATTGAAGGTGGAGAAAGAATGGGTCCTCAAATTGACAATGAAATGGATCTAGAAATAATTATTTACAATGCTAATAATTCTGTTGTTGGCTATACGATGCCTAACGAGATCAAAATATGGATGAACAGCAAGTTCTTTGATCAAAACAATCCTGCAAAAGTCACAGAGAACATGATGCATGAGTGGCTACATAAGATTGGTTTTAAACATGATTATGAAAGAACATTGACTCGTCCGTATTCAGTTCCATATGCTATTGGCTACTTGGTAGGTCGAATCGCACAGAAGCTAGATTAAAATTGTCCCAGGCCTTTAATTAGGCCCAGGATAATCTTTTTAATAAGATTTATTTAAATCTTTTGTCTTATCCATCATTTTATCCTCTTCAACCTGCATCTTCTGACTTTCACCCATGTCGTATCCGCATGCTTTAAAAGCACCGACTGTTTTAGCATTGTTAACACAACTCTTGTGGGTACTCAGTGTAGTCATCTCTTTTCCGATTGAGTCATTCGCCATACGTTTCATTTCAACGAGACTGTCCATTGCTAAAGCGTTAAAGGCGAGCAAAGATAAAGCTGTTACTAATACTTTCATAAAAACTCCTTTGTATTGGTCCTTGAAACAAAGATTACCTAGGAAAGATGTAGTGTAAAGCTGCATGAAAACCAAAGAGAGATAGTTGGTTAAATCAGTTGGTAAACTCTAAGGATTTCCCAAAGCGCTTTTCTGAATATTTTGAGAGAATCTGAAGTAACATCCGCTTCTCCATAATAACACCGGGCAAAGACATCAGTTATAACAAGTGTAGGCCTATGAAGTTCAAAGTTGTTTTTTATCATATCATCATAAATGATACATGACGGTGGGGCTTCATGGGCAGAGTAATGAATTTTCTGCAGGCTATTATGAAAAAGATTATAGTAATGAATAACTTCGTCACGCGGTGAGAGACTAAGCTTACGCAAGGCTTTCCATTCTGCTTTAAGCTCAATTAATGTTTCAGGATCAAATGCCTCTACTTTCTTAACACCTTTCTTTTTGAGAAAATAATTAATAAGTAAGATGAAAAAAAGACCTACGAGAAAAGGAAAAACTCTCTTTAACTTTTCCATAAGTTTATTGCTATCGTGTTTATTTGTTAGCGCGTTGAAGATCTCTGCTTTTTCTTTCTCTGAAGGCAATTTTAGTTTCTCGTGAAGTGGTGCCTCCTTAGCGGCCTGGCTTAAGGCATTTTTAAGATTTTGTTTATCAGTCCCAGAGAATTCTTTCGGTTCCAGAAACTTACTGACTTCTTCTATTTCTTTTTTTGAAATCCCAGCTCCTTGGGCGCGATTGATGTAATTCCGTACCATTTCCTGCTCATCAGTACTTAATTTACCGGTCTGATCGATTTTCATCCCATTCAAAATCTCTCTATCCTTATCGCTAAAAGAGATCTTATTTAAATCAGACTCGGACTGCTTCTCAAGTTTGTCGTTCTGAGATCGCTGTTGATCTGAAAAATTATTCATTCTTTCAAGTAGTTCTCGCTTTTCTTTTTCTGTAAAACTATTGCTTCGAAGAACCTGCTCTAAACTTTCCATCTCTGCCAATGACTTTGCTATTTCATCCGGAATATCACCCTGTTTTTTTCCGAAAGAGGGACTATTTGATAGTTTTAAAAGTTGATCTTTATTTTTCGACACAAAATCTCTTAACATTCTTGATTCGCTTCTCGTTAACTCACTTTTCAGATCAATGGGCGGAGATGAATTTGGAAGGATCCAAGAAAAAGCAAAATTACAAGTCAAAAAAACGAGACCAAGTACAACGAGATTTATAATCTTGCGACCCTTAAAAGACTCTTTATGATTTGCGATTAAACAAAGTGAAGAAAGAAAAAGGCATATATAAAGAAAATAATATGCCATTGGCACATCAGTTGAATAATTATAAGTCACAATCACTGAGTTCAACAACAAAACTACTAATAAATGCCCTACATAAAATGAGTTCATAACCAAAAAACATCCGACGAGCGGAATTAACGTATTAAGTGATATCTCGGCTCCGAGCTTGGAATAAAAAAACCAGAGCCCGCCAAAGGAGATTGCTCCATTTAAAAAATTGCGCTTCACCAATCTGTTGGGGGCAAACAAATTCAAGAATCGATCTTCTTGTTTATCTTCTTCTACGTCTGATTTCATTTCGTGCCCGGCAACTAGAAGCTTGTTTTCAGTTTTCGAAGCAGCACGCATTTGAAATGAAAGATAATAATCTTGACCATAATCAAAAGATGCTAAAACATAAAATGCAAGCACAAAATAAAGACAATAAAAAGGAAGTAAATCTATTGAATGAGACGAAAGACATGTCCCGAAAAGAATTGTAACTATAAAAAAAAAAGAAAATATCACTTAACCTCAATGAGGTTTTGAGCATTTTTTACAACTTGCTCGTAAAGCATCTTTTCTTTTTTTACTTTGAGGTGGATGATCGGCAACCCAATCTTTTGAAATTTCATTTCTAGATTTTTGAATTCTTCTCTTGCATGCCGATCCATTTCTCGAATCCCTATTTTCATATCACCCTTAATACTCTGGACAAGTGTCTCATAAGGGTCTAGCACGAAAATGACGACGCTTTGTCCATCCATTTTCAGTTTTCTAAGTAATTCTAATATCTCCACTGACTTTGGTGTCATTACAAGCGGACATATATAGTATATTTGGCCTTTTTCAGGAAGATTGTTTAAATGCCTTAAATAATTTAATTCTGAAGAATTTACCATTTCGTGAAACGTAAAATGCTTCTCCATTATCATCATTTGATTTTTACCAGACCCGAAAGGAATATAAAGATTATTTGAGACAATTTGGATGAGATTATTTTTACGTATCTCATTCATTGAAATACTTAGTGCCAAATCTTTAGCGGCTTCCCATGTCGAGAGTTCACCAAAACCCAATTGGCTACCAAGATCAAGATCGAGAAGTAGGGTGACGAAAGTGTTTGTGTTTTTTTCATATTCATTTACGATTACTTTATTTGTTTTTTTTGTAAGACGCCAATTTATATGCTTTACTGGATCTCCAGACCGGTACTCTCTTGTCCCAATAAATAAATTTGAATCCCCTCTCTTCGCGATCTCATAAAATCCATATTCAATCGTATCTGGGGATACGGATGCTTTCAGTGGAGGTATATCATCAATGAAAGGATAAACCTCTATCTCGTCTGACGCTCTAAAGTTTACATCAAATTCAAAGATGCCAATTTCATCTTTTAAAGTTACATTTATTGGGGCAAAGGTTTTTACACCCATCCCTGCATCAAGCATGACCTTCTTAGAGTATTGAATTTTAGTATGCGGAGGTATAATTCGACCCGGGCAGACATTAAAATACCCTGCCTGTACTCCGTCAAATTTTTCTGTAAAACTTAGATTCATCATTGGGAAAGCTGTTTCATTTGTAATCCAATAGATAATTTCAATCACTCTTCTTTCTTTTGCCAACTTTGGAATTTTTCTTTGAACTGTAATACCTTGGCAAAGTTTTAACGTTTTCAGATAGAGGAAAACGACTAGCACTAAAGAGCTTAGTCCTATAACCCAGAAGATCGGTTTAAAAAAACCAAAAACAAAACTTAACACCATCAAAACACAAAAAAATGAAAAGTTATTATAAATATGTGAATTATAGGCCAAGTTATTATTTAGATTATAATATTTGAATTCTATTTTTATATAATTCAATAATTGGGGAAGAAGTATCTTTCGCCTTATATTCATTTGGTTGGTACACGGACTTTATTCAAGATATCGGCTAAAATATCTGATTTTTTTCTTCCTTGAAAACGACTTTCATTTGTTTGTGCAATCCGATGCTCTAAGACATAAGGTAATAATTTATAAATTGTTCCTGGCCTTACAAAATCATCCCCTGAAAGGAAAGAATAGGCCTGGCCTATTTTCATTAAACTTATGCTTGCCCTAGGTGAGGCCGGAAGCGAAATCTCAGGATGAGAACGTGTTTTCTCGACAACGTCCAAAATATACTTCATGGTTGCTTCTGAGATTTTAACATCTGAGACTACTTTTTTTATTTCCTGCACATGCTCTTTTTTTATCACTGGAGCAAGTTTCGAGAATGGGTCTTCATTTATTCTTTGAAGAAGCATTTTCAATTCGCTTTCTCTTTCTGGGTAGCCCATCCCAATTTTCATCGAAAAACGATCAAGCTGGGCTTCAGGAAGCGGGAACGTACCATGTTGCTCAATTGGATTTTGAGTGGCTATAACAAAAAACTGGGGGTCTAGTTTATGAGTACTTTTATCGATTGTAACCTGAAACTCCCCCATCGCTTCCAAAAGCGCTGATTGGGTCCTGGGTGTTGCTCGATTAATTTCATCTGCAAGTAGGATCGTGGAAAAAATAGGGCCACGATTAAACTGAAATTCTTTTGAAGTTTCATCGTAAATCATTGAACCTGTAATGTCAGATGGAAGTAAATCCGGTGTAAATTGAACGCGGCCAAATTCAAGATTGACTGATTTCGCGACAGACTTCGCTAGCATTGTCTTGCCGGTACCAGGATTATCCTCAATCAGAATGTGTCCACCTGCAAACCAAGCAGTGAGCACCAGCTTTATGCTTTCATCCTTACCGTGAATAATAGTTCCGACATTTTTGAGCAGAAGCTCATAGGCCTTGTAAGCAATTTGTGACATGCTTACCTTATCGGCATATCAAAAACAAATTAAACCGACTGGCAAACTCGCCTATTTCCACTTCAATTCAAAATCTATAGGCATTTCATTTTTGATTTTGATTCCAAAAAGTGATGGTCTCTCTAACTTGTGGGCATCAAGATCCAGTATAAAACTCGCCTTCTGGGCCTTATCCTTGAGTAAAATTGAATAGCTCTTCGTTACTCCATGAAAATCCACTTGGGCCTCAATTTTGGCATCTGCTTGCGACAAAATCTCTTTTGCAAAAGTTCCTTTAGCGCTGGCAACCGGATACTTATCAGCTTCAGTTGTTTGAAGCATATTCAAATCACGATTTGAGTCACTTGAGACAAAGGATTTTATCGGGACTGCTAATAGGAACTCACACACTTTTTCATCACAATTAATTTTCCCTTTAACTTCCGTGCTTGTAGCCTCCACTTTTTTGAAAGTGTACTTCACGTGGTAGGTTGCCTGTCCAAAACTTAAAACTAAGGCCATAATCGTTTGCATTTTTTACCTCTTAGAATTCAATCACCATTAATGCCGCAGAAACAGCAAAAGTTCCAAACAATACACCCGCTAAAGCTGAGTGTTGCTTCTCTAGAGAGCTATGACCTTTATCTTCGTCTTCATGCTTTTTATACATATAACCTAAATAGGGAACAAGAATCATTAGTGGAAAATGGACCCATGCAAGTCCTTTGTGCCATTTAATACGCCCACGATCAATCACACCCATCGGCTTTGGCGCAGTTAGGGAATAATAGGCAGTGGCCATGTAAAGGGCACCGGTCGTAAAGCCTAAATACATATGAAGATTGCTATCTAAAGCACCGTTCCCTGTCAGCATTGTTGCCGTCATTGCCCCCAACGTAACAAGACCTAATACTTCATGGGTCTTAAGCTTACTAGATCTGAGCTTCATTTCGGCCGGCGGAAATTTCGGGTCAGGTTTGGTCGATTCTGCACTCATTCCTAATTCTGAAAGCGAAATATCAGCAAAAGAATGCTGTGAGAAAATCACAAGGAACAAAAGAAAAAAAGACTTCATTAAAACCTCACTACGAAATACTTCATACACAAACGTACCATTTTAAAGCCAAAAGTGTATCGGGCAAATGCCGGAATTGCATATAATTACGGTAGCCGAAGTCTTGTTTGAACCATCAACCGGATATCATATTTAAAATATGCAATATTATTACTAGAGTGTCGTTTCCGGACGAATGCTGCCCCGAGTATAGAAAGGCAAAACGTTACTCGTGTTGCGGAGGGAAAAATCAATCCCTGTCATAGCTTCAGAAACCTCCCAAAGCTTTTCGGCCGTATAAATATTTTTTGCATTCACAGAACAATCGGCTTCAATCGGGTACCCGCGACTACCATTAAAACCATCTAATCCATAGTAATGACCACTCATGGCATTCAATGAAGTAGCCGCAAACAAAATAGGGGTAGCGGCTTGGTGAGATGAAAGTCCCAAGGCATATTTAAAAAACTTTGAAAAGAAAGGAGTGTGCATTCTGAATGAAAATACCGGAATACTCTTAACTTGCAGTTGTGTAAGCCGTAGGCGTCGGTCTAACTCCCTAGCAAAAATTAACATCGCAAGCTTAGACTGAGCATACGACTTTTTAGAGTCATAAAAGAGTGTCGAATTCAAATCAAAAAAATCGATGACCCCTTTTTCATGCTCTAGCGAACTTTGAAAGATAACTCTTGAGCCATGAGTGTTTTCCAACAAAGGAAATAATCTGGCCGTTAAGGAGAAATGGGCCAAATAATTTTTAGCAAACATCATTTCATAATTTTGTACCGATTTATTTTTTGTGGGCAATCCAGAAACTTCGAAATTATTTATCAATAGATGAAGTTGGTCATATTCCATTAAAATTTTATCTGAAAAGTGTGCCACAGAATCAAGGTCGGCCATATCTACAACTTCATAACTGACATGTGCACCATGCATACTTGATCTTATATCCTTTAATGCCAACTCTCCTTTTTCCTCATCTTCCGTACAGATGATGACTCGAGCACCATTACGAGCAAGCTCTCGCGCCACTTCTAATCCTGCACCCTCATTAGCACTTGTGACGATAGCAATTTTATCAATTTGAGATCCAATTGTGTCTGTTGTCCACTTTTCCATGTGCACCACCTTTTAAGACATTAAAAGTGACAAAAATGATTTTGAAAACCTGCATAGCTGAATGCTGCAAGCAATCTACAGAAAAGTTTTAGGATAAACTAAGTGTGACAAACTTTTGAATTTGATATTACTTTTGTGCCGGAAGCTTTAGGGAATTTGGGCGCAAGCAAAGATGGCCTAAAGTCGAAAGTGAAAAATGGTTACCGAAAGGTAACCATTTTTTTAGCACATCCTTCAGATGACATTAAGTTTGAGATATGGTCAAGATTCAGATATTGAATTAACTACAAGTTACAATGGTGAGTTTCTTATCATTTAAGTTAACGACTAGGGACCTGTTATTAATATTACGGAACAGCCCACCTCCCGCTTCTTAGATCTTAGGCGCTTTTTTTTTAATATACTGAATGATCCGATCAAGGTTTGAAAGAAACTCCGAACGATCGCGGTTAGCAAATGGTGGAGGCCCACCGCCAACTTGCCCCATTTCACGCAGTTCTTTCATTAGTTCCCGAGTTGCCAAAGCATCGCCAATCATATCTTCGGTAAATTCGTCACCGCGAACCCCTAATACCTTGGCATTTTTTTTAAGACACCTATCGGCCAACGGAATATCCGCAGTGATGCAAATGTCCCATTCACAAATATTTTCTGCAATCCAGTTATCTGCTTCATCCGGACCGGCATTGACGACGATCATTTCCACTGAAGGATGAATTGGAATATTTATACGTTTATTAGCAACCACAAAGACTTTTATCTGATATCGAGCAGCTACCTTATAGGTTTCGTCTTTAACTGGGCATCCGTCGGCATCTATAAATATTACAAGCATACATTATTCTCTGTTTTAGTTTTGTCTATGGCTATCGGAAACCAATTCTGATACAAATCTAGCTATGAAAAACCTAATTGCGTTCCTGTTTTTGACCTTTTCTCTTTCCTCTTTCGCTCAGACGATTACCACTGCTTCTAGTGTTGATGTCTCACGCTATATTGGGAAATGGTATGCCCACTACTCACTTCCGCAATTCTTTACGCGAAAGTGTAAGGGTCAAACTGCAGAGTATGAGATCATTAATGCTAAGAAGATCAGCGTGTTCAATACTTGCTTAAAAAATAAAGGCGACACGACGATTAAAGGCCAAGCCGTTATCACCAATACAAAAACAAATGCTGAACTAGAAGTAACATTTAACAACTTCTTCACTCGTCTTTTCCGAGTCAAGGGTGATTACAATATTATGAAGCTCGACCCTAATTATGAATATGTCCTAGTTGGGTCAATCAACCGTAAATCTTTATGGCTCATGTCACGTTCACCGGTTGAAATTCCTGAAGCGGTGGTTAAAGAGTACCTAGATTTGGCACAAAAAGACGGTTTTGATATCTCTAAGCTTCAAAAATCACGCTTCTAATCAAAAAGATATTTGCTAATAGCTTTTGCGGGAGTATTTTAAGTCACTTATGACAAAATACTCTGACGCATTTATCCATGACATGCCCAAGTCTGACCTTCACCTCCATCTAGATGGATCCCTCAGGATCCCCACTTTGATTGAGATGGCCAAAAAGAATAACATTAAGATGCCGTCCTACACGGAAGAAGGTCTAAGAGAGCTGGTTTTTAAATCAGCTTATTCAAACCTCGGAGAATATCTTCATGGCTTTCAATATACCTGTGCCGCTCTTCGCGACTTGGAAAATATTGAGCGCGTGGCCTATGAACTTGCCATCGATAACCAAAACGAAAACGTCTACTATATTGAGCCACGATTTGCTCCCCAGCTCATGATGGATGTTGAAGCTGGCCTGACCTTGGAAACGGTTATGGAGGCCGCCTACAAAGGCCTTGATCGTGCCAAAAAAGAACACAATAATCGATCTGACGTTAAAAGTGGGACTCGCCCAGAATTCCACTACGGCATTATCAGCTGTGCCATGAGAAACTTTGGTCCCAAGGGTTACTCCCCTTACTACACCGGCTTTTACAAGACGATGGAATACTCAAAGCATATTGAAATAGTCAAAGCCGCTGCTCTTCAGATGGTTAGGGCCGCCGTCAAAATCCGCGACGAAAAAGCGATTCCGATTGTGAGTATTGATCTCGCAGGGCAAGAAGAAGGTTACCCTTGCGGCAAGTTTCATGATGTGTACGCTTATGCTCATAAAAACTTCATGCATAAAACTGTTCACGCTGGTGAGGCATACGGCGCTGAAAGTATTTTTCAAGCGATCACAGAGTGCTACGCAGATCGAATTGGTCACGGTTATTATTTGTTTGATGAAAACAAAGTCGTAGATCCAAAAATTATCGATAAGAAAAAATACATCAGTGATCTGATTTCTTTTGTCGCTGATAAACGAACGACGATTGAAGTCTGCTTAACTTCAAACCTTCAGACCAATCCTGAAATCAAAAACATTAAGAACCACAATATTAAGCATATGCTAGCAAACCGTATGTCCGTGACCATTTGTACAGATAACCGCTTGGTATCTGATACAACTGTATCTAATGAATACGGACTTTTGTTAAATAATTTTGAAGTCCCGATGAAACACCTCAAAGACATCGTGGCCTACGGCTTTAAAAAGAGTTTCTATCCTGGCGACTATATTGATAAACGCAATTGGGCGAAACGAGTGATGATTCACTTTGATGAGATTGCTAAAAAACACGGCGTCACTTTGTGAAGTTGTTCGTTGTTTTAATGCTCGTGATTGGCTGCAATAAATCCGCTCCCACACTTTCAATAGATCCAATTAATACCTGCAACCAATATAAAAAGAACGTTTTGGAAGCAGCTGTAACCGTAAATGAAATTAAAGATGAGATTGTTTATGGTTTTAAGACCAATGAAGAAGAGGCCACTAAGTTTTTAAAAGAATACTCTACTAAACACTATCTTTCTCAGCCTCGTCTCGAAAGCTTAAAAGCTGTTGCTGAGGCCTGCACACAAGATAAAATTAAGCAGTGGCAAGACTCAGTACTGGATGAACCTTGTCACTATATTTTCTCCGAGTTCAAATACTTTAATGGCCTTATTAACACTGTAAAATCAGAAAAATGGTCTGCTGATACCAAAGCACTGGCCTTAGATAATACTCTAGAGATGATCCGCTTTTACTCATTCAAGAGCTCATCTTTGGGCGAACTTTCTGTGGTTCAGATTACTTTAAAATCACTTGTGATAAATGGCCTGATTGATAAAAAGATAAAACCAGATCTTGATCAAATTGAGAATAAATTGAAAAGCAGTTTGGAAGAGATTCAGGTCATGAGAAAGCTTTCTTTAACCAAAGTGCCAAGCTGCAGTGACAGTATCTATCTTACTGAATACAAATTAGCGCAGAAGTTGGGCAAAGAGATTAGTTTGCTGGTGAAAAAAATATAGAAATTCATTACCCCTATAATAAAGGCCGTACGGCTTAGTAAGTTCTCGTGCATTCCAATTTATCCCACAAAACAAAAAATGGGGCATTAACATGAATCCAACCAGAAAGTTTTTTTGGTAAATCAATCGTATCTTGAGTTTTAAAAGTATAATCAGTTGGCCCTAACTGAGGATAGAAGTGATAAATTGTTTTGCCATCTTTTCTTTCAATTGACTTCGCATACCCCATGGCAAGAACATTATGATATTCACTAAGCCACATACTAGTTGAAGTATCTTGAGTAATTGTTATATCCACAGTGTACTGGCGAACACTACATCGGTAGTCCTCAGTTATTGTGAAGGCCTGAAAAGAAATGAGAACGAGAAGTATTATAAGGTATTTTTTCATATAATTTTTTAGCTCACTTGAATCAAAATCACTAGACCCTATGTAGGAACAAAGCCTTACACTTAAGATCTTGATTTTAACCAGTATTAAGTGCTTGTATTTATTGATTGTGCCTAGAATTTAATCTGAGTCATCGGACAAACAAATTCTTCGAGTTTATTTTTAAATATGTCTTCAAATTCATCTTTTGACTGCTCGGCCATCGTCGCAAACTTAGATTTTTTTAATGTTTGATAGAAATCAAACGGCAAATCCCGTTCTAGACTTTCGAGTCCTTGTGGAAGTGCGCTGATGAGTCCTTTGAATGCCCGGATATATCCAAACGCCAGGTCTTGCCGATTGTAACCATCATGAAAAGCCGCAATAATTTCGATCTTCTCTATCGGAGAAAGAACATTACTCTCCCCTAAGACTTTCCCCCAATCATCCATAAACGGGCCAACAGGAATAAGAAATTTATGAGATTTCCTGATGCCTCTAGGCTGCCTCATTGACATATGTCGGTGATTCTCATTAGCTAGAAAAGCTTTATTCACCTGCCCTGCATAAACCAGAACTGGGGAATAATTCGCATTCAAATTATGACCTAATTTGTAAATTCGCTGATGAAATGGATCATCAGGACTCATTTGCCACTGATCTATTACCCGATCAAGATCACCAAAGTTATGCGCCATCAGCGCAGTTGAACGCAAAAAATTAATGTGATCTTTTTTTTCTCTGAGTTCAAGCAGAAGTTTTTCTTCCTTATCAATTTCGGCCAAAATCACATCTGCTACATCTTGGGCAAGCTTAGGGAATTTATTTTTTATCAGAGCATTGTAGGCGCCAATAGCAACTGAAAGCCAAGTTCCTTCGTGTGTACTCATCACCTGACTACTAGCAGAGTTATAAGACTTACGATTCGTGACCTGTTCATAATCCCATTGCCAGGATTCAATCGTCAGTTTCGCCATCTTTTGAATGTGTGCACCAACTGTCTCATGGCGCCACAAGCCTTCGCGAATTTGGTTATCCACATCTGTTGGAACAAAGGTTCCTGCAGAGGCCCAATGAGCGGCCAGGCATAAATGGAAGTATTCCGTTAAATCGATATGGGCCAAAGCTTTCAGATTCTTCTTATAAAAGACCAGCTTGGCCAGATAGGCTCGATTAGGCCCGGAAGTCTCAATTTCACCCTGAAATAAAAATGGAGCAGTGTTCTCCACATTCTTAAGCAATATATTCGGGGAAATCCCCATCAATTTGAGTCCAGAAGGTAATTTTTTGGCCATACAGGAACCTAAACCTTCGAGTATAAATGGTAAATGATAAAACTTACCCAAACAGTGAAAAAAGGCGGCTGTGCTGCCAAAGTTCCGGCGATGGTTTTAAAAGAAATCCTTTCCGGTGTTAAATTTCCGCCCAAAATTCCCGGTGTTCTGATTGATGGCGATCATTTTGATGATGCTGCGATCTTTAAAATCGATGAGAATATTTCCTTGGTTCAGACACTGGACTTCTTTACACCTATAGTTGATTCACCTTATACATTTGGTGCCATAGCTGCTGCCAATGCCTTAAGCGATGTTTATGCCATGGGAGGCACGCCTAAGACGTGTCTGGCCATTCTGGCGGCACCAATGGCGACCATGGAATATCACGTAATCCAGGAAGTTTTACAAGGTGCCTGCGATATTATGACTGAAGCGAAAGCCTCTCTAGTGGGAGGGCATTCTATTGATGATGACACACTTAAATTTGGTCTTTCAGTTACCGGTCTCGTTTCTACCAAGCACGTCTGGTCCAATGAAGGAGCTAAAGTTGGCGACACCCTAATTCTGACCAAGCCACTTGGTACGGGTACAATCTGTGCTGGCATAAAAAAAGAAACCTATTCTGAATCTGATGCTAAAGAGGCCCTCTCATCCATGAAGCGTTTAAATAACGTCATTGATTACCTTTCAACTGAAGAACTTAAGCAAATTCATGCAGCAACCGATGTGACAGGTTTTGGACTTGCCGGGCATAGCTATCAAGTCGCCAAGGCCTCAAACGTTTCGCTTAAATTCTCACACAAAAGTTTGCCTCTTTTTGATCTGACTCTGGCATCACTCAAGGCTTCAAATCTGACTAAGGCCCATCGTAGTAATGCCGAATACACACAAGATGTAATTCAGTTTCAAAATATTGATGAAGTTGAAAAACAAATTTATTTTGATCCACAAACCAGTGGTGGTCTTTTGTTGAGTGTCTCCCCTGAATCGGCCCAGGGAATTCTTAAAAAACTCAAATTGGCATTTCCTAAAACTAATATCGTAGGTTCGGTAGAGAAACAAAGTGAGTTCTACGTCTATGTGGAATGACACAGCTTTAAAAAAATTATTCCTTGCTTCGACACCACTGATAGATGTCAGGTCTCCTGTTGAATTCAAAGAAGGCTCCCTTCCTCATTCAATAAATCTCCCAATCATGAATGATGAAGAAAGAACTTTGGTTGGAACCTGCTATAAAGAGAAGGGCCAAGCAGCGGCCATGAAACTTGGTCACGAACTTGTAAGTGGCGCCATAAAACAATCTAGAATTGAGGCCTGGGCAAATTACATCAATGCTAATCCTGAAACTCAGGTCTTTTGTTTTCGCGGAGGCCTTCGCTCACAAATAAGTTGTCAATGGATGAGAGAAGCCGGAATTGAGAGGCAACCAATTGAAGGTGGCTTTAAGAAAATGCGACGTTTTTTTCTGTCGAAAATTGAAGAAGCTCCTTTACTGCCGCTATTTCGCCTCGGTGGTTGTACCGGTTCAGGCAAAACGCAAGTTCTTCATCAAATTAAAAATGCAATTGATCTGGAAAAGCTCGCTTCACATCGTGGTTCCGCTTTTGGAGACAATGGTGTTCAACCAAGTCAGGTTCGTTTTGAGAACGAACTATCCTTAGAGATGATGAAGGCACAAGATTTTACAATTGTTGAAGATGAAAGTGCTGTCATAGGGAAGCTCACTATTCCAAAAAGATTTTTTTTGCATATGCGAAACTCTCCCCTCATCGTTTTAAAAAGTAATGAAGAGACTCGGATTAAAAATATTTTTGAGGAATACGTTGTCGCGTCAGAATTCTTGACTATGAATAATGCACTAGAGCGAATAGCTAGACGCCTTGGTGGAGCAAGATTCAAGGAAGTGACAGAAGAATTAAAGCTTGCCTTTGAGAAACCAAAAACCATCGATTCACATGCGGGTTGGATCAGCGCCCTACTTCGTTATTACTATGACCCTTTCTATGAAAGAGATATTAAACGCCAAGCAAGTCAGATTATATTTGAAGGCTCAACAAATGAAATCCTAGAATTTATTTCTGACAGCATAGCATCCAAGAATCGGTAGATTTCTTTCGGCAAAGCAATCAATCTTTTATTCATCTAGAAACCATATAAAATTTATAATTAAATCTTTCAATATAAGAACTGACATCTTCTAATCCATTGATCTTTGGTAGTAAGAGGTCAATCTATTCTTTTTGGCGAACTGAGTCCTTGATATCCGATTCTATTTTTTATATGAATGCCAAATGGAAAAAGTAATTGATAAGTTCTCAAATCAAGATTGGTTTTTAAGAATTATAGCACTTGTCATTGTTGTCCTGATATTTCACGTCCAATTTTTCTCATCATTCATGGGGATCTGATCTTCAAATGAAATTGAAAAAAAACATCGCCCTTATTGCTCACGATAATCTTAAAGATGACATGATTGAATGGTCTAAGACCCACTACGTGAAGCTTTCTACTTTTGAACTTTTTGCCACAGGTACAACCGGCAAGCGGATTGAGGATGTAACAGGCCTGCCCATTACTAAGTATAAAAGTGGTCCCCTTGGCGGAGATCAACAAATCGGTGCAGGCATTGCAGAAGGCCGCATTAATGCCGTCGTATTTTTCTGGGATCCCCTTGCTCCACACCCGCATGACGTAGACGTAAAGGCACTATTAAGAATAGCAGCTGTTTATAACATCCCGATGGCATGTAATAAGGCAACTGCCGATCTGATAATTAACGGTCTTTAGCCCCCTTTGCCATACATTGAGGGCAAAACCCCCTTTTTTCAATAGATTTCATTTTATCACTTCATCTATAAGTTCATGATAGTTGATGAGGCTTTGTAGATTTTCAATTCGACCGCATAATGAGTTTGTTCGCGGGACGGTTTTTTGATTAGGAGGTACGTATAATGAAATCAGAAACCACATATCTTAGTTGGTGCCATATGATTATGCTTGAGCTTCAGGATTTCAGTCCAGGCTAGGTTAATCACTTTCTTATTATAAACCATTGAATCAGGCCACTCGAGGGTGGCCTGTTTTAGTTACCCTAACCGTAAATCTTTTACATAACATCATTTATAAATCCCTTTCTGGGATATGTACTTCCACAATGAAACTCAAGATCCTTCTCCTTATCAGTATAGCTGTTCTATTTAGCGCGTGTGGAAAACCTGAGTCTAAAAGCATAGCCCGACAAAAAATTCGAATTACTGCAGAACAGATGTCACTTATACTAGCGAATCAAAATATCACTTGTAGCGACGCGGATTTTTGCCCTGAAGGAATTGCTCGTATGTTCGCCATTAATTTTGAGGATGCAAATAACAGTTCCACATGTTCAGCTTTTCTTATTTCACAAGATGTCGTTATGACAAACACACATTGCGTGTATGGCCAGAAATTTAGTCTAAAAAAAATCTGTTCGGGTTTGTTTTTTGTATTTCCGGCCCATGGCCTATCGTATACTGCCCAGTGCTCAGAAATCCTGTGGCGTGATAATCGTCAAGATGGGAGACATTTTTATCGTGATGGAGACAATGATTTTGCTCTTGTTAAATTAGACTGGAAAATTCCTCTGACTCCACTGAAGTTGGTCAAGGGAGGCATTAAACCAGGCTCAAAAGTATTTCCAGTTGTAGTTGACCAAATGGGCGGATTTAATGCTCGAATCACTAAACTAGAATGCAAAGTGGATAAGCTGATCGCTAAGTACGGGGTCGCCCAGTTAGGTGACTGTCCTGTGATCTCTGGAAACTCAGGGTCACCAGTTTTAGATGAAAATCAAAATGTTATTGGGCTCATTTTTGCATCTTCGAACAATAGAATAAGAGATCCCAATGATGAGCTTATTGATAGAATTAAGTCAAAGACTAAAGGTTTTGCTTTTTCAACTGACTATATCCAGAAAACAATAGGGCAGCTGCTGTAAGCAACTAAGCAGCTTTATTTTTAGCCGCTGGAATTTTATACCAAGATTCAATTATATTATTAAAGACGCCTTTGCCGCCAACTCCAAGAAGTATATTTCTAACTAAGAGTAGTTCACGGTCATGAGCCTTAACATGTGCATGTGTCGAAAGAAGATTTTTTAATTCAATCAAAGATTCATTCTTCAAAGTCGGCCTTAGTTCTAGTCGACAATATTCCCAAAAGCTTTTTTTTCCTCTAAAAACAAAATCAAGTGAGGTATGAGGAAAGAACGAAGGGGTATCAAGCAACATTTTAATTTGAGAAAGATTAAATACTTCTTTTGAATCTTTAAGCCTGATTAATGAACTTTTATCCTTATCTAAAACCGACCTTATAAACTTGGGGGCAGAGCAATCTTTGGTAACCCAAATGCGATGACCCTCCTCTCTTTTAAGATAAGCAACGAATGTTTCATTTAACAAGCTTTCAAGACATTTCAAATAAGTCAACATTGCCTGTTCTAATTTATACCGATCTTTCTTTCCTCCGGCCTGGGCTTCAAGAAGAAGAATTTCGGCATGAATAATCTGCGTCCTGATATATTCAGGTATACGACGGAAGGTATCTTCGGGAATAACAAATGAATGAATAACGCTATTCAATTTCATTGCCTCGCCCTTAGTTGTTAATAACGGGTTTTCTTTTAAAATTCGAAGACCATAATCATTGCTGATCGATTTAAAATATCTTTCCTGAGTCTTGTCCTGAATAATCATGGGGAATCGAATGCCACTAGTGAACGGAGTCATCTCTTTAATTTTGTAATTGTAATACTCATTTTCGACATGGAGACGGCTAAGGATGGCCAATGTCTCAGCCGCATTATTTGAAATTAAATCAAAATCAACGACTTTAAACCAAACTTCAACTTTTTTATTTTTATAGAAGGCTAATGTGTTCTCAGAATCTGGGATTTCTTTTAGAACATCTGCAACTTTACCAACCCACATATGTTGGTAGTCAGTAATGAAAAGATGGCTATCCATTTGAACTTCGCTATTTTCTGAAACGACTTGCTCAAAAGTTTTCATATTCAAAGATTCAGAATGTTCAGAAATTTGAATTTTGCCCCAGTACATGTGAGCATCTTTATTTTTTTCTTTTTTAAATTTCAGCGTTTGATAAAACTCATGTGCCTGAGTTTTCCAATTACTATCTTCATTAAATAGTGGATTGAATGCGACATAAAAATGGTAAGGCTTCATTAGTCTCCCCCCGAATACATATATTCCTATCGACCAAAAGAATCGGAGGGATGAGAGTTTATTTCATGTATATATTTTTGACAGTTAGGGCTGAATGCGTGCCTGATTTTTGACCAATCCATTAGCACCGGCATCACTGAATTCATAAAGATCGATCATATTAAATACATCTTTAACCCCGGGAATGTGTTCAATACATGTCTCCACTTCTTTTTTCATCGCACGCCCATCAATTGCCCCCCTGAGGGTAACGATTCCATCATGTACCTCTATTTCAATGTCTGTCGCATTTATAACCGGATCATTTAAGAGTGTTTCGCAAATATCTTCATATATTCTAGCGTCGGGCCGTTGATAACCTTTAGGACCTTTACCATGGCGAATACCAGGTACTTTTAAATTATTTAAGCCCTTACTTAACGATACTCTGTCTAAGTATTCAGGCCCTGAAAACCGTGAATGATCATCATCTTTGTAGCTGACTCTGGACAATTTATTTAAATTCATACATTAGTGCTCCTGGTGTTTTTTTTCATTAACAAAATCTTTCAGTTGGATTTCATTACGAATATCCACAATACCAGAAAGATTTTCGATGCAATTTTCAACTTCGCGTTTGGCATAGCGACTTGCAACGGTGCCTGAGAGTATAACAACACCACCTTCGACTTTAACTTCTATGTTAGAGGCATTCACAATCTGATTTCGATAAAGAGCTTCACACACTTCTTCGTGAATCCTTTCATCAGATCGCTTATACCCTTTTGGTCCTTTCCCAATATTTCCTCCCTCTCTCGGCCCCCATCCTGTGCCAGAGATGTTAAATAGATCACTTTGGTATTGACCTCCCAAACCATACTGGCTACGGGCAAATTGCCCGGTCGTATATGGTTCAGCAAAACGCGAACGATTATATTCTCGATCATAAAGATTATCATCTCGTGAACTACGCTCAACATCGTTTTCCTCATGGAACCTATTAGAGGAATCTGATTCATGGTAATCGCAGTAATGTCCAAATTCACTACTGGTCCCCCATTCACCACCAGGAAACTGATTGCTGCCACCATGTGTCTGACGAAAACCGTTATGACTGACTTTATGTTTCTTACTTTTACGTTCTTTATTATCCCAATACATAAAAACTCCCTGAAAATGATCAGTGCCACAAAAAGCAGTTGCAATTATCTCGCCAGATAAAGTTGTTTATTTTGGGGCAAAATGTAACATGCATAATTAATCTTTTATTCTTTTCAAAAAAAATTAAAAGCAAACCATCAACTCTCTGGTATCTTTATCGTTTGTCAAAAATTTACCCAGTATCTATTTGAAGAACACTTTGGCTACAACAATGAGTAGAACATATCATGTCCGAACGTTTGATTAGGCCATGAACGCCCTCATCATCGTTGCAACTTGAACAGGTCAGTGCTCTTTTTTCTGGTCACCTTTACGGATATTACCCCTAATCTTGTTAATTGTTTCCTGTGCCCCCTGCTTCATATCAATAAGGGCTTTTTTACTTCTCTCACTAAGCTGCTTTAGTTTTTCCGTAGTCATAAGACCCTCCATGTTAGTGCTTCACACTTTATAATGTGACCACATTCAGTGTTGCATAAACAGTGCCGCGCCAGAATTGTTCGTGTGTTTTGCTTTTCTTTATTTAAGCTTTAGGTGACAAGAATGTTCAAATTTGGCCATTATAACTGAGTTTGATGTGTAGAGGACAACGGAGGTTTCATGTCACTGTTACTTACACTATATTTGTTATTTTGTTTTACCGCCCAAGCTTCATTTCAAATTAAAACTGAAATCCATGACATTGACGATTCGGATCCAAATGAAACATTAATTTTTTTGACTTCAGGTCACGTGGTAAGAATTAACAAAAATGAAACAGCGATTGAACATGATCTGAAAAATGCCAAAGTACGTCATCAATCTCTTAATATGACCTTGAGCAATCATCACAAGATAGAAAGATACAATGTCTTGCCTTATAGTTCTCCTAAAATGAATAAGGAGTTTGGGTCTAGTGAAAGAAGTAATGAAACTTACACTCCAACTATTATCGCAAATATGGATTTAGTTAATACCTATTTTAAGGAATCAAGATATATAAACAAAGAATCCCAATGCTTTAATCGTGCCCATATCTGGAGTTATGAATGGTTTATCAAAAGATCTATAAACTCAAACAAGACTTGGATTTTCTTTACCCGCCGCTACATCAGAAAATTTAAATTTGACTGGTGGTTCCACGTTTCACCATCAGTTCGCGTAATTGAAGATGGGATTGAAAGAGAAAAAATTATGGACGCCAAATATGCCCGTGGCCCTCTTGATCCAAAGAAATGGACCGACATTTTCATGAGAGATGATGCAAACTGTCCTCTCGTAAAAGTATATTCAGAGTACGCTAATTTTCCAGAGTCGGGAAGTTGTTACACCATGAGAACAAGCATGTTCTATTACCAACCTATAGATATCGAAAGCAAAGAGACGTGGGAAACGGTGAAGGCCAATTGGTATGATACCGAAATAAAACAGGCCTATTTAGAAGCCTTCGATGAAGTCTTGTGAGGACAACAATGAAATTAAAATCATTCTCTCTCGTAGCACTCTTACTCCTTTCATCCTGTAATGGAGGTACCAAAGGCCAACCTGGCCAGAGAGGATCTAAAACACAAATGAAGCTAGATATCGACTCATTGATTGAAGGACAATATCTCGCCGTGTTTGAAACTCTCAATCCACAAATTACAAGTAAGATAAGCGGTGCCTTTACATTTTCAGTTGAACAATTTAACGATGAACTTGTTGGAGACGTAAGAATCAATAACGCAGGGCCTGATCTTGTTCACTCTCAGTCCGTGCGAGTCGGAAATCGGTGCCCAAACTTGGATGATGATCTCAATCAAGATGGAATACTGGATGATAAAGAAGGTGAAGCTGTTTACGGACAAGTATTCTTCCCATTAGATGGTGATATATCCTCTCAATCCAGTCATGATGGAGAATTTCCAAAAGGCGATATCTATGGAAATTACATTTATTCGAAAGTCACAGCATTTAGTCAATTCATGAAAGATCTAAGGGACCCTGAAAACAACGAAGGTTATATAAAACTTAAAGCAAAAGAACCTTTGAATATTGATGGCAGAGTCGTCGTAATTCAGGGGGTAGATGAAGCCTCAGGGTTGCCAGATACAGTCAGATCAGTGGGCAGAAGCTCTGCACACCAATCATTACCTATCGTGTGTGGTATAATCAAGAAGGTATTAATCCCACCCGGTCAAATAGATGATGGGACTTAAAACCAATTAGGTTATGCACTCTTTGTAGATTGCTTAAGCACATTAATAATTCGTGCCACAACGACATTTTGTTTAAATGATTTAAAACTAAATTGGACGCCATATCCATGTCTACCATGCAGAGAGTGCTTATGTATCACTGTTACCGGCAAAGAAATGTCTTTTCCTAGAAAATTAAATTCCAAATCAAGTTTATCCCCAACTTTAAAATATGATGACCCTTTGAGAAAAGCCCCCGAAAGAGAAATATTTATAATTTCACTTGAGAAGATAATAGATTCATTTTTTAAAGAGCAGTTAATGCCAACGGGGTAACGTACTTTAGGCTCCCACCATCTCACACGTCGATCAAAGAACGGCTCCCATACTCCTGGCAAGAGGAATGCCATAAAAACCATTACGGTCATAACCACAACGACGTAATGGTATAAGAACGGTGAATCACTATTATAAGGCCACGTGTATTTCTCATACGTCATAATGTTGAATACGATATAAGCAAGAAGACTCATGAACGCAAAATAGGTCCACTTCCTGAGCTTAAAAAGTAAAATCCCGGACAGAGGATAGACCAACCAGAAATCAAAGACGTCTCTAAAAGAATTTTTGGCAACGAGATTAGTCATAATCACCATAAAGTCAAAATGAGTGATCGCTTTGAAATAGAGAATTTTAATAATAGGTTCGATGATACAGAGGATAGAGATCAAAGTAAAAATGAGTGGTTTGTTTTTCATAGGTGACTAGCATACCACTTTCAAAAAACTTCTCAATCATTTCATGAGGCACGAAATACTTGTAATCATAGTCTGCCAAAAACAATTTACACATCCATTTCTAGCTCTGCCAAACTTTCAAGGCACATATTATCATGAGCAAGCACGTCAGCCGTGAGGTAGTTTGCCTTTAGGAAAAGTTCGAGAGGCTGGCATCTGACTTGCTTCTTCGTTTAAGTGAACAAAGAAGGAAGAAATATGCGAATAAGAAACATGACCTTTGTCATAATGCTAGGAGCAATCATTTGCTCTAGCTGTGGCACAAAGCAAGAGAACAATAAAGAGGGCCAGTCCCTTAAGAAAGAAAAAGAACTTTTAAAGCAAGCCCAGGAAGAAGAGTTTACCGAGTAAGATGAGACTGCGTAGATAAACCCTATAAATTGCAGAAAATGCCCAAGATGTTGTCAGGTAGAAATTACGAGGAGCGTGCTCTCAGGTTGATCGAATTAAGTATTTTTAATATAAATAGGCCATGAAATATATTATCTGGACTGCTTTATTAGGGCTTTGTCTCAATTCAAGCTGGGCAATGGAAATTGAGCAGGATGACGTGCTTGAAGAAAAAGCAATCCTTTTAAAGTCTGTTGAATCACTTGAAAGAAGTCCCTATCATTTTGCTGAACTTGCCAAGGCGACGCTGGATCTTATGGGCCCCGAACTTAAAAACCCTCAGACTAAGCCTAAAAAAACTAGCGATTTAGCCGAATAACATAACCAATTGTTATCACTTCCCCTTCTGACAAAATCTTAATCACTGCCCAAATTTACAGCAATTCAATCATCAATTTCAATACCTTACACAGACAATATTTGGCATCTCCCTTGCTTTAAAGTCTCATATGAAAACATACATTTTAATCCTTCTTTCTTTTGTCATTAACTCTGTTGCAATAGCAAAAGCAAAGGTTGATGTCTCCAGATCTCTAGCTAGTATCCAAAGAGTAGATCATGCTCGCGAGCTACTAGGGAAGCGATATAAGAGAAGTATCGTCTCTACATTTGAAAAGCATGAAGGTTTTGAAAAAAACATTTTAGAGACTATTCAAAAACGCCTTCCGAAAAAATTTAAATCACAAGCGAAGCTCATATCTGATGCCATATTCAAAGAAGCAAAAGTTCACAGTATGGATCCCTATTTTGTTATGGCCGTTATTTCAGGAGAATCTAGTTTTAATCCATTGGCAGTTGGCCCAGTTGGAGAAATTGGGATGATGCAAATACGTCCTAGTACTGGAAAGTGGATGGCAGAAAAAATTAAATTTAAATGGAAGGGTGATAAAACGCTTAGAGATCCTGTTGCAAATATTAAACTTGGAACTGCTTACCTAGCATGGCTTAGGGTGAAATTTGATAACCATGGCCAGCTTTATCTCGCTGCTTACAACATGGGTGCAAAATCAGTAAAAAATGCGCTTGGAAAACATGTATGGCCAAAAGATTATCCTTTGCATGTAATGAAACGCTATATTGCATTTTACAGAGCGATTTAAGAGTTACTTACAAAGCGCCTTATACTTACAGGTAGACTTTATAATCTTTTTCTGAGTCTCTAAAATGTTTGCTGATACATCGAGCCCAGTTAACATGATTCCGGATTTAATATTTCCATCCCTCAAGACATCCACTTTTATCTTATGATCCAGGCTTGTGTGAAAAAGTGATAAAATATGATAGATGTGCTCTATGCGTATGTCGTTAGCGCGTTTGAGGATATCTCCGACCTTAAGATCCTTTGTATTGAGTGAATCTTTAGTAAACTTTTCAATCTGAAGGCCCCCTCTCAGGTCTTTTATCAAATGCTTCATATCTTCTGCGGGAACCTCCCGAAACGCTACCAGAGGCCCATAAACTTCATTTGCGCACTCATAAACAACTTCAACATTGGGATACTGAAAAGGCTTGGTATTTTGTGCGCTCGTTACTAGAGCAACTGGTTAAAATAAAAACGAAAATTAGGAGTCGTAGCATAAACCCACCCTTTGTTGTTTTCTGAATCATAAAAGTGCGCATTCAGAAAATACAAGGGGCAAGATTTTTTTGCGGATTTGTCCTCTATTATAGGCGACAGTTTTTCGTAATTCTAAACTCTTCAACTTCATCAATTCGAGGTAATAGGAGCCCTCGAGATTTAGCATACTGAATAAAAAGGTCTGTTGCTTCGATTGAAGCCTCGTGCACATCATGCTGCAACACGACTCCACCAGCTGGGGGATTAAGCAATTCAATCGGATTTTTCACGTACGTATTTCCAACTTTCTTAAAATCAATGTAAGTCCCGCCATCATTATGAACGATAATGTTATTGGCTATCTCAGTTCCAGTCATACCTGGGACCCAGTCCGCAGTATCGACATCCCAAAATGCCATATTAATACAATTATCACCCATCAGTTCTTTTGAGACCTCTTTGAGGGCATTAATATGATGATAATCTGTCCTGGTTCCATAATCTCCGTAAGGAAAACGGTAATAGTGTTTCGTAAATTCATGGCCTGCAAGCTTGTACCATTTAGCGAGATCTAAAAAGGATTGTTTAATTTTTGATTTCCACAATTCATGGTCCTGATCTCTTGCTCGGTCATGGGTAAAACCATGTGAACCGACGAGATGACCCTCATCCAACATTCGTTTAATTAAAGGAAAAGTTGAATTATCGATTTGAGAAGTGAGAACGAAAAAAATCGCCTTCACATTATGCTTTTTTAACACATCTAGCATCTTTGCGGTTCTTGTAGGGTGTGGGCCATCATCAAAGGTTAAGGCAAAGGTACCTGTTTTATACAATGAAAGAGCTCTATAGGCCCTCATACCCCGATCTGCCTGAGTGTACTCACGGTCTTCAGGATATTGGAATCCTTCCAAAATGTAGGCGTGTGCAGTGAGCGTGAATAGAAAAAGTAAACCTAATATTTTAATCATATTTTTATTATAAAGTTAAAGTACAACTTGGAACGGCCCTTAGCGCCACAATCCTACTGCAAACAACCTTTCCTGATTTAGTTTGAACCCGACCAACGCCAAGCGGCCGACTCTGATCAATCCCATTGGCCGTAATAAGAGCATCCATTAGAAGCTTGGCAACCTGACCTTTAATGATTACATGTTTCTTGCTTGCATCCGTACTGATCTCGCCCGCTTTTCCCTTAAGATCTAAGCTATAAATAACAGTAAAGGCCGAATCAAGGGAAACGCTAAGGTTCCTGCTTCTATAGGTCGTGTGTGACCGCATGCCCTGTCTTAAAGTTTTTTTTATAAAGAAGTCAGCACCTTGAGAATCTTTGAAACCATGTTCATAAGCTCTGGCAACAATATCGAAAACTTCAGAACTAGCGCCGATGAATGATCCCATGAGGTTAGCAGTGGAACCTGTTCGGTTAATCAGCAGACCATCAGCAAGCGCCCCAGAAGAAAGCACAAGGCCAAGAACAATTGCCTGAATTTTCATAAAGTGTCCTTTTTTGTAAAAAGCCGTTAAACCACCTTGGTATTTGTTCGTCGCTAATGATGTAAAAAATGCCAGTTAAATTCCAAATGTGGTGTCAGGTTAGGACCAATAAAGGTTTTGAAAAGTAAGCGGGTCTAACATTTTGTCACAAATGGGCGTGTAAGAATTATCTAATGTTTACATGTCAAAGCAAAACGAAGATATTCTCAGCGGATTCAAACCGACAGGAGAATGCGTGAAGAAAATTAAATCGTCTATGATATCTGTTCTTGCTCTGGCCGTATTTGCAACCGCATGTATAGATGTAAAAATTGGGAGTACTCCAACCAATAGTCGTAACAAAAGCAACTACGTTAATAACAAAACCGGTGCGGTAAATCAGCACATTGGTGATGAGAAAGTTAAGCTTCATGTCCTTTCGCAAAACGAACTCGGATTAATGAAATTGGGTGGTAAAATCCAAGATATAAATTCAATTAATGCGAAGATGCTTCTTAAAAGCGTCCCTCATTCTTCAGAAGCTCCAAAAAATTCAAGTAAAAACAAACTAAATTCTTTAAAAATGTCTGATGAGTCTCTAGTCCTTGGTTTTCCTACAGGGTTAGTCGGCGAACAAAATATTTTTGGAGCAGTAATAACGAAAGTAACAGATAAAACAAGTGATACCCTCGGAGGCCTTAAGCTTACAGATTTAAGTCCCCTACATGTAAGAACTTTAATTGCTGCTGATGGAGATGATCTGTATCTATCTCTAGTTGGTTGTGCATCTGAATGTGACGAAACTTCAGAGCAGCAGTCACTTATTGCCATCCCAATTGTAAACGTTAGCGAAAACATGGATACAATTTATCTTGACCTATCAGCGCTCGGTGGCAGCCTCGATTTAATTAAAATGCTCGATCCACAAGGAAATTATACAAAATTAGTTTCAGTATCTTCTGCTGCTACAACAATGGATTACTCTGTTTCAACTCTTGTATTTGATATAGTTTCAACGATGGTTCCAAAAGGTACTACCGATATTGCAAATGCTCCAAAAACAGAATTTACTGTTCGTTGGTATTTAAAACTTAACTCTGCTTCAAATCCTGCTTTTATTTCTCGTGAAGCAACTGAGGGTGTTGGTTTTTTCAAGACTGAACGTAGTACAATTTCAAAAATCACTCGCTTTTCTACAACTGACTTTGGAAGATCTGTTAAATACTATATCAAGAACGTCCCTGAACAATTTAAACCTGTTTTTGCAAAAGCATTTGATAATTGGAATATTGAGTTCACAAAAATAATTGGTCGTGACCTTTTAAGCTATGAGTTCATTGATGCTACAGATGCTAGATCAGAGCAGATTATTGCCGGAGATATTCGTTACAACGTTATGGAATGGGATCTTAACAATATTGCTCCTTATGGAGGTCTTGGCCCATCCATCGCGAACCAGTTTACTGGTGAAACTCTTTCAGCCAACGTTCTTATTCAGGGCCCTACAATCATCAGTCTATATACTAAATGGTTTGCCCTTTCTCAAACTGCAAGTAACTTAATGGCCCAAGGTCGTACAGCTGAGGCGAATAAAATCGTTGCAAGCTTCAACAAAGAAGCTTCTGCTGAAATTGCAAACAGAAGTAAAGTGAAGTTTGCCGTTACGCTCGGTGGTCTAAATATGAATGTTCATGCTCAGAAAGTTGAGCTCGAAGATCCTATGATTAAAAACCATTTTGAAATAGTTCCCGCTGGGGTGACTTTTGAAAACTACATGACTGGATACTTCACAGAAATGCTTGAACATGAACTTGGGCACAACTTAGGTCTACGCCACAACTTTAAAGGTAACCTTGGGGCATATGAAACCGGCGAAAAAGGTTCTGTTTCTCGTTCAATTATGGAATACCTTGGTCGTCCTTACCGTCATATAAGCGCGATTGGTCTTTATGATAAAATGGCGATTTCTTACGGATATAGAGGTGTTGCTCCTAAGAATCTTAATTGGTTTTGTACCGATGAAGATCAAGGAACAGACAAAATTTCTTTTGCTGTAAAATCCCCTGAGTGTACAAAATCAGATGCAACAAGTGATCCATTCTCATTTTGGGAAGGTCGTTTGAATCGTGTGATTGATCTTATAATTGACACAAAATCAGCGAGCGCTCCAGTTTGGACAACAGCAGAAGTTAATTCACAAATCGATGAAGCTGTTACTGGTCTAACGGCCTATGCTGCGAGTGCCGAGAAGACTGCTTCAACTTGGACTAATTTTTTCGGCAAAGGTGAGCGTCCTGATAAAGATGACGCTGCAGGAATAAAAGAATTTGTTCTAGGCGCAATAAAGAAAAAAATCTGTAACCCTAAATTAGCAGAATTAATTAGTGCTAAAGAGTCGACCGAAGCGATTAAAACTGCTCAAGACAATTTGGATGCGCTTAAGAAAGCTGTTGAAGAGAAGACTCTTGAAGTTGCTGTTTATAGTGCTGAACAATTGAAATGCGAATAAGTTAACGAGTACAAAAGCCACCTTCGGGTGGCTTTTTTTTTTCTATTTCCAGATCACTCAGTTACTATTCAACCTTTATCCCATGACTTGAAACCTGAGAAGTGCGGCACGTGAGTTGCAAAACCTTATCCTGTTACGAACAGGAGGTTCTCATGATCCGATCAATCTTGTTGCCCTTTGTTTTTTACTCCATTAATTCAGCGATTTTTGCGAACACTGAGCAAATTGAAGCGAGGCCCATTAATACGAAAGAAAAGCAAAAGATGGAACATGCACCATCAACCACGACTCTTGGGAGCGCTAGAAGTGACGAGTTTGAGAAAGAAAAAAACAAAGATGATGAAATAATAAAGCATGATCTGGAAAAACAGAAAATGCTTTATGAAAATGAAGGATATTATAGGCGTGGTCTTTAGAAAGAGTACTGCACACCTGCAACAACGTTACGTCCCGCTAAAGGAGCAATGTCTTTAACAGTTGAAGTATGAAGTCTCGCTACCTGGTTGAAAATGTTTCTAAATCGACCAAAGAAACTCCACTTGCCATTATTTTTGACCAAATCATAAGTCATACCAGCATTAAGCAAGGTAAAGCCATCTGTGTTTGTTTCATTGTCAGCAGTCTTGGTTTGCTCAAAACTGTGTTGTGCCTCAACATCCCAAACCCATCGATCTTTTGCCATTTCTAGTCCAAGAGCGAATCTTGGAGGCGAAATCCGTGGCAGATCTTTTCCCGAATCTTGATCTTTGGCTCGAACAATATCCGCTCTGGTAACTAAGTGATAAGGAGAATAACCTAATCTCTTTTTACCTTCAAATTCAGCTCCGTAAAAAATCGCATCGACTTGCTGGAATTCAGAAACATTCACACCCGGCTCTGAAGACGGTGTGTCTGTGAAGAAAAGAGAAATGTAATCTTTAAATTTCTGACCATAAATACTAAAACTAGTCTCAACAGAATCAGATTTATATTTTAACTGCATATCAAGAGAAAATGCCTTTTCCTTTTTAAGATTTTCATCCCCTTGCTCAAAAGTACCGGCGGCCACATGAAATCCATCTGCGTAAAGCTCTTGGAAGTTTGGCAGGCGTTCGGTGTAACTAAAAGTGGCAAGTCCAGTATGGGTCTCAGAAAATTGATGACGTAAACCTAATGACCCGTTCAGGCCGGTAAAGTTTTTTTCCTTTTCTCCTGAAGTTTGCTTATCAATATTTGCGGACTCTATGCGTGTGCCAAAACTATAAAAACTGCTACCACTCGCTAATTCTTGCAATGTAAAAGCGGATAGTATTTGATTTCGAGAAGGTGGCAAGAAGGCTTCATCACCCGCCGCTTTAAAATTAAAGATCTGAGTTTGAAGACCACTAACGCCTTTTATATTTGATGCCTCTGTCAAAAACTCTAAACGAGTCTCATTGCCTTCATTACTGAATGTGGTGCCAACCAGACCGGATTCAAATTCTTTGTGGGAATAATCTGACTGCGCCGTTTTCAATTGAATCGTTTTAAGAAGATCACCCTTGACCAAATACTCGCCATTTAGTTCAAGACGATTTTGTTTCATTTTAATATCAACGCTAGGTTCTGCCACTGATCCATAGAAATTATCATAGAAGTTATATGACATTCCTAAAAAGCCGTTATCAAATATTTTTGATACCCCTAAAGCGGCAGATTTTTGAACGCTACCGGTATTAGGAATTTTTTCAACATTCATGATCTCGCCAGGATCGCTGACTCGCTCTTTTTTATCTGCTTTGGGAACGTTCAGATCATTGGCATTTCTATAGCCACCATCAAAATGGAACATCCATTTATTAGCGCCGTAATCAATCTTCGCCCCTGTACTTAAGGTGTCCTGTGATGAATCCCCTTGCACCTGTACTTCCTGCAGACTTCCCTCTTCAAATGTTGAATGTATGCGATTGGTGACAATGTTCACAACTCCGCCAACAGCACTCGAACCGTAGAGCATACTCGTAGGACCTCGTACAACTTCAACGGAATCAATCACAAGAGTATCTACAGGCACAGCATGATCAGCACTTTGTGAAGACGCATCCAAGACACCTAGTCCATTTTGTAAAACACGAATGCGGTCGCCGTCCAAACCACGGATGATGGGTCGGGAAGCATTGGGACCAAATGATGTGCTTTGTACACCGGCTTCATTTTTTAAAGTATCACCCAAAGTGCTTTCGCGACGTTTTCTCAATTCATTTTTTTTTAGGTTCACAGCACTTGGAACAAAATCGACAAGAGTACTTGGAGTGCTTTGGTGGATAATCTTAATGGTATCAAGAAGTTCATCGGCAAAAGCCGGCAAAAAAAGCAGAGGCAAAAAAATTAAAAACATGTCTAATTATCCTTTAAAGTTCGATCATTGAGCCTATTTCAAAAACTCTATTTCGTGGAATCTGGAAAAAGTGAGTTGCCGGCTGAGCATTCCTGGACATCATAGCAAAAAGTTTTTCCCGCCAGAGTGCCATCCCTTTTCGCTTAGTCGCAATGATATGTTCCCTTCCTAAAAAGAATGTTGAATGATCGGCATCAAAGAGTAGACCACCATCAAGCTGAAGCCCTTTCATCGCCAAAGGCACATTAGGAAGATCCATAAAGCCGTATTGGATAACAACTTTATAAATATGCGGGCCAATGTTCTGAAGTCTTACGCGGTTTGATTCAGGAACATGGGGAATATCTACTGTTTGAATAAAAAGAATAATCACATGCTCATGGATACATTTGAAATGCTTAAAGCTTTGCGCTAAAGTTGGTGGAGTATATTGTGGATGACCAGACATATAGACTGAAACACCTGGCACTCTGTGTGAAGGATTTGTCCGTATATTATGAAGAAAATCACTAATTGGAGTAATGATTTCAAGCATACGAGAAGAAAGAATCTGACGTCCCTTGTACCAAGTTGTCATGATGGTAAAAATGATGGCGCCAACAACTAGTGGAAACCAACCACCATGAATGACTTTAAGTAAGTTTGCACCCCAAAAAGACCCTTCGATTACTAAAAAGAATCCGCACAAAAGAAAAGCAGGTACTTTGTACCAATTCCAGCTATAGACCGCTACAAAGTAGAAAAGAATGGTCGTAATCACCATGGTAGTAGTCACAGCAATACCATAGGCCGCTGCAAGATTACTGGAAGATTTAAAAGCTAAGACCAAGGCTATGCAAGAAACCATCAAAAAAGTGTTCACAGTTTTGACATAAATCTGACCGAACTCTTCACTCGAAGTGTGATCTATTGTAAGACGAGGAATGTATTGAAGTTGAACTGCCTGCATGGTTAAAGAGAAGACTCCAGTGATTAAAGCCTGAGAAGCAATGCAAGTTGAAAGAGTCGCAATAATAACTAATGGAATAAGTGCCCATGAAGGCGCCATTAAGAAAAAAGGACTTTCAATGGCACTTGGATTTTGTAAGAGCAAAGCTCCCTGTCCAAAATAATTTATAATTAATGCTGGTAAAACTACAACGAACCAAGCAATTCGAATGGGGCTTTTTCCAAAGTGTCCCAGATCTGAATAAAGGGCCTCCCCGCCCGTCACGACGAGAAAAACAGAACCTAGGACTACAAAACCTTTCCACTGGTTAATCATGAAAAACTTAACAGCGTAATAAGGATTTACCGCCATCAAGATATCAGGTCGCTCAATAATTTTTGAAAGTCCTAAAATAATTAAGATAAAAAACCAAAGCAAAGTAATTGGCCCGAAGACCTTTCCAACCTTGGTTGTTCCATGTTTTTGAATAGAAAATAGACCGATCAAAATAGCGACGGTTATTGGAATAATAAAGTCATGAAGCTTGGGGGCCGCAAACTCAAGTCCTTCTACCGCCGAAAGAACAGAAATCGCTGGCGTAATGATTCCATCTCCGTATAGGAGAGCAGTCCCAAAAATTCCAAGCAGAGTCAAAATGCGTAATGTACGAGGTGATTTTAAACTAATTGTGCCAAGCAGTGCCGTAAGCGCTAAAACGCCACCTTCGCCTTGGTTGTCAGCACGAACAATGAAAACTAGATATTTGACTGAAACTACAATAATGAGTGACCAAAAGATGAGAGAAAGAATCCCGAAAATATTCTCAGGTGCCACAGCAATATTATGAGCATGATGAAATGATTCTTTTAATGCGTATAATGGACTGGTTCCAATGTCACCATAAACTACGCCAAGAGCGGATAAGGCCAAGAGGCCTTTATATTTTGCAGAGTTGTTTTCTTTCATGTCGAAATACTATATTAAACGCATCTCGTCATTCAACACATTCTGTTCATGCATTGTCTAGTGCAGAAGCCTTCTTAATTTGAGAAAATATGCACGTTATGAATGACCAGTTATACATGATTGTTGGACCTTTAGTCCTTATTCACATTTTTTTTATTACGGCAGTGATAAAGAAAAATTTAAGCGTGATAGATACAGCTTGGGGTCTTGGTTTTATCTTCATTACTTTGACGGGTTGTTTTTTGAACGGATGGAATAATCTTCGAGAAAATATAGTCATGCTTCTCGTTACTATTTGGGGAATACGTTTAACCTCATTTATTCATTTTCGTAACAGTGGGAAGCCCGAAGATTTCCGTTATGCAAATTGGCGAAAAGAATGGGGTCAAAAAACCAATATTATTGCCTATTTCAAAGTCTATTTATTGCAGTTTGGCTTAATGGTAATAGTAGGCACCCCACTCTTTGCCTCTCATTTGAATAATAATCAAAATCTAATGTGGTTCAATTATCTTGGAATGGCCATTTGGCTCACAGGTTTAATATGGGAATCAGTTGCTGATTTACAAAAAAGTCGGTTTAAGGCAAATGTTAAGAACCAGACGAAGGTTTTACAAAGTGGATTATGGGCCTATAGTCGACACCCAAATTACTTTGGTGAAGCCTTTTTATGGTGGGGAATATCACTAGTGTCTCTTGATGGAACAAATCTTTGGGCCATTATAGGCCCAGCATTTTTAACTTTCCTCCTTTGGAAAGTGTCTGGCGTACCTTTGGTTGAAAAAAGACATGAGAAAAATCCCGAATATATTGCTTACAAAGAAAAAACACCAGTGCTTATCCCAAGCGTAAAATTGATTCTCGGAATAAATAAAGATGAAATGAGGCGTAATTGAAAATAGCAATTATTGGTAGTGGGATTTCAGGGATGGTTTGCGGCCACATGTTAGCCCCAAAGCATGAAGTTCATTTATTTGAGTCAGGTCCTCGTTTGGGAGGCCACACACATACTCATAGAATCCAGGTCCCTTCAGGAGAATACTTAATTGATACTGGTTTTATTGTCCACAACGATAGGAACTACCCAAATTTCATAAAACTTATGGAGAAACTTGGAATAGAAACCAAAGATTCCCATATGAGTTTTAGTGTTAAGGTTGAAAAAAACGGCCTCGAATATAACGGAACCAGTATTAACTCTTTATTCTGCCAGCGCAGAAACATATTTAGACCATCATTTTACAGGATGATAAAAGACATTCTACGCTTTAATAAAAGCGCCACTGAGTATTTTTTAAAATATAGGGACCAGTCACCAGACGATATGACACTCGAGGACTATTTAATTAGAAATAATTTCTCAAATGAATTCATTGAACATTATGTGATGCCTATGGGGGCCGCAATATGGTCTGCGAGCAGAAACGAAATGAAAAAGTTTCCTCTACATTTTTTTGTGCGTTTTTTTCATCATCATGGAATGTTAACCGTAGATAATCGGCCAAAATGGCGAGTGCTCAAAGGCGGCTCCAGCTCCTATATCCCAAAACTGACTGCCAGTTTTGCTCAAAACATTCATATAAATACGGCCGTCGCATCAGTCACAAGAACCAGTGACGAAGTTATTATCAATAATGATCTCAAATTTGATCACGTTATTTTTGCGTGCCATGCCAATCAGGCCTTAGAAATTTTGAAGGATCCATCGGCCCAAGAGCGAAATGTCATGAGTGGTTTCTCTTACCGCCCTAACGATGTCATTTTGCACACGGATACTACTGTCTTACCTAAGAGCAAAGCTGGGCATGCTAGTTGGAATTACTATTTACCAAAAATACAACTAGATCGAGTGGCCGTCACCTACCACATGAATATTCTTCAAGGCATTTCATCACCTGAAACATTTTTAGTCTCATTAAATATGGATCATTTGATTGACTCAAAAAAAGTTATAAAAAAAATATCATACTCCCATCCAGTCTATAATCAAGAAGCAATAAAATCTCAAGATTTATGGAAAACAATAAGTACAATTCAAACACGTACACATTTCTGTGGTGCCTATTGGGGCAATGGATTCCACGAAGATGGAGTTAAAAGTGCATTAAATGTAAGTTCTTGTTTTGGGGAATATTTATGACCCTGAAAAGCTCCATCTACGTTGGAACTTCAGAACATCGAAGACTTTCTCCACGAACAAATATATTCAACTATCGTGTTTGTTATTACTTTTTGGATTTAAAAGAAATTCCACTCATATTCAATATTCCACTTCTGTTTACTTTTAATCAACCCGGTATTTTATCCTTTTGGCGTAAAGATTATTTAGGACAAGAGGCAAAGGGTCTTGATGATAGCGTAAGAGATCTTATTTTCGAAAAGACGCAACAAAAATGTACTGGTCCAATTCGAATCCTTTGCAATATTTCTTATTTTGGGTTTTGCTTCAATCCTGTGACTTTTTATTACTGCTATGAAGAAGATGGAGAAACCCTACAATTTATAGTATCTGAAATCACGAACACTCCTTGGGGCGAAAAACACGCCCAGGTATTTAAGACAACTAAAGAGCAAATAAATACTTTTCAATTCCCTAAAGATTTTCATGTATCACCATTTATGCCGATGAGCATTGACTACAACTGGGTTTTTCACAATCCAAATGATAATCTTTACGTCTACATGCAGAATCGAAACCATGGAGAAACAAGAGTTATTTTCGACACCACATTACAATTGAAAAAGAAACCTCTGACCGCAGGGAATATTCTTAGATATTTTATCCAGTTTCCATTTGTAACTTTTAAAACAATGCTCGCTATTTATTTTCAAGCACTCATATTATTGATCAAAAGAATGCCTTTCTACACGCATCCCTTGAAGGAGAAGTTTCATGACAGTTCAAGTTCTACCTAAAGATAGGTCGCTCAGTAAGTTTGTAGCTAATTTACCTGCTTTAGATAAATGGTGCATATCTGGTCTTGTAAATAAGTTTACAGATCTTAAGAATGGTTATTTGATCATTTCTGATCGGTCTGCAAAAACTCATGCTGAATATACGTTTGGGGAATCTAATGCGGCCTTACAATGTAAAATTATCGTTTATCGCAGCAGTTTCTATTCTCGTACACTTTTGGGTGGAAGCATTGGGAATGGTGAAAGTTATGTAGATGGCGACTGGGACACTGATGATTTAACGAATTTAGTCAGAATTTTTGTTATCAATCGAGATCTTCTACAATCAATTGACGGTGGCATTGGGAGTTTACTACAACCGATTCAACGTGTCTTTCACGGACTGAGGGGCAATACGATTAACGGAAGTCTTGCAAATATTCGGTCCCACTATGACATTGGAAATGATTTCTTTAAGCTCTTCCTCGACGAAACCATGATGTATAGTTCAGGAGTATATCAAAATAAAGATTCTACGCTTCATGAGGCTTCAGAATTAAAAATAATGACCCTTTGTCAAAAGCTGGACCTAAAACCTGAAGAACATTTAATTGAGATTGGAACAGGTTGGGGGTCTCTCGCAATTTATGCCGCTAAAACATTTGGTTGTCGTGTTACGACGACTACCATCTCAATAGAACAATTTACCTATGCTACTGAAAAGGTTAAGCATGCCGGGCTACAAGACCGAATCACTGTTTTATTTGATGACTATCGAAAACTGACTGGAGTGTATGATAAATTGATTTCAGTTGAGATGATTGAGGCCGTAGGGCTTGATAATCTTGATGTATTCTTTGCGAAATGCTCGAGCCTCATTAAGCCCAATGGTATAATGGTTCTGCAAGCTATTACTATTCGTGATCAGTATTATAAGAATGCTAGGAAATCCGTCGATTTTATCCAGCGCCATATCTTCCCTGGGACAGGTATACCGTCTGTAAATGCAATTATGAATTCTATAACAAATAAAACAGACATGGTTTTAATTGATCAAAAAGACTTTGCAGAAGATTATGCTCATACTCTCAAAGACTGGTCTGTTCGCCTAGGCAAAAACAAAGCTGAAATTACCAAATTAGGTTATCCTGATTTTCTTTACCGCTTATGGCAGTATTACTTCTCATATTGTGAGGGCGGATTTCGCGAAAGGGCGATCGGACTTTCTCAAATGACTTTAACTAAAACAAATTACCGTAACAGGAGTCTTCTATGATTGAACATTTTATTAAGGCGATGGAAAAGGGTCAAATTCCAGATACGGCAATTCGTTTCGGTATTAGAAAATTATGTAAAACTAGATTAGATGAACTAGATACTCATTCGTTATGTAAGACACAAGCAGAGGCAGAAAAATATCGACTTGGCCTAATAAATTCTCCGCTTGCAGTCCACACCAAAGATGCAAATGAGCAACATTATGAATTGCCAGCAGACTTTTTCTTAAGAGTTCTTGGAAAGAACTTAAAATACAGCTCCGCCTATTACCCTGATTCAACAACTTCTCTGGATGATGCTGAAGATTCGGCCTTAACAATTAGCTGCCAAAGAGCTGAGATCAAAGATGGCATGCGAATTTTGGAATTAGGGTGTGGTTGGGGTTCATTAACGCTTTTCATGGCAACGAAATTCCCTAATGCTAAGATTGTTGCGATCTCCAACTCTTCTTCGCAAAAAACTTACATCGATAGTGAAGCCAAAAAAAGAGGTCTTAAGAATGTAATGGTTTTAACTAGAGATATTTCGCAACTTGAAAGTCTTGCGCTCGAGTTTGAATCATTTGACCGTGTCATGAGTATTGAAATGTTTGAACATTTCAAAAACTATGAATTACTTCTCTCAAAGATCTCCAATGTTCTCTCACCTGAGGGGAAACTATTTGTGCATATATTTACACATAAAGATTACTCCTACCCCTTTGAAGTTGACGGTGAAGATAACTGGATGGGGAAATATTTTTTCACTGGTGGTCAAATGCCGGCCCACAATCTTCTCTACTCGTTTCAAAAAGACCTCTATTTACAACAGTCTTGGATTTGGGATGGAATACATTATCAAAAGACATCAGAAGACTGGTTAAGAAATATGGACAATCATAGCGAAGCGATTATGGCCATTTTTAATAAAACTTATGGTGATGATAGTAAAGAATGGTTTAACAGATGGCGAATTTTCTTCATGTCATGCGCGGAACTCTTCGGGTATGCAAAAGGACAAGAATGGGCCGTTTCACATTACCTGTTTTCCAAAAAATGAAAACCCTCGTTTTAAGTCTCCTTTTTTTGTCTCTTACTGTACACGCTCGGGAAGTAGAGGGCGTTAAAATAGCTCCTACTTTGAAGTGTGAAGGAAAAGATATTCCTATCAGCGGTGCAGGAGTTAGAACTGCGACTTTTTTAAAAGTTAGGATTTTCGTGCTTGCTATCTATGCACCTCAAAAAATTAAAACTGGAACAGGTAGTGAATTAGATCAACGTCCCCTATGCTTTGAAATGACCTATCTTCGGGCATTCGACAATGAAGATGTCGATAAAGCTTGGGACTTTCAATTTGAAGAAAGTGCTCAGTACCAATACCCAAATCTGAAGGATCATATTATGGATATTAAAAAGTTTTTTGGAGAAATCAAGGGTGATCGTAGACAGAGCTTTTCATTAACTGAAGACGCAACAAAGGTTTATGAGAATGGAGAACTTAAAGGCGAGATTCAGGGCAAGGAATTCCAGAAAAGCTTTCTTTCTATTTGGTTTGGGAAGAACCCTCCTACGAAACATTTACAAGAAGAGATCTTAAAGAATGAATAATACCTTGTTTGCAACTTTCATATTCTTTTTATTTGGCTACGTGGCGAACATGTTTTATATCAGCGTTCTTTACCACCGAGGCCTTACTCATAAATCAATTCTGCTGGGCCCCAGAATGATGAAATGGATTGGCCTCACTGGAGCATGGTTTACGGGCCTTGATCCAAAAATCTGGGCGTGCATGCATAGACTTCACCATATGCATTCAGATACAAAAGACGACCCACATAGTCCAAACCAATTAGGTGTAATGGGAGTGTGGGCCGGACAATACAAGGCCTATCTAAAAATACAACATGCCCTGCTTTCAAATGATAAAGTAATGAGTGAAGTTGTAGATGACATTCCTTTTGATATTGGGTTTGTTAATCGAAATAATTTGTCCTGGTTGCCCTATCTTGCTCATGTTTTTCTAGCTCTAGTCATTAGTTTGAGCTTTTCTTCCTACTGGATTGGTTCGGGTTATTTTTTAGGTATAATGAGTCACCCTGTTCAAGGTTGGATGGTTAATGCCCTTGCCCACAAATACGGCGGCAAGAACTTTAAAACCCAAGATGATTCTTGTAACAATCATTTTGTTGCCCTATTGGTATTTGGAGAAGGGTTTCAAAATAACCATCATCAATACCCAAATCGGGCAAAGTTTTCAGTCAAGTGGAATGAGTTTGATATGGGTTATAGTCTTTGTGTCGTTGCAGAGTTTTTTGGGCTTCTGAAAATCAATCGCATACAAAATTAACACCAACTACATTTGAATGACGTATTCAACTGGGATAATTAAAGTAATCTCATTAAGATTCATTTCTGTTGGGATAATCGGAAATTTTTCAACACTTTTGATAGCTTCAATTGTGGCATCTGTGAGTGAAACAAAACGGCTTTCTTTTAGAACCTTCAAATCTAAAACTTTTCCATTAATATCAAGTTTAAGACTTACAAGAACTGTACCTTCCTGGTTAAGAGCTTGGGCCTTGCGAGGATACCTCTTAATCTTATTAATTGATTGAGTAACTAGTCGAAGATATTTATTTTTTGCAGTTTCAATTTCGGCACTAGACACAGATTCCTGCACAACTTCAGAACTAATGCTTTTTGTTTCACTTACTACAACCGATTCGGCAACGGTCTTAGATTTTGCTTTTGGTGGAACCTTATCAGCTTTAACTTTTACCTCTTCTTTTGTTTCTCGGTTAAAAATGATGCCGATTTTTGGCGAATGTGCTCTGTCGTATTCAGTCTTCATAGGAATAGCGATTATCGCCAAATGAGCTATCAAGCTACAGAAGATAAATATGGGGAGTCTGGACTTGCTAAAAACCATACACAGATTTAGCCTACTTTTGACTCATTGTGAACGTATAACTGACTGATATTCTATAATAACCGGACACACAAACACCTGTTTTTACATTGGAATATCATACTGGTAATGATTTAATGAGTTACTTTTTCGATCCGGACAAGAGGCGCTAATGAATCAAGATATTTTTGATTGGATTTTACTACTCGTACGTTGGCTACACATCACTGTCGCTGTGACATGGATTGGAACATCCATTTTTTTCATGTGGCTAGATCGCAGTTTTGAGTTTAATAAAAATTCGACACAGCCTGGGCACGTCGGAGATCTTTGGATGCTTCATGGGGGAGGTTTTTATCATGTTGAAAAACTTCTCATGGGCCCAACGAAAGTCCCTGAACATCTTCATTGGTTTAAATGGGAATCGTATTGGACGTGGATGAGTGGAGCCATTTTGGTGGCCCTTACCTATTACTCAGGTGAAGGTACCATGTTGATGGATTCATCGGTATCAAACATCACTTATTATCAGGCCCTCGCAATTTCCCTATTCTCTTTAATCGGTTCATGGTTTTTTTATGACTTTGTGTGGGAAAGAGAATTTACAAAAACGAAACCTATTATAGGTCACCTTCTCACACTCGCGTGGCTAGTAGGTATGTCCTATTTCCTTTGCCATACCTTGAGTGGACGAGCTGCATATATCCACATTGGTGGAATGATGGGTACATGGATGACGGCCAATGTTTTTATGCGGATCATCCCGCGTCAGCTTAAAATGGTTGAAGCAGCTAGAAAGGGTGAGGCCGTTAACCAAGATTGGGGTAAAAACGCCAAAAACAGATCAACACATAACACCTATCTCACCTTACCAGTTATTTTCGTCATGCTTAGTAACCATTTTCCTCAGACCTATGGGCATGAATACAATTGGCTCATACTTCTAGTAATAAGTTTGGGTGGCGCTGCTATTCGCGAATATTTTGTGGTTAGACTTAAAAATCCTAAGCGCTCCATGACAGCTGCCATAATCGGTATTGCTTTAATTGTCGGAGTGATTATTTTCTCGCGAGAGCCCGCAGAAAATCCAGCGCCAGTTGTATCTGTAGAATCTGATTCACTCGAGACTCCACCAGCTCCTATCGCTGCCCCTATTGAGCAAGTAACAAACGGAGCTGAGGTTACAATTACTGGCTCAGTTCTTTTTCAAGGCAAAATACCACAAGGAAAAAGACTAAACCTTCCTGCAGCTTGTGCAAAAAACTTTAAAGGTCCGGTGTATTCAAACGAAGTCATAGTGAATAATGGAAAACTTCAAAACGTTCTAGTTCGCGTGATCAGTGGCATTGAGGGAAAAACATTTACCGATATTCCCACGAAAGAAGTCGAACTCGATCAGCATGGCTGTATGTACACTCCAAGAGTCGTCGGAGCACGAGTTGGCCAAAAAGTGACTTTTATTAATTCTGACCCTGTTTTTCATAATGTTCGTTCGATCACGGCCGTTAATCAAAGATTCAATATGGCCATGCCGACTAAAGGCCAGAGAGAAACTAAGATTTTTAATAAACCTGAAACTTTTCTCCAAGCAAAGTGCAGTGTCCATCCTTGGATGGGTGCCTACGTCGCAGTGATGGATCACCCTTATTTTTCTGTGACTAATTCTCAAGGTGAATTCACCATCAAGAATCTTCCTGAAGGAAAATATACTATCGAAGCTTGGCACGAAGTATATGGAACTCAAAAACAAGAAATCGCGGTAACTAAAAATGGCATGACTCCATTGACGTTTATTTTCAAATAAGGATTCACGAATGATCAGTACTCATATTTTGGACACGACTAAGGGTTGTGCAGCAACGGGAGTAACCGTTACTCTCGAGCAGCAAACGAATACCAGCTGGAAAGAAATTGGTACGGATCAAACCAATGCAGACGGGAGAATTGTTTTTAATTGTCCTAAAGAGCAGGGAGTCTATCGTCTGACATTTAAGATTGAAGATTATTATAAAAACGAAGAGCATTTCTTTATGAATTCTCCCGTAGTTTTTCAGGTGAAGAATACCGATCGTAAGTACCACGTTCCATTACTTCTCAATCCTTATGGATACTCTACCTACAGAGGAACTTAGATCTCATGAAACGAACCATCCCCTATTATTCTGATTATATTTCTGACTCTTTTCTCGCATACCTTCTTAAGGAAGCTCGGCCATATGATGGCGTACAAAATCTTGTTCAAGTGGGAGAAACTGGCGGCTTAGAGAACAAGGACTCATTAAAATTTCTTTGTGATTTATATGAGGCCATAGAATCAGAACTTAATACTGTCCTCAATCGCAGAATTAAAGATCGAAAATTCATTGATGAAAGAACAAAGGCCCTTGCCACTTTTAATCGCGATTGGAAAAGAGATTTCAGCAGTTCAGACTACCAAACAGTTTTTGGTTTAGAAGATGGTGAAGGTCGAATCGTTATGGGTCCAAAAAGACCTGATTATTATGCGCCTGTTGGAAACGCCGTGGCACCTGTCCCAGATTATCTTCAGGGAAATCACGTTACTCTCTTTGGGCCACCAGACAACGCAAAACTTTCTATCAATGCCATGAACGCTTATCACCGAAGACTAAAAGATGAGCCAGCAATTGTTGAAGAATTATTATCTACTCAAACGAATATTCCGAAATGGGGTGCTGATGATGAGGATTCTAAAACCCCGCTCAGGTCAGATCTTATCTCTGCTGGAGTTAATTTAACAAAATGCCTTGATGGTGATTTATCTTTCACAGATGAAAACGCTGGCAAAAAATATGAACTGGTTAATGAAAAACGTTCACATCCGATTAAACGTTTCCCAGGTCTAGCACTTCCTTCTTTCTTTTTATTTTATAAAAACAAACCTCTTCCTCTTCACCTTTATGATTTTGCGCTACATTTATTTAAGAATTGGCACAATCCTCAAGCGATGGTCTTTTATGTGCCTAAACTTGAAAACGAAGAAGAGGCCCGCTATATAAGAATCATGCTCGAGACCGCTGAGAAGATGATTAATAAAATTCATCCCGAATACAAGATAGGAACGATACGGGTCATGATCGTTCTTGAAAATCCTCGTGCCATTTTCCGTACAAATGAAATAATGGATGAGCTCTATCCATACTTTGTAGGAGCTTCACTTGGCTGGCATGATTATCTGGCCTCAACTGCCAGACTCTTTAAAGAAGACGCAAATTACCGTATTCCAGTCAAAGCTGATCCCAATATCGTTATAAAATATATCAAGGCGTCGCATGATCTTTTGGCCTCAGTTGTTGGTTCTCGCGGAGGAATTAAGGTTGGAGGTATGTATGGTATTTTGCCCATAACAAATGATCTCATGAGTCCTTCTTTTCAAGTCACAATCAAAGGTTATATTCGTGATGTCGTGACTCAATTTAAGCGCGATCTCACTGGATTTTGGGTTGCTCACCCGGATTTTGTCAGACTTGGTCTTGCGTTGGTTGAGGCATGGAATATTCATAAGAAGGGTGACTCTTCTAAGCTTAACACTTTGGTAACTTCACTCCTTGATCAAAAACATCACCAAGAAATACTGGATTTCATTCATGGCCCTGATATTGATGGACTGGATAAAAATGATCCTATGTACTCTCGATCTCTGATTGTGGCAGATATGAAAGAATCTAATTTTATTGCTAATAACCATCCAGATGAAATTCGCTACAATGTTTTTCAATCACTTCAATATATTACTGATTGGCTATCAGGAAATGGATGCGTAGCACTTCCAACTCAAATAGCAGGTGTTCCGGCGCGCGTAATGGATGACCTTGCGACTGCTGAGCGTTCGCGCTGGGAAGTTTGGCATGAAATTCGGCATCGCCGATTCAATTTGGAGGAATTTCTTCAAATTGCTCACGAAGAGTTGCATTTTATCCGCAAAGATAAATCTAATGACAAAAAGATTGTCCAAGTAAAATGGGATGAGCGGACAGATAAATGGTATCCGGTTGCTTTTAATCTCATGGTTAAACTGATGACTGATCCTAATCCTGTCGAATTTGCTACTCAGCTTTTCTTACCTTTTACGATTGAATCGGTTAGAAGTTCTCTGGACGCATGGAGTTCAGTTGAAGCTATTGATCCTAAAAAATTCAAAATGCAGGAACAAGTTAAACGGTTTAATTATTATTTTGAGATGTGCGGAAATCTTTCTTTTGCCAAGGCACTTTCAAAGAACACTGCTGTTGATTTAAAGCAAGTTGAAGACTTAATCATGAATTTTAGCAAGGCTGGAATTCTTGAAGCGGCTTCATTTCATGGAGATATTGGAGAGAGTAAAAAAACTCTCGACAAGATGGCGACAAGTGAACAGTTAAAAGTATTTGGCGAAGATGAGAAAACCAAAGCGAAACTAATTGCAATGGGCCAAACTTATTTAAATAAGTTTGGCATGAAATTTTTAATCTCGGCCAAAGATAAGTCAGGAACAGAAATTCTCAATATCCTAAGGGAGAGACTTAATAATTCGGAGACTAAAGAAATTGAGAATGCACGCTTGGCCTTATGGGAAATTACTAAGAAAAGAATGAACTCCCATCCTTTGGACGGTCTTTACGAGAAACTGGAAAACTCCTTTAAAAAACATGGCATCCACAATGCTCAAATTTCAATTATAAATGATCATCGTATCCAAAACCTATCATTTGGAAAAGGATCTGCAGATTTGTGGTTTGAAATGGCATCGCTTAGTAAGACAGTCGCGAGTGCTTTTGCCCTTGAATATTTTAAGAAAAAAAGCATTCCTCTTTCAACTCCGGTGGATGAACTTCTTTCTAAAACGTCATCTAGTTTCCGTTTAAATGATATGCGAGTCCAAGTTGCGCACTTGATGAGTCATAGTGCTTTAAATATGCATTATGTTAACGGTGTTCCGGCCAATAAAAAAATGCCCGAAGTTAAGGATCTCCTTACTGGTAACGTTGAATATGCCTACCCTCCCATTAAAGTAAGCAATACGCCCGGTGAGACTTTTCAGTATTCAGGTGGAGGCTTTCTTGTTCTTGAGCATTTGCTAGAGGCGCTTGAGAGCGACTCTATTTTTAATCTCACTCGTTCATTTCTTAACGAGCTTGGAATGAATCAATTTAGTTTTGAGCAAAATTCTCCAAATACTAGCTACGCTCACGGATTTAATGACGAGGGCAACGTGATTGAAGGCACACGCAAGATGTTTCCTGCTTTTGCTGCTGGTGCCATGGGCACCTCAGAGTCAATGGCGACCTTCTTGGTACACCTCGAACATGCCTATCATAGTTTAAAATCTGATTCTGCTATTTCTCATGATACTGCAATTCAAATGCTTTTTGGTACCGACAAAGGTTGCATGAATTTTATGAGCTGCAAAATGGGGTTAGGTATTTTTATTGCTGAAGCTGGTCTCAATCGATTTGCTATTCACCAAGGGGCCAATGACGGTTTCCGATGTCTCTATCTTCATTGTTTCGCAGGGCCAGATCGCCGCAAAGGTTTGGTTGTACTTTGTAATGCTGACTTGAAAGGTGTCTTGTTTAATTCTGAAGTTGCTCAAATTATTCTCAGGGAATTTAATATCGAGGGAGTTGATACCACTAAATTTAAAGAAAGTTTTTCTTCAGAAAACCTCTCCAAAGATGAGGTCGTCAATATAGGTTACAAGAATCTCGTTTTTAATGCTTTTTTACCTACTAGACCTGAAGGAATCACTCATAAGGGACCGATTGACCCACTGGCCTCTTTTAACAAAGTTGTTGGTGCTAAGGTTCTAGAAGTTTCTAATGACCTTTTTGCAAGGGCAGAAAATCTTTTTAGTGATCACTTGCCTATTTTTGAGCCAGAGCTTTTCGGGGATCAAGGCAAAATCATGGATAGCTGGGAAACAGTAAGACACAATCTTTCTGGTGTAGATACTCTTACTGCTGATCTTGCAAAACCTTCTGCTTTTTCATATGTTCTACTTTCCACAAAATACCACACAGGAAATTTTTCTCCTGTGGTTAAACTTGAAGGCCAAATTTTGGGAAGTGAAACTTGGGAAGAATTCCTTTCTAAGACGCATCTTGAAGGGCATTCAGAGATTCGAATGAGGCTTGATTCGAAGACAAAAATATTTTCCAAGATAAAAGTAAGCATATTCCCGGATGGTGGGCTTACTCGTCTGGGACTTTATCAGGAACTTCCTGCTGAAATGGCCTCAACTTTTGCGGCATCTGCTGAGGCGAAATGTGTTATTTATACAGAAAAAGTGCCACAAACAACTAAACCTCTCTTTATTAAATACTCTCCAGATCAAACTGAGATTAAGAGGAATTGGGATGTGATCCAATCCGGAGAAGAATATAATAACGCTAGTACCGCTTTAGGAGCGTCCATTCTTAAGGCGACTGATGAGCACTACTCTCCGGCAGTGCTCGTTATTTCACCTTTCTCACCTATTAACATGTTTGATGGAATGGAATCGGCCAGAAGCCGGATTCCTGGTCACTTTGAAGAAGTCATTGTGAAGCTTGCTAAAACTGCTCCTGTCAAAAATATCGTGATGGATTTTACTTATTTTGTGAATAATAATCCACTTGAGTCAGAAGTCGAGGGCATGGTTAAGGGTGAGTGGATAAAACTTGTACAGAAAACGAATGTAAAAATCTATGCAGGAAAACTAGTGGCCTTCGCAATCAATGATTCACGTCCTATTGAACAAGTTCGTGTTAGGACTTACCCTTGTGGTGGAATGAATAGATTTAAAGCGTTTTCGATTAAAGATTAGTTTTGAGGGATGAGTCCTGCCAAATCATCAGTCAGGACGTAGCTCTTGTCTTTAAATTCACAGATACTTTGGGTTCTGCCTTTATCATCTTTTAGGGCCCAGCTCATCCCACCTAATCCATTACAGACTCGAGTTCCGGGAGCAATGCGGCCATCTGGAACTTGAGCAAGTGCCTTCTTGATCTTTTCCGGACTGGAAGATTCCATAATGCTCTGTGCTTCGCATTTTTTACAGTCAGCAGAAATCCAGAAATTCTTCATCTGTTTCAAAGTTGCCGATCTCTCACCTTCTTTCAACTTTATCTCTGTGGCCCAAGAGGAAAAAGGAATAAGAAATAATAAAAAAATTATTTTTCGAGCCATTGAATCTCCGAATTGTTCATAAGGTTTGAGGCCGGGATCCAGACTCGCCCATTTTGGCACTTATCTGCTCCACGGTAGCGCAAATGATAAGATTGGCAGCCCTGGCCCCAAGAATTGTGTATTAAAAATTCTTCAACACCATCGACTGTTCGACAACCAATAATATTTACGGCGTGTCTTCCCGTTTGAGGACTTAAGCTGGAAACATTAAGTGAAATACCGACACCTTGACCTGGTATTTTTGAAAGCAACGTTTCCACTTTTTTGGTAATAGCTGCCTTACCGTCTTTATCTTCGGTCATTTTTTTTGTCTTCAAATTTGTTGGGATGCTAATTCGATCTGGGCCAACACAAGCATTCTTCATCATTCGCTTAACTAGGCGGTATGGATACATGGCACCTGCATACTGATAATTAGTTACCGGGTCTCTTTGAACTTTTTCTGTTATGTATTGTTGCATGGTGGGTGCCCATGAGGTTGCTCCATAGGCCTTAAAAACATCTAGGACTTTATAATAAGTGACTTCTGCCCAGTGAAAAACAATCTCAGCGGCCTGTTTCTCAGAGTAGGTATCAAGATTATTCTTTCCGTAAGTTAAAATTTCAGTCCCTAGAAGATATCTCTGGTGCGCTTTGGAACTCTTAACTTCAAGCTCTGCCATCTTAGCAAAAAGCGGCACTAGATCTTTATTAATAGCTGACGTTTCTCTTGTTCCAAACCATCCGTCTAAAGTATCTTTTTCATTTTCGAGGTTTTTAATCTTATCTTGGATATCTGAAATCATAATCTCTAATTTTTTATAGTCTTCCACACCTTTATTTGCATCCACGTAAGCGCAACAAGGTTTAATTTCATTAATGGCCATTTTCCCAGCGAGATCAGCGATACGCTTTTGTCTTGCTTCGCCGGCCGCACTGTAGGGATCATTAGTGTAAAAGACTGGCATGCCACTTAAAGCAACAGCGTCCATTAAATCTGAAATAATATTCTTTTTCTGAGAGGGAAATAAGTTAGCGAAACTTCCATTATCTTTACAGGCCCACCCCCTGCTAATAAGGGCATTCATAATATCACCAGGCTGCCCGCCATCACCACCCGAATCATCGTTAACGGCGGCCTCATAGACATTGAATCTATTGCCACCACCAATATAAGAACTCAAAAGGTCAGATGCTGAATGGACATAACAAGTTCCAACTGAACCCTGATCCCTAGGCCAAAGGGCTTGATAAGGGCCACCAATATTGCTTAAATTGACTCCCTTTTGAGATTGGCAATTCTGGGCGTTGGCAGCGTTCATAAGCATTAAAAACAAAGATGTTGAAATCAGGATCCTCATTAAACTATTTCACCATGAATATCTTTTCCTATAAAGACCTAGGCATGATTTATCTTTCCCTCGCAAAGAGCTAATTCCGACAGGTACAGTCTTGATTGTTTTGGTACACAAACTTATGGTATTCTTATAGTCAATGAAAAATAGAATTTTGAACTGGCTTCACTTGAGTCTTCAGTACCTACTTTGGTTTATGGTTAGGGCCCTTATTTCAACCTACAAGATAGAAATCAGGGGCACTGAGCACCGTGAGAAGGCCAAAGCACTTAATCCAAAAGGTTCATTTATTTTTGCTGTTTGGCACGAACAAGTGTTTGGCATTTTAACCGCACATGCTTGGACTGAGCCATACTTGGCCTTGTCATCAAGAAGCAGAGATGGTGATTATGCGGCTTTTATATCAGAAAAGATGGGGTTTGTTGCCGTGAGAGGATCATCTAAAAAAAGAAGAATGGATAAAGGTGGAAAAGAAGCGATCCAGGAATATGTCTCAAAACTAAATATGGGCATAAGCGGCGGAATAACAGTTGATGGACCAAAAGGTCCAAGACAAAAATGCAAAGTGGGAGCGGCTTTAATAGCCCGCCAAACTGGTGCTGCCATTCTCCCAGTGGCCGGTGTGGCCAATCGCTACTGGCAGTTTAATTCGTGGGATAAATTTAAAATTCCTAAGCCATTTGCCAAAATAACGATGGCATATGGGGAACCAATACAAATTGAGTCTACAGCTAATGAAGAGCGAGTTGAGGAAGTATGTGAGCAAGTCACTCAGTCCCTCAAAAAGTTAGAAGCAGAAATTTTAGCTTCGCTATAATTGCGACAAAGCCATCATATAAATCTTTAAAGCGTTATCTAACCATCTCTCGTAACCAACACCTTTGGAGTCAATGTACCCCATGTGTCCCCCATGAGATTCAATATGCAAAATAGTCGATGCTGATAGCTTTGCTTCTTTATAGTCGATAGAGCTCACAAAAGGATCATTCTCAGATGTTAAGAGCACTGTAGGGATCTTAATGAGTCCTAAATATTTTTTTGCAGAACAATTTTCGTAATAGTCATCCCTATTAAAAAAACCACCTATAGGAGCAGTTAAGACTTCATCAAAATCTCTGAGGGTTTTAACGGTTTTGAGAAGACTTATGTCTTGAGGCCGATTTTTTTTTATATAATTCGATAATTCATAAACAAAACTCCTGTCATAAATCCTATTCAGCCCTTGAGTTAATTTTATTGAAGCACGATTTAGATTTATGGGAGCATTCACGGCAATAGCAACGTCGGGTAAAATCGAGGCTCGCTGTCCCGCCGAGAGAAGTAATAGTGCATTAGCACTAAGACTAAATCCTATGGCAATATGAAAATGATTCGGAAGCATATTACGGCCAAATGCTATTACCTTGGAGAGGTCCTCTGCTCGCCCTGAATGATAGGGTTCAGTTGCCAGACCTATTCCATCACCGCAACCGCGATGATTATTAATGAAAACATGATGACCAAGAAGTCTTGCAACAAGTGCCGTACGCTGCATATAAGCGGCATCAGCACTTCCTCCTAATCCATGAAAAAGGTAAACAACACTTGATGTGCTACCTTTAATATAAGTCGTATGAATCTGTTCGCTATCTTGATTAAGATCAACAAGGAAGGTTTGTCCTTTTTCAGAAAGTGCCGGCGATGGAAGAAGGTGACCAAAAAGAGTTTGTAAATGACCCAACTTGGCCCAAACAGGAGGAGAACAAGGTGAAATACTGTCTCGAGCGGCTTTAAGTGCTTTAATCATTAAACTTAAATATCAGAAATAACATTTTCTGACTCTGAATTTGTTACAAAAGAGGAAATACTTCGTTCCGAAGATGCTAAGGTCCGGCCACTTTCAATATGTCCATAATTGGAGAACGCCATGAAATTTATTTCACTCTTAATGACTTTTTGTATTTCATTAAACGTTATGGCCGCAAATGGATCCATCGAAGGCCTGGAGCAAGCTTTTAACGATTATCAATACTCTATTACCGTTGACTGGAACCAAGAAGATGCATCGTTTAAACAAGAACAGACAAATCTTTTTTTTAATGAATTAGAAAGGCTAATCTCCCAAGGTTTAAACAACCAAGACATAACTGATTTTGTAGAAAAGAAAGTCTCTAACGCTAAGGCCTTTACGCATTTACAAACAGAAATGAACGCACTGGCCCTGAATGCAACTTCGGCAGAAAATCTTGCTGAGATTCTAAATAATCACTCATCTGAATTTTATCAACAGGGAGCTAGCTGGACGGCATCTCGTGCCCAGGTCGCTGGGATTGTAATTGCTATTTCTGCACTATTTGTTTACGGCGTCTTTTTCAACCTGAAGTTTGGGTGCGTACAAACGATTGATGGCGTAAAATCATATTGTACTGACGATCCATCTTATAACCATTTTTAATCTTTGAGAGAATTAAAAATTACGACCATAAAAGACGTGGTCTATCTTTATCCAATTCCGGTTTTAAAAGAAAATAAATATCTTGTTCGGTGTGAGTCTATACAAAAAGCCCATGAGTTAATTGACGACATCTCAAAGCGCAAAACTTCTCATCCTGACAATCCCCATGAGCATTTTCAAGAGGTCGCACTTCACACTGATCAACAAACAAAAATCTTTGAAAAGATTTAAACTTTTAAGGGATCAACTAAGTGCTCGAGGCCATTGACTTTAATTTCGTAGAGTAAACCCAAAAGTTTGCCAAGCTGTCCTTCTGGTAGACCTTGATCATAAAACCAAACGACGTAGGGTTCAGGTAAATCAATTAGACGTACGTCTTTATATTTACCAAATGGCATAGTGGTATTTGCTAATTTATAAAGATCATTGGTTTCAAGAGTCATTTCTAAATTCCCAACCAGATTTTTCTTTTGATATTTTAAGTGTGCGAGCTTTCTCAGCTCGTTTAGGGCTGCGCTCAATTCCAATGGCCTCAAGACCACAGGTATTGGCAGCGGCAAGCATGCTTCCTTCACCGCAGAAGGGATTTATCATTGTCTTAGTGGTAGTTTGCTCAGCAATAAATTTTGCAGCAATGAGACATGCCTCCAGCCCCATTCCACGTTGCCATGTTTTATCCCCAAGATCAGGAATAACATCGGCAGTAGATTTAGAAATATCCACTTTTAATTCTTTTGAAAAACACAGCATATGCGAATAGGAAGGTCTTCCGAAAGTCGCAATCCCAGCAGGTGAGCGGCAAATAATCTTGTGCCAGAGGAGCTCATGCCCAAGTGATTCAGCTGCTTGTTGGCAGAGGTATCCTTTATCAACCCAAGTTCCATTAACTTTAATGTCAGATTGATAAAAAATAGTAACACCATCTGAGGCACATCGGGACAAAACAAGCTTTGCTGTTTGTATGAACCAGGTCTTCCAGTCATTTAAAGAGTACCCAGGAAATTCGGATATATCAGGCATGGAAGTCACAAAGGAGCATCCCATCTGGACACCCTTTGCTTCAAGCCATGCGATTGCATCTTCACAGAAGACTGATCTATTGATCATACAACTTTAACTTTTTCGCCTTTGTACTCTATAATTTGACCTGTACGAATCTTGGCCCGCTTACGAAGCTCAACGACTCCATCTACTTTGACATCCCCTGCGGCAACGAGGTGTTTACCAACGCCACCAGTGGGAGCGATGTCTGCGAGCTTTAAAAGGTCGCAGAGATCAATGTGTGGTTTATCACCTAGAAATATTTCTTTCATAGAGGCTCTTTTTATAACTGAATAAAAATAATCTTGCTTTGATTCATTTGAGGAATCATAAGAAGATTCAAATCTTTAGCAACTGAGAGATCAGCAGAGCCTTGTCCAAAATTAAACATTTTTTTTACTTTGCCCTGTTTATTCATTGTAAAGATATCGCCATTCATCCAATCAGAAATCCAAAGCACTCCACTGGCATCCACAGCTATTCCGTCAAGATTACCGCGAATATCTTGATTTAGTGTAATTTCATCTTTATTAGCAAGACGAATTACGGCCATTTCACCAGGTACTTCTGTCTTGAATGTCTTAGGATCAAGTCCAGTTCCCCATTTAACTACTAGCAGATGTTCTTTGCCATCTGTAAACAAACCATTGCTATTCTCAAGTTTTGGACTTTGGGCCCATAGAGCAAGCTTTCCATCATGAATGCGATAAATAATATCTGACTGCATGTCGGAAATATAAATATTGCCCTCAGCGTCCGCTACGGCATCATTTAAAAACTTTGAGTTTTTAACTTTAAATGTTTTCATTATTTTAGAGCTAGAAATACTAACTTTATGCACGCGAGTGACATCAGTAACATAAAGGTCGTCACCGACAATCGCTAACCCTTTAGGAGCATGAAGCCCTGTAACCCACTTCGCATTGATTACTTTTCCATCTTTAGAGATTTTGCTCAAATAACCAACAGGCTTTGTCTCTAAAGGATTCCCTGAAGCGACATTTGACACAAAAAAAGCGCTATGTATTGGTGAGTATACAATGGATTCAGGATGTAAAATCCCTTCAGAGATTTCAAAAGCTATATTTGGTTTTACATCTTCATGTTTGCTGTCTTTCTTCTTAGAAGAACAGCCACTAACGAAAATAGCGAGAACTAAAAGTAGAATTAGTTTCATAATATCCTCAATTTATTTTTTGTAGGGCATTTCGCCAAGATAATCTTTCTTTCCAACAGGTACTCCGCTATGACGAAGTATTGCGTAAGCAGTCGTCACATGGAAATACATATTAGGGATAGCATGCTGAGTAGCAAATTCAAAACCAGTCAAATATTTTCCTTCCCAACGAGGCTGAGAAATTTTTCTTTCTTCAGCTCCTTTAAAATCTTCTGCCTTAAAAGTATTTAAGTAACCAATTGTTTGTTCAATGCGTGCTTTTACTTCAGGAAGAGTTTTTTCAGTATCTTCATTCACGGGAGCTTCCTTGCCAGTCATTCTTGAAGCATAAAGTTTCGCTGTATCACACGCAATCTGAACCTGACGGATAAAATTGAACTGATCAGGCGCAAGACGTGAGTTGAGAAGCACATCTATGTCGAATTTTCTCTCTGTTGAGTTTTGTACGGCCTTATCAATAATGCGGCTTAAGTTGTGAAGCATTTTAGTAAATTGAGGAACAGTGATTTCATAAAGCATATAACATCCTTGGTGGCCGAAATTTATTGTTAATTTACATCGAAGCTCTCTAAAACGTGAGTTAAATCTTATTGGCACTCTGGGTTAAAGAGCTAAATAAATTAAGGTCCTCATGGAATGTTGGATCAAGTAAGGCCATCTCGTCAGTCGTAAACCATCCTAGCTCTGAATGTTCATCATTTTTAATGAATGCTTCCCCCTCAAGTATCTCGACAAGCCACCAATGGAGCCTGCAAGAACCGTCTCTGGTGTCCATCTCGCACAGCTTCTGCGTAGGTTTCACTTTGAGGCCTACCTCTTCGAAGGCTTCACGACAAACTGCTTCAATCTCAGTCTCACCTTCTTCAATTTTTCCTGATACAGGACACCAATATCCTGGTGCCGTAGTTTTCCAGGTACTTCTTTTGCCAAGAAGATAGCGTCCTTCTTTTTCTATAATAACCGTGACGGCCTGAATTTTATTCATTGATTGTGTTGTAACTTAAACGTGGCGTCAGTATCAAAGGCGTTGTAGTCACAGGTTAGTTCTTCGCCGGCCTTAATATCTCTTACCGCTAGATTCAAAGCATTGCCATCTCCGGCCTCAACTAAATTTGGTTTATCTGAATGATTCATGTGCCGAGCATGATCACCACAAAGAATAAAGGTTTTCATTAAACCTGTTTGCTGCCCATAAGCATACATATGAAGAAAGCTTCTGACTGATTCGGGGAATGCCGCAATTTTAACTTCATCCAACTCTACATCGAGAATTGGATCAAACTTCCATACCGCCTGCCCGACCTTAATATCCTCAGAAGTGAAACAGCCGACACCATGAATGTCGCTAAATTTTAAAAACGTTTTTACGAGTAACATAATGGGAAGATTATAGACAAAATCTAATCGAGCGTAAGTGCCAATTTAGAAGTATTTGAAAGATCAAAGCTGTCAGTTATTTGCAAGCGCTCTATTTTACACTTACTTTAGTCACTGCAACAAAAGGAGCGGGCTGTCTGTATGCCAACAACCATTTCTCAGTCAAACAAGAATATCCGCCGGCGCCCCAACCTTTTCCCCAGCTGTTTGCAATAATAATGCAAAAGCTACCTTCAGTTGCTTTAACCTTCTCTGGAAGTTCCATGACTCCAATAGCAAGAAAAGCGTGACCTAGAGCATGCTTATCGAGGGTGACACCAATATTTTTTGAAGCTTCAGCTAGACTCACGATTCCCTGATTCTTATAAAAATTCTCAGAGAGTTTTGCCGCCATTATGACTGGAACGTTTTGTTTTAATTTATCTATTACGTCGGCCAGAGTTCTCACGTCTTTAAAAGTCAAAACCTTTACGACACCTTGATGACAATTAGATGGAAGAGGGATTTGTGTTTCATTTTGATCCATTCCTTTAGTTTGATAAGAACAATTATTTTCGATTGGAATATCTAAATTGGGATGTTTCTGCGAAAAGCGGTAAGCACTATTTACCCAAGAACCTTTGCTTCCACATGGACTATTCTGACAGTCGGGCTTACTGGCCCAATAAAAATACTGCTCCGATAAATCGTGATCTATTTTATTCTGCGCTAATGTGATTTCAAGCGCCCTGATCCCAGCAAATGCCGAACAAGTTGGACGAGCGAATTGATCTCTAACTGGTACTGAGAACGAACTGTTAACAATGTGAACGGATGGAAGCTGAGGAATAACTTTCGCTTCAATGATAACTTGTTTTTTTACAGGAATTTCAAAAGTGTTTTCTTTGTACACTTTGATCCTGCCAAGGAAAATATCCTGTTCTTTTTGCCAAAGCTTTCTTTGTTCAATAATTTCTTTTTTCCATCCATCACGTGTTTTCTGATCTTCCAGTTTTAATTTATCCATCTCAGAAAGATTCGAATTCTTTTCTTTCAACTTTTTAGTTTCAAGATTATTTTGCGCAATAAGTGCTTTATTTCGGGCTTTTGCTTCGGCCACAACCTGTTCTCCCCTACTCATTGTTTTCTGAACAGGAACCGGAAGCGTCTTTTGCGAAAACTCACCCAATGATTTAATTTGACCTAATATTACTTGATACTCGGGAGCATCTTCGTACTTGTAATCTCCAGAGACACTGGTTAAAGATAAAGCAAAGACTGAAGGTGCAATTAAAACTAGAAAAAATAATTTAAACATTGGTCCTCTTTTCATCCAAGGCAATTGATACTGTCATGTCACCCAGAACGTTTACTACAGAACGACCGCGGCCCAAAATCCAATCAACTGTTAATAACATCGGAAGAATTTCGGTTGGAAGTCCTACAGTCGTAAGCACTAGAGATAGTGTTATAAATCCTGCTTCAGGAATTCCAGCAATACCTATTGTACCCATGACACAAATAAGAGCGGCAGTTAACTGAGTCGTAAGATCCATATGAATACCGGCGGCTTGAGCAACAAAAAATACCGCCATACCTTCATAAAGCAGGATTCCATCGTTATTAAGATTGGTACCAATACAAGCACCAAGAGTTGCTGATTTTTTAGAAACTTTCAATTCGTCCAAGTTTTTTAGAGTCAAGGGCAATGTTGCAAGACTTGAATTCACGCCCCAAGCATATATGAGAGTAGTGCGCACTTTTTTCCAAAAATAGCGAAGCGGAATTCCTTTATAAAGTAGCCACCCTTGATAAACAACAAGAACATGGATCGCTAGTCCGGCCATCCCCACCAGGAGATACTGACTTAAACCTTTGAGTGGCTCAAAACCAAACTCTCCAACTGTTTTTGCTACAACACCAAAAACAGCAAGTGGAACAAGGTGAACAAGCCAGGTCAATGCCACTTCAAACATTTTTGTCATAACGGAAAGAAAATGTACAAATCTTCCAATAAGTTGTTTTTCTTCCTCACTGGCATGAGTCCTAACTTTTCTAAGCGCAAAACCTAATAGTAGCGCTATGAAGATTAAGCTAATCACAGCATTGTCCACGAACGGCCTCACAAAGCTTTCAGGAAAATAGCCTTTAAAACTTTCAATGAAGTCGATTTTCTGGCCTGCATATTTCGCAAGCTGGGCCGGAGTGGTCATAGTGCTATGAATCTTGGATAAACTTTCACCGGCCCTAAAAATAAAAGAAAGGCCAATTCCAATAGTCAGTGCACATATCGAATTAAAACTCGTGATCATGATTAGTTTAGATCCCAATTTTCCAGAAATCTCTGACGTCAAAATAGAGCTTAAAATGACGAAGAAAAGTAAAGGAGTTGCAGCTGCCTTAATAAGGGTAATTACCACCTTCCCAATCTCGCCAAAAGACCCGACATTTGTCCCGAAAATCTTCCCGACGATTGCGCCTAGAATCAAAGCTAGAATTATCTGAAATGACAGGCCTTTAACGAACTTAGGCATGGATATCCCTCTTAAAAAAGTGAAATTTAATTATGGGGGAAAATACCCGAAATGTAAAAATTACTTTATAATAGTTAGAACTATACGGATTATTGGTTTGAGCGCTAGATAGGTTTACTTTTACTTGGAGCTTCTATGAAATACAAAAAAGCCATCTGCCATCTTTGGGGTCATGATTTTATCATGAACTCAGGCACTTTTTATAGTTTGGAAGAAGATAATAAGTCAGTTTGCAGTCGTTGTGGAAAGCTTAAATTTATGAGTTTTTCTGATAATTCTATGGCCGATGATTCATCGTCTCAGATAATTTTCCAAAATTACAAATTCATGAATAATCACCAGAGCATGAAATTAGAAAATAGAACTTTAAACTAAGCCTCTGAAATCATGCGTCCAGATTGACAATCTAGAATCAAGTCCCATCTTTAAAAGCATGCAGCTACAGTTAACAAAAACATTGTTGTCGAAAAAACTATCACCTCAAAGCAAGCTTGTTGGCCTTGTTAGCTATCTGGTTTTGCTTCTGGTTTTCATATTAGATAACCAAAATCTCTCGGCCAATGGATATCTCGTTTTTGAGAAAGGCGAATACTGGAAGGCGTTCACCACAACTTTAATGCATGCTGATTTTGTCCATCTGGGACACAACACACTTTTCTTTCTCGCTTTTTCAGTTCTACTTAATTCATATTTTGGATTTTGGATTTTTCCGGTTTTAAGTTTTGTCGTGGGTGGAATCATTAATCTTATTGCTCTTAAAATTTATGACCCTCAAATCTACTTGGTAGGGATATCAGGTGTGATTTATTTCATGGCGGCGTTTTGGATGACGATGTTTGTAGGCCTTGAACGGCAGATGAGTTTATACCGACGAATCATGATCACGACAGGAGTTTCTCTGATCCTCTTTTTTCCGGAAGTTTTTGTTAAGAATGTTAGTTATCTAGCTCATGGGCTAGGATTTGGAATGGGGATTATTTTGGGTATCATTTATTTTAAACTCATGAGAGAAAAGCTTCGTTCTAATGAGCTTTGGATTGAGAAGGCACCTGAGAACCATGAACTGGAAGAATATATCGCGAACTTAGACAATGAGAACGATTCTGAAATAGGTGCCACCTAATTTTTAGAGTGACACCTTTTTAATTTTACGAATCTGCTGGTTCGTCTTTTACCTTAGTCTTCGTTTTCTCTTTCTTTCGATCCTGCTTTTCCTTAATCGAGAGTTTCTTTTTACCTTTGTCTTTCATGCCATTCTCCTTTTGAGGTTGATGGGGATTTCTCATTGTACCTAGGAGCTGATTGGTAATCACATCCAAAAGCATTAACTTGCCTCGCATGACGAGATATGCAATATTGGCGGTTATGAAAAATAAAATTGCGTTTGTCTTTATAGCATTTTGCCTCGCACTCACTTCTTATGGGGCAAGCCTGGAAATTATTAAGATTGGTCATCCGACCCTTAGAGCAAAAGCTGAAGAAATTAATTTTGCAGATATTCAAAGTCCAGAGTTTCAAAAACTTATCGACGATATGCTTACTACGATGAGTGAGGCCGGCGGTGTGGGTCTTGCTGCTCCTCAAGTTAATAAGTCTTTACGTTTGTTTGTCATGAAGAGCAGTTGGCCCAATGTTCCTTTGACAATCGTCATCAATCCCAAAGTCGAATATCTTGAAGAGTTTGGAAAGAAATCTTCGACTGAAGGGTGCCTGTCAATTCCTGGAAAAAGTCTTAAAATCAACAGGTTCAAAAAAATCCATATTAGTTATTTTGACCGCAAGGGCGAATACATTTCAAAAGAGCTAGATGGATTTGGAGCGATCATAGCCCAACATGAGTATGACCATCTGAATGGAATTTTGATTGTCGATTTAGTAGAGCAAATGTTCAGTCAGATTAACTTCACTGGCCATGCCAACGCTCCTCTTATGTAATTTAGAGCTCGTTGTACTTTTTGGCGTTCCCTCTGGATTTCTCAACCGGATATTTCTCGGCATTTTTCTTTATTTTTCTGACCACGGCCTGTTCTAGATCAATATTGGTCTTATTCACGATACGCATGAGATAAACAAACACATCAGCGACCTCATCTTCAACTTTCCCCATAAGCTTCGGATCGTTCTTAATTTGATTTGACTGCTCTTCAGTAAGCCACTGAAAAATCTCCAGTAACTCAGAGCTCTCAACACTAAGTGCCATACTTAAATTTTTAACTGAATGAAACTGATCCCAGTCCCTATCGCTTACAAATTTCTCAATCTCAGAATTGATTTTTTTTAAGTCCATCTTTTTTTCGCCCATGTTTTTTGTTGATCATCGTTTTGAAAAGTCCATGCTAGGATTCGGCTTATTTTTTGTCCCTGAGACATCTCTATTATTTTAACGTCAAAAGCCTTCACTCTTTTAAGCTCTCTTTCCAAATCGGGAAGATTCTCTTTCTTTGATACGAGTGTTGTAAACCACAGACATTGTGATGCCACCAAAAGACTCTCCTCAATCATGCTTTTAATAAAGGCTTTCTCACCACCTGTGCACCAAAGTTCATGACTCTTGCCACCAAAGTTGAGAACCTTTTTTTGCAACCCAAGGTTTTTCAATTTACGTTCCGAACCAGCTGCTGCTTCTTCCGCCGAGGCATGAAATGGAGGATTACAAATTGAAATATCAATCAACTCATTCGGTTTTAGAATACCTTTAAAAATTTGATTTGCCTTTGCTTGCAAGCGAAGTTCAATCTGCTCCTTTAGATCTAGATTATGATCCAGAATGCTTTGCGCTGACGTAATCGCCTCTTGATCAATATCTGAGCCAATAAAGCTCCATCCATACTCATACTGCCCAATCAATGGATAAACACAATTGGCACCGACTCCTATATCCAGCGCCACAATTGATTTTCCCCTGGCCCCATACAAAAGATCCGCAACATTATGAAGGTAATCTGCTCGACCAGGAATTGGCGGACATAAATAATTTGGCGGAATATCCCACCAGTTAATTTTATAAAATTCTTTGAGAATCGCCTTATTAAGCAATTTTACTGATTCAGGATTTGCAAAATCAATCGATTCATCTCCAAACTTATTAACCAACACATGAGGCGCAAGCTCAGGACAACTTTTAGTAAGCTGAGTAAAATCATATCGGGCCAAATGACGGTTTCTTGAATGCATGATGTAAGATTAACGGGCCAATCATCTAAAATCCACAACATCCTGCTTGATTTTTAGACATAGACTGTCATAAAGTGACATTTTAAAATTTTTTCGAGAGTTAAGACTACATGCAAAATATCCTCAAGTACTTTAAAGGCTCCATTTTATTATCTTTAGTCGGAGGCGCATGTGCTTTCGGAATTGGGCACTTCTATACTGGAACAATCTCTGGTGCTTTATCTGCACTTTTTTTGGCCACAGTTCTAAGTGTTCTCGAAATTTCACTTTCTTTTGATAACGCCGTTGTAAACGCAATTGTCCTAAAGAAAATGACTCCCCTATGGCAGCATCGTTTTTTAACTTGGGGTATTGCTATTGCAGTTTTTGGAATGCGTTTAGTATTTCCACTCGCGCTCGTTGGAGTCATGGCCCATGTTAACCCAATAGATGCTCTCGTCTTGGCCGCCACTAAGCCCGCTGAGTACGCTCAAATCATGCTTTCGGCCCATGTTAGTATAGCGGCCTATGGTGGGGCTTTCCTATTAATGGTTGCCCTCAAATATTTCTTCGAAGAAACAAAAGATGTCCACTGGGTTCGGATAATCGAGGCACCGATCAGTAAACTTGGTCGTATGAAATCGGTAGAAATTGCAGTGACTCTTATCACCCTTTATGTTTTTTCACTGTATCAGCATGAACATGAAAAAATGACTTTCTTAGTTTCGGGAATCTGGGGACTAGTTACTTACGTAGCGGTGGATGGAATTGGTGCCTTTTTACAATCCCCTGATGAGACTGAACAATTGGATCTTAATAAGGCCAGTATGGGCATGTTTCTTTACCTAGAAGTTCTAGATGCTTCGTTTTCATTTGATGGTGTGGTTGGAGCTTTTGCCGTAACCAACAACCTTTTCATCATCATGATCGGTCTAGGTGTCGGCGCTATGTTTGTCCGAAGTTTAACTATTATGCTGGTTGATAAAGGGACACTAAATGAGTTCAGATTTCTTGAGCATGGTGCCTTTTATGCCATCGGTTCTCTTGCAGTGATCATGTTCACCAACACAGTTGCCCATATCCCGGAAGTTGTTACTGGGCTAATTGGCGCAATTCTGATTGGGTTGTCACTATGGTCGTCAGTTCGTTACAACAAAAAACATGGCTAATTGGTTTATGGGTCTTTTTAAGATTTTCATTTTTTTGCTGCCCACTGTCGGGTTTGCAACTCCTGTGATGAGTCCGGAGCAAAATGAGCTTGTGACTAAAATTACTTCTGCACTCATTAAACAAGACGTCCTGGCCTACAAATTACTCATACACCCAGATTGTCCTGTCGATGAAGCCAAAATAACGAATGTCGTTTCAGAGGCATGGACTGATAGATATCAGGTTCGATTAAAAAACGTTAATGAATCTTATGATAAATCTCAAATTAAGTTTCTTGTAACTCCTGAGATGGTTTTAGAGTTTCAAATAAAAATTAAAATCACCAACCCTGTGCGAATCAAAGCGATGGGTGGAGCAACTGAATCTGAGCTGATAAAATTGTTTCCCTTAAGTCGCTACAAAGGAACTCTTAAAATACTAGAGTGGCCATGTTATAGGCCAATTTTAAAATAAAAAAAAGGCTCCTTTCGGAGCCTTCATTTGGAAATTATAACATTTTCTGCTTATTAAAATGTCTCGTATAAACCTGATCATAATCTTGATCAGGGAAAAGAGCTTTCGCTGTCTTCACAATCGCTTTTGCCATAACTGGCATAGTTACTCCACGACCTAGACCAAAGTGAGCTTCAAGGATAATCTTATCGATATCACCACGAGCAACACCTCTATCATAAAGCTCTAAGAAAGCTTGAAAAATCGGAGTTGACCAAAGTTCATCTGATACTCCTCCGTTAACTTGTGAGTGAGCAGAGTATGTACGCTTAGGATCATAAGCTGGCGTAAAAGAATCTAGCTTACGGCCAGGCCAGCAAGAGTTATGTCCATCCCACTTGAATACCCAGTTAACATTCCCTTCACGACCATGATCAGTTGTGACTGAATATGAGGCTGCCCAATAGTCACCAAAGCCTTCGCCCATAGCACCTGAATCACCACCACCCCAAGAAGGGTTGATGTTGTGTTGAATAGCATGGCCAAGCTCGTGAAGAATAACATCTGAGTCTTCGTTATCATCAACACATCCGTTACCGAAAGCGAGACGACGAGAAGAAGGAATGTAGTGAGAGTTATCTGCCCCATCAACACCATTTGCATCGACTTCAATCGTATTAGCAAATACGCGGCGATTATTAACAAAGCCCAAAGACTCGATGTAACGAGCACTGCGGTCAATGTGAAGATAAGTCATAGCATCGTTGAACCTTGGATTACTTCTTTCAAAAATCCACGATCCATCTGCTGAAGTAGAGGGAGCAGCAACCGGACTCTCAAAGTCGATAAGTTTGACTTTAGGTCCTTTAAGCGAATAAACGCCATCAACAAATGAAATGTCTTTCAGATCTTGAGTCTTGTAAGCAGGAAGAAAAATAGAGGCATCAGAATTGTCCTGAAGATCTGTACGACCTAAAGTAACAACTGGACTTGGATCAAAAACTTGTGCCGTACCGTCAACGAAAGCGATTTCATTAGTCATGATTGCTTTTGAAATCATTTTAAACTCAAAAGCTTTTCTAGCTGATGCAAACGATCCAAAAAGAGCTTTACCCTTGTTACGTGCCGGAGCTTCAGCTCTCTTCATTCTTGGAAGAGCAGCGTCTAAAACATCAAGAATGCGACCGTCTTGAGCATCTACAGTCACATCAAAGTGGCCAGCAGGTGAAGAAGTACTGAGTACGATCTTATAAACAAGATTTAAGTTTTTTGAATAAACGAGCTTTGCAATTGGAGCACTATTCAAACTACCGTTAACTTGCAAATGACTCCAAGCAGTTTCCAAGGCCTGAGATTCAGACAAGAAAGGAATTGAAGCTTCAAGTGCTTTCATCGATCCATTTACTGTTGAATTGTAAACTTTAAAAACTTCGTTGTTACCGTTTACGGAAACAACCACTTGTGCGCCGTCTACATCAAGACCATTAACGGTCTGTTGGTAGTAGCTGTGTGTACCAAGTAGACTCTCCTTAGATACAGTAAGCTTAAAACTTGCAGCATTAATCCCAAGATTTAGCTCATCAGAAACTTGCTGGAGAGGATTATTACTCTTATCGAGTAACTTGATTGAACTCTCAGGATAAATCAAGCTTGATGCCTGAGATACAATAGGGAAAGCGAGCAATAGAATAACCGTCGTAAAAAATTTCAAGTCTAACTCCTTGACTGAAAATATAACCTTCAACAATGGTATGATTTTGGAAATTAGTTCGTACAGACTGAATTACTTACAAAGTCATGCAAAGATTTGTTAAGAACAAGATATTTAATTTCAAAGGGTTAAAAGGCCGATAAAAACAGTTCCCTTTCAAAGATCTTACACCCATGCTAACAAAGCATGGTGAAAACATCATTCTACCAATACGCACTGCCTGAACTTCAGGCACTGTTCCTAAAAAATGACCTGCCTGCATCTGGCCCAGGCCTTCTTTTTAATTGGCATTACAAGAAAAGAAAATCTGAACCTTGTCACATCGACCTCGCAAAAAAATCTATCGCATTTATTGAAGAGAATATGAGCTTCGATTTACCGGTCATCCATACCCTTCAAGAGTCAGCTGATAAAACGGTGAAATTTCTTTTCAAACTCCAGGACGGATTAAAGGTAGAAACAGTTCTTATCCCATTTAATAACAAGTACACCATCTGTCTTTCCTCACAAGTCGGCTGTGCCATGAAATGTTCCTTTTGCCATACTGGTATTCAAGGTCTATCAAGAAATCTAAAGACTGAGGAAATTATCGGCCAATTCACTGAGAGTCAAAAATGGCTTTCAAAACATCGCCCCGAAGATGACAAAATTCTTAATATTGTTTTCATGGGTCAGGGCGAACCTTTGCATAACTTTGATGCTGTAAAGACAGCCTGTGAAATTTTCCTCTCTCAACATGGCCTTAGTGTGGCCGATCAAAAGATCACGATTTCTACTGCGGGCTATTTGCCGGGCCTCGAGCGCTGGAAGGATGAAATGCCTGATGTGAACATTGCGCTTTCTCTTCATTCCCCGATTAAAGAAAAGCGGGATAAATTGATTCCGATTAATAAGCGCTACCCTTTGGAAGAAGTTTTGAATTATGTTCAGGCGATACCGAAAGGGAAAAATCGTTTTGTAACGTATGAGTATTTATTGATCCAAGATTTTAATGATTCAGATGAGGATGCTCACCTGACAGGAAAGTTACTAGAAGGTAAAAATGCTTACGTCAGCTTAATTCCCTTCAATCCATTTCCGGGTACAGAATACAAGCGGCCTTACCTATCTAAGGTTGAACACTTTAAGTCGATTCTTGATACTTATAAAATCCCTACGCTGATTCGTGCCACTAAAGGTGATGAAATCTTGGCGGCCTGTGGACAGTTGAATTCTAAAGCTTAACCTTCCCTACTTTTTTACCGTATTCAATCGCCAAAAATATTTCAGCGATGTGACATTTTGTTCATAAATTCAATCAATTAATATCTTTTTATTTGTCCTGCTTTCTTGCAAAAGAGCAGGTGTCTTCCATAACTCCCCAATGAAGGGGAGCCTTTTGAACAAAGAGGTTTTGTTATGGATGACATAATCAGGGTACTGACTCTGCTTATTCTTATTTTACAGCTTTCTGTAATTTTAAGAGGCTAACGAGGTTTTAGGGGGTGTGTAATCAGCACATCCCCACTTGATTATATTTTTGATTATATCGAAAATGAAATACCAACACAATCCTTAAGAAGGTGCCAGGTTAAGAGGGTGCAAACCTTTGATTATATTTCTTTAAGCGCCTCATCAATCGCCTGTCTCAAATAGTCCGGCCCAAAATCCAGCAATGGCTTACCATTTACAAAAAAGGTTGGTGTTTGCCGAACTTCAAGCTGCAGCCCATCTTTTGTGTCTTGTTCAATAATTTTCTGAATTTCTGAATCCTCCATATCCTTTTTAATCTTTTCAATATCAATTCCAAGTCGTGGAAGATAATTCCATAGAACTTGAGGATTCGGATTATGGTGGTTCCCCCACTCGGGCTGATGTTCAAACAATATTTCTAAGGCTTCCCAATATTTATTTTGTTTTTTTGCCGCTTCTAGAATCTTTATGGCAAATATAGAATCACCGTGAAGTGCTGCATATCTCAAGACCAGTTGTATTTTCCCCTCATATTCCTGCATAATTGTTTGCATCGTTGTGTGAAATGCACGACAGCTTTCACACTGAGGATCAAAGAATTCAACGACAAAAACTTTCGCATCCGGACTACCTTTGCGAATAGCGTAATCAGGAACCATTATTTTAAAATTATCTTGAGTTTTAAAACTAACATCTTCAGAGACTTGCTTCTTATAAATACGAGCTGCCATCATAAATATACCTACCATGAGCAGGATAGAAGCAAAAATAATCAAACCGGCTTTTTTATTCATGTGAGAGTTCCTTGTTCGTAAAAAAAAGTAAAATTAATATCGCGCTAAAGGCAAGAAGTGACAGCAATGGAATTGTTATGAATCCCAGCCATTCGATATACACCGTTGTACAAGAAATGCCCCTCACACAAGGAGCTGCGCTTTCAGGCAATATCTTGTAATAAAGTAGATTATGATAAACAGCAATCATCCAGCCAATAAGGGCAAGTGGTACTGAAAATTTAATGACACTTTTAGTAACAGGAAATAGCCCTGCACTAAGAATCACAACTAATGGGTACATGCATATACGTTGATACCAACAAAAGACGCAGGGAGGAAACATCATGACTTCACTAAAAAAAAGACTCCCTAAAGTTGCAACGGATGCAACCAACCAGGCACTGAAAATAGTTACCCAAGCGGTAAAAGATGAGTCATGATTGTTATTCATGGATAAACAATAACTGCAGCAAGGCAATAATTCAACATGAGTAAAGTAATTAAGGCCACAGTCGTAAGCGGCCGCTACAAAGGCGAAACTGTCAGAGTCACAAATATCAGTGTTGATGGTTCAGGACGTCAAAATGCCGCCTGCTTTCTTGAGAATGGGCAGCGGGCCAATATTCCAGTCATAGATCTTACCATTATCGAAGATAAACCTGAAGCGCCAGAGGTACCACGAGCAAAATCATCCATGCCATTTGTCAGTGGCTCTATCGGTAGTAGAACAATGAATCAAACCAAGAATATGCAAAAACCTAATATACGTAATAAATCTTTTACCAAGAATGATGAAGAAGAGTAAGGAACTTTAATCCCTTTTACGCCATCGAAGTTTTAGTTTCCTCTGATATCATCTGTGAAAGATATAGCGCACTTTCCCTTTCACGAGACTTTTCAAATTCAATCATCGCAGAATAAACATTAAGCTTTACGCCAAAATGTTCATACCCTGCACCAATCGCTTCAAGTGTTCTTTTGATATTTTCGTGTCGACACTGCTCGCCCATTTGGCCAACACGCACAATATCGAGACCAAATGCTCCTGATATTTCGACTTGGTGATTTTTTATGAGGAAACTGATTAGTTCCTTAGTAACAACTTTGTCCGGATTTTTAATCGCCACAACTGAATTAAGGCGAAATTCTTTTGGAGTAAACAGTTCAAGTCCCATAACTTCCAAGCAATGCTGGAGCGTTGTTGAAGACGTGAGATGTCTCTCAAATCTTTTCTCAAGTGTTTCTTCACAAATAAGTCTCAGTGCTTCGTGCAAGGCCAAAAGACCCGGAACTGGTGCGGTATAGTGATACTCACCTAGTCCCCAAAAACGGTACGCCCGTCTCGGATCAAGGCACCAATGGGGCATTCTTTCTTCTCTTTTAGAAATATAGTCAAAGGTCTCTTCTGAAAAGGCAATCATAGCAACACCGGGAACAGCCGAAATGCCTTTTTGACCACCAACCATCAGGATATCAATTCCCCACTCATCCATCGGACAAGGCATGGTAGTTAAAGTGCAAACAGCGTCAACGATTGTCCGGACCCCAAAACTCTTGGCAAGCTTAACAATTGCTTCAAGTTCAGTATTTTTAATTCCACAAGAAGTCTCACCTTGAACTAAGGTCAGAACATCAAATTGTTTATTTTCAAGTGCAGCTTTTACTTCTTGAACTCTAAAAGGCGAAAGTCCAACAGGAAAAATCTCAGTAACTTCTGCTCCAACCCCTTTCGCTAATTCAGCGAAACGAGCACTAAAGGTTCCCATATTTAAAACGAGAGCTTTTTTTCCTGGCCACAATAAAGACGTAACGGCCATTTCCATGGCAGCAGAAGAAGGACCAGCTATTCCAAAAATTTTTGAACTGTTTGTTTGAAAAACATATTGTCCCATAAGTTTAATGCGAGAAACAATCTGTTTCATCGTCTCACCTAAATGACTAATGACGATTGAGTTTGCGGCTGCCACTTCAAGAGGGATAGGCACAGGACCTGATCCCATCAAAAGTATAGGCTTCTTGGGAAGTATTTCATCGAGCGCTAAAGTTGCGGGTCGTTTTATTTTCATTTTTTAATTATATAAACAAAAGAGATAAGATTTGAATATATTTTTGATTCATCTATCCAAACCTGTCCGCCCAGACACCCATAGTTGCTATCATACCTGGAACATTGAGCGCCATGGCTATCACGAACGAGATATTGACACTCATTTTGGGTCTTATTCCAGCGCCTGGCCACAATCGTAGAAGTGTGGAGCTCAGAAAAACTGACAGAATCATTATTTTGGTCTGTCAAAAGTCTCGAGTCATAATCAATTCCAACAACGCGTCCCCGATTAAGTTGATTATTCATGACTGGGAAGGTGAGAATATCCTTAATGTACATGACTGATTCGTATCGGTTTTGGAATTTAATCCGATCGTGCTTGCAAACTTCATTTCTCAGATTTGAGTAAAAATCTGAGAAATTATGTCCCTTAATTAAGTTATAAAACTCTTCCGGGGATTCCACATTTTTAAAATGATAATAAAAAGGGAGATTGGCCACTGTTAGATTGTCTTGATTTTTGAGTAATCCGAAAATTTCCAGCATGGCCGTTCTTAGATCTGTTTTTGCTTCAAGCCACTTATCCCCTTCACGGTTCATTTTAACCCAAGATTCAGAGGGGAAAACTCTCTCAGGACAATGGCCTTCGCGCATGGCCCGATCAAGAGCGACTTTATTGAATCCAGTCTGATGAGGCATCATAAAATTATCTTGCTCACCCTGAGTCGGCTTTCTGCCAAATGTGCGAAAGAGCCAACGACTAAATTGCCCTAGGTCACTTTCATTATAATTAATCGCTACATCTGCAGCCGAAGCCTTTTCTGTTAGATCGTAGGCATGGGTAAGCATATCAGCTGCTGTGAAGGCGTAACACCAGGCCACTTGTTTTTGATCTCTAATGTCTCTAAGTTTTTCATCTCGCAAATCAAGACTTACACAGCTCGCTTGCGAAGTTGGTTGAAAACTTTCAGCGAATGCAAACTGGTTTAAAATAAGGCCGAAGATTATCCATTTCATAAACACCTACTATCCTTGTAGACATAGATCCTAAACCGTTCCGAAACAGTACGGCAAATGATTGCTTCCGACCTTCTCTTACTTTTATCAAAGCTTTCAATAGGTTAGGGAGTCAAAACATTGACTAATCCACTCAAGAAGTCCCGCTCCGTTACCGATAAGATACACATGAGAAATGCTATTCTGATGACACTTTTTTTGTTCAGCTGCTCCACCTTCAATCGTCAGGAAAGTTACCAGCGGAATATTGCGAGTACCAAGGGTCAAGACCTACCACCTTTTGATCTCAAACTTATTCCCGAAAGTGTTTTCGCTAATGGTGCTAATTCAGTGAGACTGAAAGTTACGGTGAAAAACGAGCAACAAATTCAAGCGGCAGACTTAAAAGTCATTAGCGACACTGCCACCACAAATGGCAATTTTAAATTTATTAACGGTGCCTTTGAAATCATAATTAAACCTAAGGTTAAGAGCTCCAATATAAAGTTCAAGCTCATTTGGAAAGATCAGGTGGGCCCGGAAATTGAATTAAAAACCACACTGATACCACTCACAGATAAATTAATTCCACTAAAATCAAATAGTAATACAATGCAGTGGGTCTCTGGTATAACTTACCTTCGGCAAGACTCCTACCCAGAAGGTCAGTACGAAGCCTTTCAAATTGATAACAAGGGAAAGAATGTCATCGCGCATGCGGAAGATTCTTATAGGGAGTTTGAATTCCAATTTGATGAGCAAGCGAGACAAAATATTTCACTCTTCATGTCTGATGCACCAAACTCAACGGTCTCGCATACTATGCATAGTCTCTTTATGTTTTTCCCAAGAAAATATCTTCCTTATGCTGAATTAAATAACAAAGAAGTCACCGTTATACTTCCAACCGGCGAACAGATGATGTTTGCCGAGTCTGGAGAATTAATTGATGGCGTATTTGAAGAAGGGCCAATCGATATTGGGCCAGACCGATTCAAACGGACATACGCAGATTTGAAATATAACGGAAAAGGAATTCTTTTGAGGGCCAATGCCCGAGGCCAGATGCCACAGCAGGGACAATTTGAATCTACTAAAATCGACATGGAATACGGAATAAAAAACTCCGCAGACGTTTTGATTATCAACGGAACAACAGGACAACGCTGTCGCAGACCAAAAACAGATTTCTGGCTTGCAGCTGATGTAAGTCCTATTTTATTCAAATTTCCAACTGACGCTGAATTTGATGCCTACCTAAAAGAAAAATGTAATTTTGGTATTCCACACTTTGAAGACAGGCCTAAAACGACAACAGAAGACAAGATCTCGGATATCACTAGCAGTATATGGAATAAATGTCAGAATGAATCCGAAATTCAAAACTGTCTCGCTCAAGAGTCAGAACAAATTGAAAATGAAACAACAAAGAGCAAGGTCGTCTTTGATTTAGAATTAACTTATCTAAAGGCAAAAGAAGCAGAAAAATTCGAGATTCCAGAAATTATAGCAAAAGAAATTATTTCAATACGCGCCTCACTTTTGGCCGAAGCCAGCTGGATGAAGCAACAAAGCTGTTTAGAAAAATCAAAAACACTCATCAAATCTTCATTTAAATATCACGACACCTTTCCTTTAATGCAAGACCGGCTGGTTAAGAATTGCTCAACCATTAAGGATGAAATCGATAAAATCGCGGCGGCTGATGTGGCCTCAATTCAGAGGAAACTTGAGGCCAATTTCGATTGGGCCAGTATCACCACCATTGATCGCTTTGGTTCAGATTGTCAAAAACAAGCGCTCAAACTAATAGGCCCTGAGCAACGTTATCATTTGACCCCTGACATCTACATACCATCACTTAAAACAATATGTTCGTTAGTGGAATCATCCGATGCTTATAAGAGCTGGCTCTTAACTCAGGGAGCAGGACTCGAAGATAAAATTTTCGCTCAATTACTTATTGATGTTGAGGTAAGAGGTGAAACTCAGGCGAAGAGTTGTCTAAAATCATACCCAACGGATACTCAACTAAATCGCATGAGGTATAAAACTCAAAGGGAGAACTGCCTGATTGATAATTGGTATATGCTTGAAGCTGAAGCAATAAAATCCGCAAAAGAAGACCCACTGGTTCAGCGTGTCGGCCTATCATTTGATTCCATCAATACTCGTATCGCAATTGAGAGAAGAAGAATCCAACTCAAGGTGATGAAGAAATATTATTTGTAGTTTAAGAATTAAGGAATCAATACCAATTTACCAACCGTCTTCCCAGACTCTAGCTCCATATGGGCCTCCCCTACTTTCTCAAGAGGATAACTTTTTATAATTGGGGCCTTAATTTTCCCCTCATTGTACCACATGATTAAATCCAGCATTGCCTCATCCAAAAGGTCACGTCTTTCAAAAAGAAAGGAGAGGTTGAAAGTTATAAGGCTCTTATTTTCAGATGTCATATTTAGTGGATTAAAACGTGGAGATTTCAAAAAATCCACCACAAGCTTAGGCCAGTTTACCTTGCCACCTTTTTTAGGAAACATAGAGTGCGCTCCGTAAACCACTAGTTTTCCCGAAGCCATTAGATGATCATAGCTTCCCTGCATGGTTTCTACACCATTGGCATCAAAGGCAAGATCAACTCCTCTAGGTGCATATTCTTCTACTTTCTTCCAAAGATCTTCTATAGATTTATCAATAACATAATCACAACCCAAGTCTTTTATGCTTTGAACTTTATGAGACGAACCAACCACACCGATAGTTTTAATACCTTTAATTTTACATAACTGAACAAGTGAACTTCCTACTCCACCTGCTGCAGAATGAATCAATGCCACCATGCCAGGTCTAACAACAACAATTTGAAGTAAAGCATGATAGGCCGTCATAAAAACGGCCGGGAATCCAGCTGCTTCTTCAAAGGTCATTTTCTCTGGGATGAAATTTAGCTGATGTTCAGGAACGCAGACTTCCGAAGCGTAGGCATTAAAAAGTGAAACACCAAAAACGTTATCACCGACCTTATAATTTTTAACATTGGGGCCAATGCTTTTTACGATACCGGAATATTCAAATCCTGGAGTAATAGGCCAACCAACAAATTTCTTTGCTGACTCATAAAGACCCCAACGAATGATGATGTCAGCGTAGTTAATACCAGCAGCTTTGACACTAACCACCACCTCGGCGTCTTTAGCGTTAAGATCCTTACATTCTTCAAGTTTAAGTTCTTTATAGTCGCCGGCCCTATGAATTACGATTTTTTTCATGAATTTTTTACCTGTTTAAGATTGGTAACATCATCTTTCTAAAATCTTTAGGCTTTGTTAAGTATAAATGATGTTAGAACTTAGTTAATCTCTGAATGGTAGGCAACACAAGAAGGTAAGAACTTGAAAACTCTCATATTAGCGACCATTCTTGTTTCTTTATCTGCACAGGCAGTGTCATCCCTGAAGATTGAAGGATCTTGCTTTGGCAATTTGCCAAGCGGAGGGTCCTTTAGTTACACCTATTACTCTAACTTTGATGGTTGCCGAAAAGTAAGTCGCGCGTCTCTTAAATTCACTTCCGGCATGAAAGGTATTTTCAAGGGCAAGAGAAGTTTCACTGATACACAGGATATTTACGACCTCAGCGGTGGGCATAAGCTTATCTTTAAAAACTCTACTGGAAACACTTCAGGCACAATTAATTATGCAGATAAAACACTTCCTGTCCGATGTGAAGTCAGAGATTATGAATACGCGGACTGCTAAATTCTCATTAAATTTCTTCGCGCTATTTTAACAACTGATAGATACTCGGCCTGAGCATCATTCTTAGCAAAACGTTTATCTTTTTTAATCCTATTTTTTTTCCCCACCAATCCCTGCAGCACTTACAAATAGTACATATGTCCCAAGATATCTTGCATCCTCTCAAGCTGTGGACGAATCTGACCAATCGCCTCTAAACCATAACTGACTTTTTTAAGAGTAATCCGAAGTCGATGAAATTGTTTATTAGTCATTTCAATTGATTCAAAATCTTCAAGCTCTAAACTCAGTTCTTTCATCATGGTTTTATATTTCATCAAAAGATTTATTTGAGATGTTTCTCTAAGACTCTTTTCATTAAATAATTGCATCTTTTTTTTGTTTTTTTTTCTTGCCAACTTTTTTGCCTTTTTTAACTTTCTATTTCAAATTCCATATTTCTTGGCATTCGCGATAGCAACTTCTAGATCTCGCTCGTGACCCAAAACTTTTAACTGTTCGCAGACAACTGAGGATGATTTCCAATTGCCCAAATCCATGTCTTCCACCAAACTTGTGGAAATTCCCTTTTTCATTTAAGACATGGAGGTGCACTTACTGGTTCAGAGTTGTAGCGTCCTCTAATTAATTCTGTTTGATAAACAGAATTGTTTCTTTCGGACTTGTTTGGGCAATTGGAAATTATTGAAATGACTGAAAACAATTATCCTCAGTTGTCTGCGAACAATTTAAAGATTAAGAAGCAAAAAAGCCCTCTTTCGAGGGCTTTTTTAAATCTAGAATAACCTGCAGAGGAAGAGAACATTGAACTAGTTTGGCGGGATATTTGAGAATCAATCTAGTGGTTAACTAAACTGATTCTGGGACTTTATTGTGAACTTTTTTGGAGTTCATCCCCCTCTGACTT
>CAMDQH010000004.1 GCA_945905815.1 Bacteriovorax stolpii | reverse complement strand
TGCGATGCCTTTGGTATTGTAAAAGAATACCGCGCTCGTACTGAGTACAAAAAACCTTCAGTTAAGATGAAAGAAAAACTTGAGAACGCTGAAAAGCGTCGTCACAAGACTAACGTCCGAACACGGTCAAACAAGTACTAAGTTCAAGGGCCCTCGCAAGAGGGCCTTTTTTTTTGCCATCACCTTTTAGTTTCATAAATCCACCGACCGGTTTATTTTGAGGTCTGAAAATTCATCGAACTTCTTAGTTAAAAAAAAAATTACGAACTCAGTCACACACTATTTGAAAGCTCCGGTGTCTTGGGACGAAATGGATAGACTTCAGATACAGTTAAAGATCGTTCCATTGAAAATTAAAATTCCCTAAGGAAAACTGAGCTCATTTGTCATTGTGTGAAAATCTATTTGTTTTGAAGGGCCTTATAAGCTAGCAGTTCAAGTACGGTTCAGTGGGGAGTTTGAAGGAGTGGGCCCTCATACTTACCCGATCTTCCAAACAATTCTCGCTGAATAGGACATAATCGCTGGGCTAAATCCTTCTTATCACCTTAGCGCAAAGTGTGCGTTCGGAAACTGAAATTGGAGAGGATGGAGCTTCAGGGCACTAAAGAGACAGTGTAGTAAATGGAAGGCCAAGCACTAATCCAGATCCAAAAGAATCGGTTGAGTCCAAAGCACCAGTAAACCACCAAATGAAAAATCACAACGACAATGAAATAGGCATTTAGGTATTGCCTACCAAAAGGAAGGGCTACGGCCAGCAACTCAAACGCTATCACAACTATTGCTAAAAATAATCCGATGCGAGGATTTTGCGCCAACAAGCGCGCATACTCTCGGATGTCGGGATAAAGTGAGCGACCAAGAAAGACCGCCAATGCCCTGCCCTGGCGCCAGCTTTTATCTCGCAGTTTTGAAAATCCCGCTTTGAAGTAAGACAAAAGACCATGAATGGCGAGGTAAATCATCCCCATTTTGCCTCCAATCAAAACTCCGGTTAAAACCACAAAAGTCATCATGTCACTGCCACCGTTAAAGATGCCTCGGAAGCGAATACAAGTGAAGAGATGGCACACCAGCAGAATAGCAAAAAAGACCCAGTGGAAAAACACCATTCCTGCTACCGCACACAGGATCTGTATGAGCGCTAAAATCAAAAATCCTCGGTGTGAGAAAAGTTTAAGAATAATACTTTTTGGCAGCGGTAGTCCTGCGATCAATTCTTCCTGAAGATTTTCACTATTCCAAATCGTACGAAATTCTGGTGAGCGGCCCATTAGGAAATTTTCAATGCCTTGGAAGAGCATCGCGAGGCCCAGTAACAGAGAAGTTAATTTGAGTGAAAATTCTAAACTCATGAAATCCAACCAGAAAGAAAAAGATCAGACCGCTCCGACTCATCTACCGCTACAATTTTGAATTGAATTTTATTTCCTGGAAAATGAAACTTGAGCATGGAGCAAATCATTTTATAAACTGCATGTTCATGAATGACCGTTGTTGAATCCTGAACTTCATACGCCAATTGCTCAATCAGCTGTGAGCAGGCCAGTGCCAGGTTCATTTTGGGTGAGATGAATAATCCAATAGCTTCGTGCTTTTGATCTAAGCAGAAGGTCTGCCATGAAGCATGCTCCAATTGGTAATCCAGCTCGAAATCATAGGCAATACGGTCGAAGAAATTCCACTGTGGGAAAAGCGCTCGTACTAAATAGAGAAAGGTTTTTGGCCGAAATTTCATTTTATTAATCATACTCCACTGAAATCTCGAGAAACACTTTAAATTTTTGACCCGCTGCGCTGTGTGCTTATCATCTATTATAAAAGTCATTAAAAGAAACCTTTCTTAAGCAAGAAAGTTGGGTGTATTTCAAGGAAACTGGCCAAAGGTTTTCCTATGCCTTTGCTTGAGCTAATTGTGATACGGCCGGATCAGTAACACCAAAGCCCTGTGGAACGTTTGAATATTTATGTCTCAGAAACCAAGCAATTCATTAGCGCAACCAAAAGTAAAAGCAACAGGTAGGTAGTTTATTTGAAATCGAAGTTTTGCTTTGGCCCCCAATTGACTAGGCACCTTGTTTAATTTGCTTTTTATAAATAGATAGAAGTTCATCTCCCTAAAAGGGGGGATTTCTTTTTTTTGAATTATATTGATGTAGGGCTAATTCAGGCTTTCCTTTAGTGGTTAGAATGTTCAATTGTTAAAAAAATCGAAGTTTTAGAGAGGAATGAAATCTCTGATTTTACGGGTGTAAAACGTTATGTGAAGGGAAGGCCTGTTTCCAGGCCTTTCATCATTAAAAAAGCATTTATAATTCACAACTATTTTTAATACTTTGCTTTATATCATCAATAAAATCTTTATACTGCTCTGGGGACATTTTCTTCTTATCTTTACTGAGAATCTCCAGGACTTCGGCTAAATCTTCTGCTTCTTGCTGAGTTGAGCCACGCAGGTAAATATCGAGCTGTTCCAGCGATTTTTTGTCTGGAAAAATTTCTTCAAATAATTTTCTGTTAGATGCAATAGCATTGTTTAGCTTGGGATTTTCAGCAAGTTTGATGAGAACTTTACTATCTTTTGAAATAAAATCAATCTTCAAAAGAGGAGCATCTGATCCGGCCATTAATTTCTTTGTCTTCGATCCCACTTTAGCTGTGACTTCAACAATTTCTTCCACTGCTTTCGCCTTGTGGAATTTAAAGAATTGAGCAATTCTTGTACCCTTAAGTACCTTCGGCCCAAGTTTCAGGAATTGGAACATCAAGATAGGGTCAGCAAAGAATTCAGCTAAAACCTGACAAATAATTCTCGTTTTCGCTTTGTAGTTATAACAACCAACTTTAGGGGCCAGTTGGATGATCATAGCACTTAAACTGTCTGTGAATTTTTTCATCATATTTGCTGTTACAGCAAGGAATGCTTTAGAGGCACTTACATGGTACTTATCCTGATATTTGGTTACTTCCATCGCCATATAATTAGTCATGGAGGTCCATGCCTTAGAAATTTTGGCATTCGTTTTTGTAAAAGCGCCGTCTTTATTAATTAAATAAGAACCTACCTGTCCCATAAAATGGAAAAAATCCATCCATGATTTTTTTATTCCTGCGCCACAAGCCTTGGTTTTTTCCCAAATGTTGCTATACCAGGCAGTTTTTGGAGGCTCATTACAGAGGAGCTTGTCGTCTTTGGCAATATCATGACAAAGCTGACTGCTACTTAAGGTCAGACAGTTCAGTTTCCAGCCATCATAGAAAGCAGACATACTTATTGGTTGAGTTCTGGACTGGGTTTTATTAGCGCAAGTGGCACACCCTGCACCTTCAGTTTGCGCCACATGGAGATAAGATTTATAGGAATTATCACCGGCCATAATATTCCCGATTACGTCACCAACAGTAGGTGATGCGCCCTGGGATTGGGCCGTGGCGAAACCTGGTAAAATTATGCAAAGGATAAGTAGGTATGAAATAAGTTTATTCACGGATTTCATCCATTTTTACGTCTTTCAGAAAGTCTTCGATATCTTTCTGAGAAGCATAGGAATCATTGTTAGTAGAAGTAAATAGGACCTGTAAAACATTGCCATCTTCAATCAAGTGATATTCTCTGAAATAAACTTTTTCCTCTGAGTTATCAATGTAAGTCCCCTGTATTTTTAGGGCGTCTTTTCCATTTATTTTAGTCCATTCTTTGGAATCACCACTCCATTTGGAAACACCAATTAGGGCGAGTGTGCTTTTCTTATTCTCATTAAACTTTGCCAATCTGCCTTTGTCGTTGAGAATATCTTTGTATTCATTGACATCATCGAGCTTCGTTTTTTCTATCGAGACATAAAATTTACTGTCGACTGTGTGTTGCCAAACTTTGGAAACCGTAAAATTATTTTTGAGCTTCCAAGCGGTACTTGCCTGAATACTCATGGCGAGCATCATTAGGGACAAAACAATGATTATTTTCATATCTACTAACTCCGGTTGTTTCTTCATTATCGAATGATTACCGGTGAATCTTTACCCAAAAGATCGCAAAAAGTAGTGGAGTAGGCCAGTCTGGATTTGTCCTGAAAAAGAATCTAAAGTCGTAAAATTATATCTCCGATAAAATAGAGTGAAAAAATATATACTTGTACCTACAATTCTTTTGTTTAGCTCAATTACTTTTGCCAAAGAGCACAGGGTAGAGACGCCTGGCGGCAGTATCATCTTTGCCACTGATGACAGTGAAAAATCCCAAAGAAAATTCTTTGGTGCTGACTTGTGGTTCACTGGTTCAGTTAATCATGAAAAACGCAATGTCATGAGTGTTGTTTACAGTACTTCAGGTGTAAAGCTTGATCCAGAAGTGAAGGAGAAGGAATTCTCTAAACATAAAGATGAGATGCGGAAATTTGCCAAAGAACGTGGCTACCTCGACGTAAACTTCAAGCCTTATCAATATGAAAAAATAAGGAATGATCTTTCTTATCACAACTTTGTATGGAGTTATAAAAAAGATAATTTAGATTTTCTTGAAGAAAGTTATTATGTTGAATGTAATAATATTCTCTTTATTGCCAAGGCGACAACAACTCTCGACTCAAAATCAGATCAGGATAAATTCAAGAAAATTATTGAAAATGTGAGATGTGTAAAATGATTAAATTTTTAATTAGTCTTTTATGCTTAATTCCACTCCTCGCAATTGGTGAAACGAATTTGCCTCATATTGAAGTCAAGGATTTGGATAAGACTGACCGGATTAACCTTGTTTCAATTTATAAAGATTTTCTGGTAAAACTTGAAAACATTGAAAGTATTGAAGAGAATTCCGAATATTCCTTTGATAGGACCTTAAAAAAATTAACTGATACTTTTACAACTTATGCTGGTGCCGGTGGTGAGTGTATTTATGCTGGTTGGCCGAGTCAGCGTGCTTCAAGTGGTTTTTGTGAGAGTCCTGAAAACATAGAAGCTTATGGCAGTTTTAAAAAATTAACTCAGAGTTTGGGTTTTACTAGCGGCAGCCCGGTTGGCTTTGAAGAATGCTCCGCTGATGAAAGAATGTGTAATCCGGTTGTCTTTGGCCCCGTATGTGCACCTTTTGATTCAAAATATAACAGAGTCAGGGCCACCAGCAATTGTGATCGCGCGAGTCGTGAAAATTTTCCGGATGGATTCGATTATGCCAGTTACCTTGAAGCTAATTCCACTCAAGAGCAACAAGAACAGTTAAAGCCTTGGTTTGAAACTCAATTTTCAGATCTTCAGGGTACGGCCGAGGCAGTTTGTGAAGACGCTTCAAAAAAACAATCCCGAACTGCAGTTTGTAAAGTTTTGGAACAAAAGCTTAGAATGGACTTTCCTTACCATAGTCAGCCAGTCAACGAAGAAGCGGAGGATGCAGATTCTTCGCCCGAAGAAAATTCTAGTTTAAATACATCAGAAAAATCCGTCAAAAAAAGCAAATCTAAAAAGAAAGAATCTGTTTCCGTTGGTCTGCAAAAGGGTGGAAAAGTTAAAAATACCCAGCCAGTTTCAGAGACAGGATTAAGAAATCTTGAGTATAAAATCCAAGAATTAAATCTTGGTATTGAGAATCTTTTAAAAAGCAAGGCTTGTACTGATCCTACAGTCGCCAAGTTGGTCAATAAAACATATAACACAATTCAACTGGTGGATCCAAATTCGGGAGAATTTTTATCTAAAGAAGGATCGGATTGCTTAAAAAAATTAAAACCGCTTCTGGCCAATAGAACTAAGCTTTTAAATGAATATGAAACAACATTTACTGATTTAAAAATTAATGGCTGTGATGATGGTACTCCTGAAAATAAAAATGGAGTGATTAAACAGGCCAATGATATCAATTCAATTGTTGCCCAAAAAGTATGTGAAGAAAATCCTCAGAAGTGGACTGTCGGTGGATGCGGTCAAGCCTTTGCTTGTGCCATTGGCTCATCACTCTTCTATGGAGGTCCACTTGATAAGGTTGGTGCAATTGTAGGAAAAAAACTGGGGTTCGGAAAAGATTGCTTGAATTCCCAAAATAATTGCCTTGCAAAAATTGCTTCTGCTGCTGCCGATGTGATCTGGTCGTTCCTTAAAAGTTTACCGGCGCTCGCTGGCATGGCCTGGGATGGAATTAAGTGGATTGGTAACAAAGTTTATAGCTGGTTGCCATGGGTAACTGAAACCGAGAAGAAAATGAGTGATGCCGGTCATGCGGCGATGAATACTTTGGGCGAGAACGAAGAGAGCACATTAACTAAGATTGGAAACTTCTTTAGCAACATGTGGCAAATGCTCAAAGAATACGTGACTGATGACTTGATGTGTACAGAGCCAGGCTGGGAAACGGAAAGGTTTAAAGATAAGGCTCATTGTGATCAGCCTTTTGTAAGCTGGAAATGTTTGACCTGCGCGGGTGCAATCTCCGGAATTTGTAACGTGGTGGGAGCTGTTGGTTCTGAATTTCTGATCGGCTTACTCACTGGTGGCGCCGGAAATGTGGTGAAATCTGGTGTTCGCTCCCTTACTCTTGGGGTGAAAGTTGGGGCCCGTACATTACTCAAAAAACAGATGACGACTCTTGCTGGTAAAATTACTCAGAAAACTCTTAAGACAGCAGTTAAAACTACTCGTGTGATCAAAACACCAATTGTCCTGGCAGCCTCTGTCCAAAGAAAATCGGCACAGTTTTTAAGACTTCAGGGAACTAAATTTGCCAGCGCCCAAGCGTGGGTATCAAGAAACGTGAATAAAATCGCCACTCCTATTGCTAATCGAAGCAGAGTTCTTGGAAATGTGGTTGAGTTATCAATTGAGGGAACGGGTAAGGCGGTTAAATACGTCGCCAGCGCAACTAAGACCGTGGTTACGGCACCATTTAAACTTCCTGGTGCAGCTATTAAGGTAGTGGGAAGAGTCTTGGATCCTTTTAAATTAGGCGAAAAGGGATTTGCCCTAGGTTATCAGGCGGCCAATGGTTTAATTCCAATGGCAAACTTTCTGCGTATTACTGAGTTTGGTTACGATATGGCCAACATCACCAGTGACATATCCAAGGCAACGAATGCTTCTAAGGCAGTCGATGCGAGCATCGATTTGATGAATCTTGGCACAAAACAAATGGATGATTGGATCAGGGCAGCTAATAAAGGTGAGTTAACTCAAGCCGAATTTAATCAAATGCAGGAAATGTTGGCAGCAATAAAGGGCACTAAATCTAAATATGCTGCAAATCCGAAGGCACTTGAAAGATTGAATCATGCTGAACTTCAATACCTGGAAAAAGAAAAACAGCTAAAAGAACTATTAGGTCAGGGATCTATAAAGCGCCACATGGCCTATAATGGAAAGAATTATTCCGGTCTTGAAAAAGGTAAAATCAGAAATCTTAAAACTGGCGCTGAAAGTAAAATTGAATCAGTTGATGTTCTCAGAAAAGAAAGTGGGGATGTCGTCATTAAAACCAAACCCAATGATGAATTGCTTTTGGTAGTGGATGAAGTTGACGGTCAATTTGTCGCCTATACCAAATCCGGTGAGCAGGTTCTTGTTTCATCTGGGAATTTTTCCAAAGAGGCAAACAAACTCATTCATTCAAAGCTTAAGGCAATAAGTGATGAGACACGCTTTGGTGACGCCCAGGATCTCTTCAAAAAAGGTTCAGCGCCTAACATTAACCAGCGCGTAAGTGAAGTCGAAAGCTCCAATGAACTTGTGGCGAAGTCCTATGTTGAATCGATGAAAGATAAAGTTGTTTCTCCAGTTAAAGTCCGCTTGGATCGATCAGCACTGCAGACTCAAATTTCTAAAGGAAGAAACACCGAAAGATTTACTGAGAATGCACAAATGCAGGCTTCTATGAGTCAGCAACTAGTTAAAGTAAAAAATGACCTTCTTATAAAAGCGAGAAGGATTGAGAAAAAAGGGGATCTGGCAGCACTTTCAAAAGAAATGAAGATCTTAGATGATGCGAAAGCAGTCGCCTCACCATCTGTAAAACTTGAAGTTCAAAAATATCAGGATGAAATTTTTAAATCGCTTAAAAATGATGAAGCAAGAAATCAACTCGCCAATCTCAATCGCGGTCCTTCTGAATCAGGTAAGTTTGGTGATGCCAGTAAAAATAACGTCAGTATCTACTCTCATGAAGCAAACGGTGCTGAATTTAAGCGGGCCTACGATGCTAAAGTCAATGCCAAGGTAGATGAGACTGGTGCCTACATTAGACTGGATAAGAATAATACTTCCGAAGGTTTGAAAATCGTGGATGAATCTGAAAATTCATTTATTGGCTACAACGCTGATGGTGAAGTCATTCATGTGATGAAAAAAGCAGTCGACGAAAAATTGCGTATACAGATCTCTGAGTCGGTTTCAAAAATCAATCCGGCAAAAAAACAACAAATTCTGAATAAGGTGAAGAACACACAAAACAATGTTGTTTATCCTATTAGAGATCCGGATTTTAAGTACTCTTTGCAACTGGCCAAGAGTGAAGTCAGAGTGGGAGATGATATTGTTCGTTTACGTAAGTGGCAGGCAGGCTCAGTCAACATTCAGGAAAACCTGGTGGATGGTGGAGCTGTTAGTCTTAAAACGAGCACTGGGAATTCTCTTAAAATAAACAATATTCATGAATCTGGAGATTACTGGATTGGCTTCAGTGTCCCGGAAGGCAAGAAAGTTCTCTTGCCTAAGTATTTACTAGATACTCAAAGAAATAATCTTATGGCGCGAGGAAGAAATTTTACAAAATTCAAACGTAACGTGAAAGAGAAGCTGAGTTTTATTACCAGCTTTAATAAAAATACGAAAAAAATTGATGTCGATAAAGCCTTTAGATCTAAATACAAGTTTTTGAATTATTCGATAAAATACAATATGTCGAAAGAAGCTTTTGCAAAACTTGAAACATCCACGCTGCAAAAAATTTCTGACAAGGTTTACTTAAGAATGATCTCTGCTGATGAAGCTGAAGTGATCAATTTCGACGAAAATCCAATTAGTCAGGAAGAGCAGGAGCTTCAGGATCAAGCTCTGGAAGAAGCAGTAAGTAATGATGAAAGTTATGATTTTAATAATATCAATGAAAAAGATTTAGATTTTTAACTACTAGGGCGTTTTATGAAGATGGAAAAAAACATGAGTATCCAATTTATTAAGTTAAGGATTATTTCTTCTTTCTTAATCCTGTTCCTAAGTTTTAGCGCTTTAGCCCAAGATAAATCAGCTTACGAAATCTGGAATGAAATGACCGAAGCTGGACTGAATTTTGATAAGACACAAACACTTGTAAAGGGTGCTGAAGGTGTCAAAGCACTTGATTCAGACGGCAAAGAAATTAAAAATGCGGGTCAAATGGTTATGTTTGGTGGTGAGAAAGAAGGATCCTCTTCTTTGATTACTCGCATAATGGGTCCTGATAAAGATGGTTTAAAAGATTTTGTTAACGAACTTGAAAAGAAGGACGAGTTCTTGCGGGCCTTTTTAAGTGATTTTTCATCAGGACAAATTAAAGTTAAAGAAGTTCGTGATGCGAAAGGTGTGCTTATTCCTTTTGATCTCGAAGGATTGAAGGGAGTTAATTATAGTTCATTATCTCGTCAGGAATTAATGCAGAAATTTCAAATATTTCTCGATCGTGGTGGAGATAAGTCTTTCTCCCATATCAATAAGCAAACTAGAATTAAAATTTTCAATGGTAATTACCCAGGTCTAACCAGCACAACCGGTCTGAAGGAAAATGTCAGCTATGATAACTACAAACCTCTTTATGGAGAAGCTGAAAAATTCATCGATGCCGCTCATGGAACCAGCGTTGGGTGGGAAATTAACTTTATCCCTCAGAGATCGTATGGGGAATTTGAGTTCATGATTGATTGGTTCAGAACGGAACTTAAAAATGTTGGTCAAAAATTCGAGGCCCCTGGTCACCAATGGATTGTATATCCAAAATCGAAAGCAGCGATTGAATCACCCGAAGAGGCTGCCAAACTTATAGATAAACTAGGCGAAGTTGAAAAAAATATTCAGGCCTATATTGTGTTAAAAGGTGTTGAAGGTGGCGCCGGTATTGAATTGGCGAACTATAAAACAGTTCACCCTGACTTTTCTTTGACCAACGATCACGAAACTCAACGTGGCGTAATCCGGTTAGAAAATGAGCGTTTTGATGTCGATGGCCAAAAAGCATTTGCCCTTGAATTTCGTGCCGGAGTCAAATCTGACAAGATTAGAAGAATGCACCAGAAATTTTTAGTATCGCGCTATGCTGCCAATGAATATGATGATCTTGCCAGCGGTAAATCGTGGACCCTCAATGATGGTCGAACATACGATTCTGCCAAACTCATGAAACGCTTTGGTGTCAGTAGATTAGAAGCTGATAAGTTTTTATCCGCTGTTGGTAAAGCTTCGATTACAAAGATGGCATATGGGTCGCCTAGCCAAAAGAGCATCAGTCATGAATATCTCGCCCCTCTATGGAACTGGGAAGAGGCCCCCTATCTGAGCTCAGGCAAAAAAGAAGAAGTCCGAAAATTAACCAATACCTACATCAAGACAGTGGCAAACTTAAATAATCCGGATATGCCAAGTGTAAGACTTGCTATGCGAGACTGGGTTAAAACGTCTCAAATTGCGACAGATATTGAAAATTACTTAAAACCAAAACAGAAGTTGAAAAATACGTCCGAAGCGCATATCTACCCAGTCAAGTCTGGTGCCAAAGTCGACGTCAATCAGATCGATTTTGGTATTGAGTATTCTGCAAGATACCCACTTAAATCAAATGCTGAGTTTGTGCCTATACCTAATCAGGCCGGTAAATATGAATGGCAGGCTACCCACTATGGATATAGTGATGTTGAAAGAGAGAACGTCATTGAAAGATTTGCTAAAAGACTGGGTGAAGAATTAAATGGTGCACCGGTAGAAGTAAAGGCATTACATTCAAATGGTCACGGTCATGGTTTGGATATTGCCTATGAAGTTAAAGATAAGAATGGCAAGAAGTGGAGAGTTGAGTGGGATGGTATTGGAAGAAGTTACGATGTTGATTCAAAAAGAATTGAAGGTTCTGTTCGTGGTGGTCACATAGAAATCGTGACTCCTAAATTTGTTCCAGATGCTGATGCCATGAAAAAGCTCTATACTGCCATGGAAAAAGAAAGCTTAATTCCATCTACCCGCTTCGGTGGTGGTCACATCAATATCGATTTAAAACCCTTTGATGGTGAACCCAAAAAGATGGCACGCTTTCTGGGTGCCTACCTCGATAACCGCGATGTCATGAGCATGCTATTTCAGCACGCCGGAAGACAAGTTGGAGCCGAACCTGTAAAAGTCAGTCAAAATCTGATAAACCAACTTAAAAAATTTGATGGAGATGAAAGAGAATTAAAACAGCTTCTTTATAATGAAAAGTTTTTTAACACTCGAATTGGTCGTAAAACCAAGAATAACCAGTTAAATATTTTAGCTTACATCCAGGATGTCATTCCTGAAGAATTAATTCATTCTGATTTCGACATGAAAAACGATATGTGGAGGAGAACTTTTGATGTTGATCCAAAAATCCGCAAAATGGAGTTCCGTCTATTTAATGCTCCTCGTAATGCTGCTGAATCGGCGCTTCAGATAAAGTTCACAAAAGCTCTTCTAAATAAAGCTTTAAACGAAACGGATGACGTATTCATTAATTCTCCTCATGTTGATTATCAGGCCATGGCGAGAGATCCTAAAATGGCTTTTGCTAAATTTGAAAAGACTATGAAAAGCCTTGGTTTGAATGCAAGTGAATACAAAGGATTTTTGTTAGAAGGTCTGGAAGTTTCTAAAAATGTGTATGATTCCCCAGGTTTTTTACCGCTGGAAGAAAAACTAAGTCTACATCCAGAAGTGGCGGATTGGGGTAAAGCGGTTGAGCCTCGTGCTAATCCAATTTCCTCTGAGGGCAGAGTATGGTCGGGTAATGATATATTGCCTGAGGCAAAAGTTTATAAACAGCAACAAATGTTGGCCCGCGAGCATGCCGCATCATTACAAAGTCAGGTTAATTTTAGAGGAAAATTAGATCGTAAACTTGAGAAGATGCCGCTCGAAGCGAGTATTAGTATTGATGAAATTAAGAAATTAAATAATGAAGAGGCACTTATTGCTTTGTACTATCAAAAATCAAAAACTAAGAATGAAACAAGTGCTCATCGCAAATTTCTCGAAGAAGTCCTTGCTAAAAGTCAGTCCGACTTGCCATCAATGGCTTCGTACGCAATTAATATTTCTCCAGGTTACCAAAAATTTTTGGTAGAAAAACTTCCTGGCCAATTTGAAAAATCTCAAGGAAATAGTTATATCTCAGTTTACAAGGAATTACTTTCGAGTAATGACGGCGATGTCAGAAAAAAAGCAATCGCTTATTTAACTCAGCATCCAGTGGGTCTAGAGCATTTACTATTTAAAGCAAATGAGATTGATGATCAAAAAATTGTTAAAGAGATTCTTGCCTCGGCTCAAAACATCAAAGTTGATGCAGCAAATGTTCAAGCTCTTAACGCTTTAGAATCAATTATCACAAAAACGGATGATCCGGCAGCGATCAGGTCTATTCTCACCCTTTCAAAAAACATGGATGCAGATGGTATAAAAAATCTTTATACTGCACTTTTAGATCATAGATCCCCACAAATCAGTCAAATGGGGCACAATCACCTTCGTGCCAACTTTGAGAAAGATTATTATTTTATAGCAAAAGATAAAATTAACCTCAAAGGTTATAGCCCAGAAAACAAGAAAATTCTGGGCAAGTTTTTAAGCGAAACCAAAGTTTTTGATAAACTTTCAGCTAAAGAACTATTTGCCTTACCGGAAAATCATATTCTTCCTCTTGCTAAAAAGATGATTGAGGATCCTTCCCTTGATGGCAACAAGCGTGCAACGATTGTTAAAACACTCGCCAATCCAGAGAAAGTTGAACTATTTCAAAATCAAATCATTCGAAATGCTGATGATGTGGAAGTTACGAAATGGGCATATCAGAATTTAATTAATTCAGAAAAGTTTAAATATTCAGATGATCCGAAAAATCTTGAGATGATTCGTAAAATGCTCGAATCAAGTAATCCCCAAATAAATGATCTGGGATTAGAAATGCTTAAAAAAGTTAATACGAAAATTGCCAGGGCAAGTGTTATACCGACGGTGCTTAATAATCCGAATGCCCTAGAAAGTGTAAAGACTAAGCTTTATAGCAAAGTTTTAAATAACGCTGATCTTTTGGATGAAGTGGTTAAGTATGATGGTACATCTGTTAATACATTATTGGATGCCGTTAAAACGGACATTAATAAGCCTGGTATCAACAGGACAAATTCGGCCAAACTTCTTTCTCACTTATCGGCCGAAGGAAATTTGAAAGCCAACACAATAATGTCCGATCTAATTCGTAGTTCTGACAAGTCAACTCGTAATGTTGCTTTGGTGCTTTATGGAAATTCTAATTTAAAGTCCACTCATGAAATGTTACCTCAGTTTTTTAATGATAAACCTTTGAATGCAACTCAACTGAAGTTGATTCAGAATGGTATTGATAAGCAAGAGAAATTTATAAAGAGTTTATCTGCGGCAGATCTTAAGAAAAAGGAGATTACCGATAAGCTTTGGTTATTGTATAAAAATGATACGCTTCCAGATAATAGCAATAATCTAGAAATTGCAGAAATCTTGAAAAAAGATCCTGATACACTTCGAACTATTAATAAAGTAATTGCTGAAAGTAATGCTAAAGGAAAAGCTGATCCCTATGCGAAATGGTTGATGGCCCAAGCTTCATCGCCCAAGTTTAAACCAATTATCGATGGTGATCCAACCTTGATGAAAGAGCTCGTTTATAATGCTCTCAATAGTCCAGACGCTGACGTCATAGATGAAGCATTTAAATTACTCAAAGCTCAAAAAGTTTCTGCGGCAGATTTTATTTCTAATGATTCACGTTTTAAATTAGATGATGATTTCTTTATACAGAAGGTGTTAAGTAGGGTTGAAGTGACACCTAATGATTTTAAAATGCTGTCTCAAAATACTGATTTTCAAAGTCGCCTCCTTCAAGGACTTAATAACGCTACTGATCCTAAATCGAAAACAATTATTGCCCAGCTTGCAACTAAAATTCCTGGTTCTTCGATGGATAAGACGATGAAGTATTTGTCAGAATATTATCCAACTAAACAGATGGCAGTGATTACTAAAAATCGTAATTCTCATTATGCTTTTGAAAGTATGTTATACATGAAAAACAGCACTGATCCCGTCATAAAAGAGCAAGCAATTGCTGGTCTTGAAGCATTCTCCAAGAAGGCTCGTGAACTGACCTCCTTGGCTGATCTTGATACCAGTGAAGCACTTTCTATGATTTATCACAAATCAAAGAATACCAAAGGTCAACTGGACGTTACCAGTCTATTAAAGCAGATCAAGAATAAAGATGATCTACTTCCATACGTTAATGACATCCTTCAAGAATACGATGGCGATGCTAAATATAAAAAATGGATTTTAGAGCTTCTTGAGAATTCCGAAAATATAGAAGCCATGGGATTCAAGCACAAGGAAATGAAAACGATCTTGCAAGCAGCAATGGAAAACTCTCAAGATGAGGATGTGAAGAAGGCAACGTTGAAATTAATCAGAAATAATAAAAATCTGAATGTTCCGGAAAAAGTTCAAATCGTGGCCTCCACTTGGGATCCCACTGAAGAGGTAATTGATACCTTAAAATATCTTGCCGGAAAGAATCCAAACAGTCCCCATTTTGAAACTGCAATTCAGAGAGTATTCGAAAATACCTGGCGAGACGATGGAAATAAAATTGCAAAAAGAAAATCAGCCGAGCTTCTAATGATGTTGCCTACTGAAACGGTAGAAAATGTCATTGCAAAATACAAGGCCAGTTATGGAGCTGACAAAGCGAATGATCTCTATTTATTACTTGGATCAGCTAAACACAAGAGTCCGGTCGTGGTAGAGCTTGCAAAGACTAATTTAAATAGCTCCGATCCAGTCCTTCAACGAACAGCAACACGAGTTAATGATAAATGGGAGAAGAAGGGTACTACTGATATGGAAGTTAATAAAGCGAAGTGCATTGGTCGCTCCGTGAGAAATGTTTTAAACAGACTTACTTTTAGGTAATCATGTTCAGATTTAGGGAGCTATCACTTCCATGATGGCTTCCTATAATTTTAGCTTGCTTGATTGATCAACTTTGATGACGAGCTGCTTTTTTCTCCAAACAATATTAAAAAAAACCTCTAAACAGGAAATAACTTCAATAAATCGATTCCACAAACCCGTCCATTCCAATCGGTCCCGAATGTCCTCCCCAGGAGAATAAATAGATCTGAGAAGAAATCTGAGGATGGTTGGTTTTAAGTAAGTCCCACTCTTGAGGATGGTTGAGAAAGTCGTCGACTGATGAGACAAATCTCATCTTGCTCTGATGCCCACGATATTGAGTCAGTAAGTAATCAACGGAAAGACGAGGATCCTTATTCTTTATGACTCGATTCATCTCTGGCGTAATGGCTTCGATGAAGCTTGCGAATGTCTTAGGAACGGCAGCTAACCTCAGGGATTTAGCATCGATTACTTGTTCTGCTGTATCACGGATCGCTCCCACGAATCCATCTGCAATCACCCAAGAGCCGAGACAGTTTTTGTCTTGGGTGTTTAAACCCGAGGGGACTTTGGAGTTATTCGTTTGCCACAAGATAAAAGGCCACTTCCACCAGAAAGAGCACTCAGCTTGTATGGGCAAGCTCTGAGAAATAAGAGAGTCAAAACGCTCAACTGCACGATCCAGATAAAGTGGTGGCCAGAGGAAAGTCAAAGAAGCGATAGGATAATGGTCTAAAAAGGGCGGAGCAAATGTTGTCAAGGCCTGCAGACTTCCGAGGCTTTCTGCTAAAATGTGTATCTTTCGAATTCTTGATTGACCAATTCTTTGGATAACTGCTTTGAAAATATTTTGCTGATTCATCTTTTCAGATTCTATCGGGTCGATATGAGACAAGGGGCTGGAAGCGAGATAGGTAGGTTCCAATAAATTGGGTATCACTGCTACATGCACATCTTTTAGTTCTAGCCCATCGATAACTTGAGGACTAATTCTTCCATTAGGTTTTCCAAAAATACCAGGATAGAAGACAATCAAATCTCGCTTCTTGAGTGATGATTGAATGTATACGGGCACAGTCTGCTGAAAACCAGACGCCAGCAGATCTTGCATTTCTCCCTTGTTTTTACTCAAACGAACTGCTCGACGCACACCGGCCCAGAATGTGGCGAATGTCGGATTCATTTGAGATCTAAAGAGAGGGGAAGTTTTGTCCCATTCTTCAATGAGTTTAGGTGACCAGGCATTGGCCTGAGAGCATAATAAAATAAAAATTATGAACAATTTCATGATCCAGATCCTATTCTAATCAATTCAGCTAGTAGAGACTAATTTTCACAATAACTTGCGATCGTTAAAGGTTTATCCGAATTTTTAATATCAATAATTGAACAAGAACGAGTGCTATATTGGCTTAACGGAGCATTCAAATATTTTTTTGAACTTTCAGTTCTTCCAAAGTTACATAAGATAGTTACTTTTAGTAATAACTTTCCAGATGCATCCAATCCTTTAGAAACATATTTTTCCTGATAATAAGTGTAGTAACCAACGTATCCAGGACTTTGCAAATACGTAGAAGAAACTTTTACTGGTTCTTGCATTGAAGATTCATCGACTTTTTTAAAAGTAGAACGAACATTGGCCATCCCCTCTTTAGTTCCATAAACACAAAGTGCCTTTTCAGACAGAACTTCAGTCCAACCATTTTCATCACCAATTTTAAGGGCTTCATCTGCCAGTGTTAAAACCGTCAGCGGATTCCAATAGTAGCCATAAGTAAGTGTGGCATATGTGCATGAGCCAAGAAGCATAAGCAGAAGAGACAATAAGGTAGCCTTCATTTTTTTTTCCTAGGTTTAAGTTATCCAATGCTAAGATGAAGTGAGACGCTTAAGGGCTGAATTGAAATTATTACCAGAAATTAGTGGCACAATGAAGTATGTACCCGAAGTGAGAGCTTATCTGTTTGATAGAATTCTAATAGTTACATGTTTATGTAGGGCCAATTGCAACCATGGCATTTTTTGTAAGAACAATAGGAAGGCAGAATTCTTACCTTGCTGATCCGATCCAATTAAGAAAAGTGTACCACCAGCAACACCGGGAATAGCGCGACCATCGGGAAAGGCGTGAGGATCAGGCCTCTCGCACTCCTTGAATGTCGGCCGTATCAAGGGTTAACTTAATGGCTACTGAAGTCTCTGAAATTTCTGCATTTTTTGAGGAAAATTTCATCCTTTTCCCGACTTTTACCGAGAGGTATTTTTATGAAATACCTTTATCTGCTTTTGGCCCTTTCATGCGCTTATCATTCACACGGCCCCATTGGCCGCAATCCCTCAGGCGTAAGCCTTGTGACGACATATGGACAGCTTAAAGAGCGTCTGGAGCGGGCACGTCCGGGGGAGCGTATCCTGATCGATAAATATGCTATGTTCGACATGACCAACGCGGGAACACTTGTTATTGATAAAGCTGTCACTTTGGAGGGATATCCTGATCCGGGAGAAAAAGATCGGGCAACTTTTTTTCATTTAGGAAAAGCACTGCCGATGTTTAACATCAAGGCCCCCAAGGTAAAGCTTATTGGGCTTAAGTTTGAAGGAGTGGAAAAAGATACCAAAAAAGAGGAGATCATTCGTCTTAATGCCCAGGGTATTAAGGGAGTGTATCAATTTCCCGTCACTCGCGGAGTGGACATAAATGCTTCCGATGTTGAAATAAGCAACTGCGAGTTCGAGGGCTTTTCTCACGCGGCAATTTTTATCACGGGTGCGAAGAATGTTGTGATTGATTTGAACTATATCCATCACAACCAGCGTTTTGGACTCGGGTATGGAGTGGCCTTGAACCTAGGTTCAACGGCGAAAATCACCCGTAATACGTTTGATTATAACCGACATTCAATTGCTGGCACCGGACACTCAGGTCAAAGCTATGAGGCCTCTTATAACTATTTTGGAACTCACCACATTGATACTCCACTAGATATGCATGGGGGAAAGGATCGGGGAGACAAAACTCAAATTGCGGGTAAGCACGTGGTGATTCATCATAATGAGATTAAGGGGACCTCGGTTGCAGCGTTTATTCACCGAGGAATTGCTGAGGAAAGGGTGGAGTTTTATTCCAATACCCTTTACTTTAAAGATCAGGACAAGGCGATTGGTTATTATAATGGAATATCAAAAAATAATTTGGCTAAAGAGAAATTTAAGTACTACGGAAATTTCTTTAAATAGATTGATTAACGTAATCCTTTGATTTGCAATTTAGTCTTGATGGGAAAAACAGTTTTAAACCTAAATATTCAGGTCACAACTTTCTCAGATATTCCGCTTATCAGTTTGATTTCTAGTCTCAAAATTAGTTAAATTTTCTCTAAAATGTACCGATAAATCATATGATGAAATTACTTGTTTTAAGCTTTTTATTCATGAGTGCTTTTGTTGAGGCAGATTGCAAAATGAGTAATGGGCGTACCCTTGTTTCAGTCCCTGAAAATGAGGAAGTTTCCCTATTTGAAAGTGGTAAATCTCTATCTGGCCATAAAATTCAAGATCAAGATGGTTTAGGTACTTGCTACGCCAATACTACTTCGGCAGTTTTGAAATCTGTATTGCCTAACAATCCAGATGTCTCTTATGTCCATGCCGCCCTAGAATCTTCCACAAACGGTTGGATGCAAAACTGGAGCAGAGGTAAAAATAATTACATTAAAAGTGATAATAATGATTTAACTTATGGAGGGTATTTCTGCGATACCGTTGCTGCACTTAAAAAATCAGGTGGAGCTTGCCCTGTAAGTCATTCAATTTTAGAAAATAAAGAATTGATAGATAGTAACATTCAAATAGAACTGATGAAAAATTTAGGAACCTATTTTGATTCTGTAAACAAAGTCAGAAATGATCCTGAGAAACTTCAAAATCTAAAGCAAAATCTCGCCAAAGTTATTAACTCCGTGAATATGGAAAGAGGGAAAGTTATTCAAGCTTGCGAGGCAGAAAAAAGAAAAGAGATTCCATTAAAAAAAGCGCTAGAAGAAGCCTTAAGTGTTGAAATATTCAATATCGACTTTAGTGATCCTTGCGGTAAGTCTGAGGCAGAGAAATTTCAGAAAATTTTGGGAGAAAAATCCGTCATTACAGAAGATCGGATTAAATTAGTGATACCACCTTCTTTAGAGTCCGAATTGAATACATTCTTGGAAAAAAATCTGGATATCAAGTCTGGACTTATAACCAACTTGAAACAAAACAATGACAAATCGCTGGAGGATATGGATTTTCAGTCCAAATTAGGCTCTAAGATTTTAGATTTTTTAAATAATAAGTTAAGTTCAGTTCCTTCAATAGAAAAAACGGATTGTTCACAAGAATCACCAACAAGAAAAATCTCAACGAGTCCTGAAGAGTTGGGTGCCGCTTTCTACAATGGGATTCTCAATCAGAAATCGGGTGTATGTGATGCTTATCTCGAAAACTCTGCCATCATGGAATCTGTTAAGGACAGTAATATGAATCAGTGTATTTCAGTAACCCAGCTAGATGAAATGCTTAATGTCTTGATGCCATTAATAAAAATTGGCGAGACTCTTGATCAGTCTCTCGTTAACAAAATGAATAACCCGCTTTCTCAGTACGGTAAACAGTTTAAAGAATTGCTTTTGCCTGGGTGTAGCGAAAAATCAAATTTGATCGATATGAAAAATATTTCCTGCGCATCATTTAGTATGTGTGATAATTCTCAGTACCTAGATATGTCGAATACGACTTACACTGGTCCTAAGGGAGGATGCTATGATGTTGGCAGCGCACAGGCCATCGTCAGGATGAATGTCTTAAATAATATTTCTTCTAATCGTGCTTTGGGTATAAGTGTATGTACTGCTTTCATGGATAATCCGACCGTGAGAACTAATTTTTGTAAAACTCCAGTCAAGGGAGTTGATGGCCATTCAAACCACGAAATGACTATATCCGGATATCGTTGTAAAAATGGAAAAGTTGAATACCAACTTCTTAATTCTTGGGGGAAGTATAGTGGTTGTCCCGTCAGTGATGGAGAAAAAAATGTAGCAATTGAATGCTCACTGGATAAAGAGGGGAATCGAGATGGTAAATTTTGGGTCAAAGAAGCCGTTCTTGTGGATAGTACCAACGAGATTTCCCAACTAAGCTCTGAATGAGGTCCTTCATGTTTAGATTTTTCATGATTTTCTTAATATCTTTATCCGTTTCGGCTGAGGATCAGATCTATTCTTTCGGAGAATTAAAAGTTGTTTTCATCAAGATCGATGGAGTTATTGTTAATCGAAGTTGTAAAAATAAAAAATGTGAGGCTTTTCAAAAGTCGCTCAACTTTTCAAAAACACCACTCTCACCGGCCTTACTAATCGGAGGAAAAAATCCTTCCTCCGTGAGGTGCAAGGAACTCATGGGGGGCGAGGTCATTATCGGGACAGATCGGTCCGGGGATGAGCAAAGTGTTTGTCAGTTTAAAGATGGGTCTTATCTCATCTAATTGTATTTGAATTTAAGATTCAAGACCAGGGATCTCCTTAGGTAAGATCGTCATACGGTCTTTTTTTAAAGCGGGCAATCACTATTCGCGACTCTCTAGTGTTATTCAAAATGTTTATATTTTGGGAAAATCTTGAAGCTTAAATGCGCTTGCGCTTGAGTGTGAATTTGACTGTTCCGACGTCCTTGAGGGAAATATCATCAAGGCCATCACCATCTTCTCTGACCTGAGCACCACTAATGGGAACAAGTCTACGCTGGCTGACTTCGTTATTGACCAATAATTTTATGACACTGAGAGCACGTTCGTGGGCCAGAACCCAGTTCTGGGTTTGATCCGGAAAGGCTTCTACGATAATTACACCATCATGCTGCTTAAAGATTTCTATCAACTTCATGACCAACTTTTGATTTGGTCGATCTAAAAAAATCTCTGAAGAACCTTTTTCAAATTTTAATCTTGGAGTGAGGGTGTATTTAACCCAGTCACCCTCTACGTCCTGAGAGAAGGCCGAACCGTTATAGGCATCGGAAAGATCTTTTAGGATGCTGTATTCTTCCACGTAGACCGGTGGAGAGTAATGCGGCTGCGCTAATTCTTTTTCTTCGAAGCGGCCTTTAGCCCCGCCTTCCATACTTTTTGGATCGCCGCCGTTGAAAGCTCCGCTGGCGTTTTTGCCTGACTCAGAGATCATGCCGGTTTTAAAATACCCTTCGACGGCCTTGAGTGTTTCCTCGTCCGAACCCATAAGCCACATCACCATGAAAAAGGCCATCATCGCAGTTACGAAATCTGCGTAGGCCACTTTCCAGGCACCACCGTGGTGGCCGCCGTGACCGCCGGCCTTTTTCTTTTTGATGATGATGATAGGTTGCTTATCCATTAGGCTGCCTTAATGTTGCTTGCAGCAGAAGTAGGCGAAATGGCAACTTCTAATTCTTTAAAGCTCGGTCTAAATTGCGGTGGAATATTTCGTCGAGTAAATTCTAAGGACACTGCCGGACGTGAACCCTTACAGTGAGCAATAAGACCTGCTTTGATAACGAGGAGGAAATCACCTTTCTCATCAAGCGATGTTTGCACCTTGGCCGCAACTGGCTGGAAAATACCGTAACAAAGAAGAATCCCGAGGAAGGTACCAACAAGTGCGGCAGCAACGGATTGACCGATGACTTCCTTACCTTGAGTTAGTTTCCCCATGGTGATAACAACACCCAATACAGCGGCAACGATTCCAAGACCTGGAAGGGCATCGGAGAGACGGTTGAGAGTTGCGGGAACCTGGGCCTCTTCTCTATGTAAGGCCTGAATGTCTTGATCTAGGAGATCATCCAAATCATAAGGAGAAATATTGCCTGAGACTAATAGTGTAAGTGTGTTGCAGAGAAAACTCATGGCGTGATGATCTTTTAAAAGTAATGGATACTTTTTAAAGATCTCACTATTCTCCGGTTCCTCTACATGTTTCTCAATTGCGAGGGGATTCTGAGTTGCCAGTCGGAAGATTTCATTCATACACTGCAAGACCTGTATGTACTTGTCTTTGCCGATGCCGTTTCCGAAAAAAGCTTCTTTGGTTTCTACAACTAAATGCTTAAGAAGGTTAGGTGTGCTGGATGCGATCAATGCACCGAGAGCAGCACCACCAATGATAAGAAGCTCGGTCGGTTGATAAAGTACCATCAAGTTTCCGTGGTGAAGGACGTACCCCATCACTACCGAAATCATCACGATTGCTAATCCACCGAGGGTAATCATGCGAGCCACCTTAAGATGACATGAATTAAAAAAATGTGTTCACAAACAGAGTTCATGTTAAGTTTATCGGTATGAAATAAATTTGGCATAAGGAATAATTTGTATAAAATAGCTAAAGTGAAACGGTCGGGATAATGAGCAATAAAGGCTACTTGTATGGCCTTTATTTTAATAACTTGATCAATAGACTAGTCGATAGTTTCTTCTCTTTGCTCTTCGTTCAGATCCTCGTGGGCTTCATTGATTTCTTCTTTGCAGTCTTGTGCAGCCTCGGCGGAAAAGGCCGTCTTTTAGCTTCGTAGTTATTTCGAAGTTTATTCGGATCACTGATTTGGGGAGATACTTTTCTTTAGAGGGTATTGAATAATGTTAAGATTAAGTAAATTGAAGCAAGTTGGTTCAAGATGTTTCAGAAGATGGTCAGAATCAGTCTAACAATTTGGCTTTTTAAAAGTAGAATCTCAAAATACTATTCCAACGATTATGAATCACCGAGAGATAGGGCGCCATCCCCTCAGGCGTTTTCTTATTTCTTTTTGTAAGATTTTGGTTCAGAAGATTCAAGGCAAAATTAAGAGTGTTAATATTTCTGTTCATAAATTCGTAGTTCTGGTTTTTTGAAATCTGCTGTTGAACTGGGTGTATGAAATTGAAATAAAAATTTCGAAAATCTTCTTGGTAGGTAAAGGGAATATATTCCACCACTGTCAAAGAGACAAAAGTACTAAGCTCGTCAATTTTTTTTACAACATGATAGGTTGGCATTTTTAGCGAAGCACCGGCCTTTAAAATGAGAGCGGCATTATCGAGAGACCCCTTAATATCTTCCAACTCAAGCATAAACTCATTTGTCGTCCGAATTCCGGCCAGTGGGTTCATATGGAGGCTTGAAGACATCTTTTGCCGTGATATTAACGCCAGTGTTTTTGCCTGAACACCAACCAATCGATTTCTAAGATTCGTTATATTCTCAAGGCACGCAATTTCAAGATTTCTTGGGCACTTTTCACGGATCAATTCTTTTTCACCATGAAGGTCATCAATTTCATCCACGATGCTTACCAGATCTTTAGGGAAATCAGGAAAGAGGGTGATCATCTGATAAAAATCGCTAAGAATCCCTGAAAGGATCGGACGAATATTGCCCTGAAACGTCTGGGCACCTACAGTCTTTTGAGCATGTACTTGTAAGCTAAGGAATATAAACAAAAAGAGTAAAAACTTCATATGACTATTATGCAGGAGGTTTGAAGTCCTTCAACCCAAAAAGATTAATACGGCATATAAAAAGTGTATAAAGCTCTTGTTAATGCCTTGTTTAGTGACATGGCCATTATTCAAAGCTAAAAGTTGCCTATGAGAAATGACCAAATGTCCCTTCATTCGTTTAAATCAATTCTACCTCGCTTTCAGGGCAAACAAACCGATCTAGTAGACTGGATTGTGGACAAACATTATCAATCGATGGAACTGGCCCAGTTGCCTGATCGAGACCGTTTGAAAAACATTCTTAAGCGATTTTGTGTCAGTGAAAAACAAATTGGAAATAGATCTTTTGATATCGACCGTGAGTTTATCTATGAGCTTTCTCATGGCTCGCAGTCGGGGTTAGATATCGGTAAAAGACATGAGGTTTATGGCCAGCGGTGTTTGGAAATTCTGAATGAAATGTATGCAGGAACTGAAGAGACTCCTGATCACCTCATCCATGTGACCTGCACTGGGTATTTGGCCCCAAGTGCTCCTCAGATTTATTTTAGTAATCTTCCTAATGCACCTGAGGTGACTCATGCTTACCATATGGGTTGTTATGCCTCTTTGCCGGCAGTGCGCATGGCCGAAGCTTTGGCGAAATCCCGCTCGCAAAAAGTAGACATTGTTCATACTGAAATGTGCAGTCTTCACCTTGATCCAGCGAAACATTCTCCGGAGCAGATGGTTGTTCAATCGCTTTTTGCTGATGGGCATATGAAATATTCTGTTGATACACAAACTACCGGTCGAAGACTTGAAGTGAAATCGGTCAAAGAGAAAATCATTCCTGATTCAATTCATGATATGACTTGGAATCCTTCAGCCACGAGCATGCAGATGACTCTGTCTAAAGAAGTTCCGGATAAAATTCGAGGTCACTTGCCAGAGTTCTTGCGTACTTTGACTGATGACCCTCACCAGAATTGTTTATTTGCGATTCACCCAGGTGGACCAAAAATTATTGATTCTTTGCAGAGTCAGCTTGAGCTCTCAGATGAGCAGGTTGCGTTTAGCCGGAAGGTATTAAAAGAGAGAGGGAATATGTCCTCTGCTACACTTCCGCATGTGTGGAAAGAAATTTTGGATTCAGATTATTCTGGCAAAGTCATTAGTCTGGCCTTTGGCCCAGGATTAACCATCTTTGGCGGCATGTTCGAGGCAAAAAAATGAATCTGCTTTATGTGCCTTTTATTCTTCAAGGCATTGTCATGTTTGTGGATGAGTTTTATTTTCATGAAAAACGTGGTCTTCCTCGATGGGAAAAGTTTGGTCACCCGTTAGATACCTTGACTGTTTTTGCGTGTTACAGTTATTTAATTTGGGGATCGGCAGAGCTATATTCCTATGTCTTGTTATGTGCAATCTCGTGTGTGTTTATTACGAAGGATGAATTCGTTCACGTCGGGAAATGTCCACCGGCAGAGCAGTGGTTGCATTCCTTGCTTTTCGTTCTTCATCCCATAAGTTTTCTTTCAGCATATTTGTTGCTCCTAGAAGGCGAACTCTCATTTCTTAAAATACAGTCACTAGTGGTTATAATATTTATGTTTTATCAGACCCTAAGATGGAGCTTCCCATGGCGAACCCAACCGAAGTAGATAACTCGATTTACGACAACTATGGTGATCAGTGGTATACGGCCGTTGATGATCCAATAGCACTTCTGCGTGCTGAAAATAAAGTGAAAGCACCTTGGATCCTTAAGAGACTCACAAAAAACTCAACGATCCTAGATGTTGGCTGTGGTGCTGGCTTTTTATCCAATGAGCTTGCCCTCGCTGGACATAAGGTCACAGGGGTTGATTTATCTGAATCAAGCCTTGCAGTTGCTAAGCGCTTTGATACAACAAAGTCTGTTACCTATCAGACAGCTGATGCCTATGCCTTGCCATTTGCGGATGCAAGTTTTGACGTCGTTTGCGCCATGGACTTTCTGGAACACGTAGAAGATCCGGCAAAGGCCGTTAAAGAATTTTCGCGGGTCTTAAAACCGGGAGGAGTTTTCTTCTTTCATACTTTTAACCGCAATTTTATTTCATGGTTAATCATTATTAAGTTAGTTGAATGGCTAATTCCCAAGACGCCAAAGAATATGCATATCCTTAGACTTTTTATCAAACCGCGTGAATTAAAAACGTTTTGTACGTTGGCCCAAATGGAAATCAAAGAGATGATAGGTCTCAAACCCGTTTTTAGTTCCATTCCCGTTTCGCAAATTTTTTCTGGTAAAGTGCCGCCTCAAATGCGCTTTGAATTGACTCCAAGCTTAATGACTTCTTTTTTAGGCATGGCAGAAAAATCAGGTGCATTTTGACTCCATAGGAGCACAAAATAATTACAAATTATTTCACCCAGTTTCTTTTTTGTTCTTAGTTTTATATAACATTATCTATGAAAAAAATTACATTTATCCTTTGTTTCTTATTATCCTTCAACGTGCTCGCTGATGGCCTCCTCGAAATCGAGCAAGGTTTGGACGAATATCACTATGCGATTACAGTGGAATGGGACCAAAAAGATAAAGTGTTCTATGAACAAAAGACGCAGCAGTTTTTCAATATTATTCAAGCATCTTTGAATTCAGGCGTGACGAAACAAGAAATTATCTCTTTGGTTGAAAGAAAAACAAAGGATCGCGCAAGCTTTGAGTCCCTCAAACTTAAAATGAATCTTCTGTCCTCACAAGCATCATCGGCGAGTGAACTTGCTGAACTCTTAAAAATTAATTCTTCCGAATTTTATCAAAATGGCGCAAGCTGGAATGGAGAAGTAGGTTACGTTGCTATCGGAGTCGTCTTTGCGGCCCTTCTGGGCTACGCCATTTGGCATGAAATTAAGTACCAGTGCGTGGCCTGGGAAACTTACCGCGATTGTGATTGGGAAACAGATAGCAACGGCAATCGTCACTATGACTGTGATAACGAGCGGCGTTGTATTGAGTATGTGGAAAGAAACCCTCAATAATTCACTGTAAATGCCAGATATTTAGTGGCTCGGTTGACTCATTCTTCCGGTTGTCCTATTAAATGCTCCATTAACCTTAGTTAAGGAGTTTTCATGCGCTTTATTTCAGCACTTCTTTGTTTCTGCCTTTCATTTAACGTTTTAGCAGCTTCTGGGTCAGTTCAGGAACTCGAAAAAGCAGTTGATGATTATCAATATTCTTTAACGATTGAATGGGATCAAAAAGATTCAAAATTCATGACTGAAAAGACTGAAGCTTTTTATAAGACGCTTTCATCATTAATGGAAAATGGTCTGACTCAGAAAGAAATAATGGATCTTGTTTCTAGAAAAACGACTAATCCAAAAGAGATTGAAGCGATTGCAATGAGATTAAAAATGCTCGCTGATGGCGCTTCATCATCAAGTGAACTCGCTAAATTGATGGCAGAAAATTCTAAGAACTTTTATTCAACTGGTGCAAGCTGGGAAGGTTATTATTATACTACTGGCGGCATAATATTAGTGGTTGCTGCTCTTGTTGGATATTCAATTTGGTTTGAATCTCAACGTACATGTGTTGCTACTGCTCAGGGCACGCAGTGTGGATGGGTTTCACAATATATAAATGGTCCTCAGTTCTATCAGTGTTGGGAAACAACTTACTGCACTGAATACGTGAAAAATAATTAATTAAGCTGCTTTGTCTTTTACCCGTCTTACCATAATTCGATGAAAACTTTCTTCTAGTTCAGGGTAGTCCTGGCCGATAGAAATAAAGTCAATTTTTGTAAGACGGTATACATCACAATAATTCTTGGCCACGACGTTTGCAGTTCTAAGTGATTGGGTTAAAAGCGCCATCTCTCCAACACACTGGCCATGTTTGATTATTGCAATAGTATTTCCCTGGTCATTCAGAACTTCAACTTCGCCTTGATCAATCAAAAACATTTCTTCACCGACTTCACCTTTTTTAATTAGTATATCTCCAGAGGAATAAGACAGTGCTTCAAGCTGCTCTGCAATTCTCTTTAAGCATGCTTGAGAAAGGCCTTGAAATATGGGTAAGGCATCGATGAGTTTCATTTTAATGTAAATTTGAAGATCTTTTTGCAGCCCATGTGGTAGATCAGAGATAATGTTTGAATCATTTTCACTTAAACGCTTCTCTAAGCGATGGGAATAGTATCCCATTACTTCCGTTTTTAAGTTTCGAGGCACTTTGTAATATTCCATAAATAACGAGAGATCCTCAATCTTTTCACGATTCGCTTCATGATGTCGGTTTTTCGCCATTAGAAGATTTGAAATGTTACCCACCATAATACCGAAGGCACTGAATCCAGTGAGCATCACAAACATCGTAAATAATCTTCCGATATCATTAGTAGGAGTAATGTCTCCGTATCCTGTCGTTGTAAGAGTCGTTACGGCCCAGTAGAGAGATTTGATGTAGGCTTCGCTATCAGATATGCCAGTCATGGGTTGAACCAACAGCCAGGTACAAGCAACCAAATGAACGCCAATTAAAGCAATGAGTCCAATGAGCATGACTCTCTTAGGTTTAGATAAATCATGTGATTTATTAAGATCGTTGTATGCTTTAAAAAGTCCTGCAAAACGTAGGAGTTTAAAAAATATCAAAAACTGGGGACCGATAATTCCAAAAGGTAGAGAACTAAAGAGCATGAATGATGTCCAAAATGAGATATGCATCTTTTTTGACTTGGAATCTTGAGGTTGCTGGTTCCACCAAGCTAAAGTGGTTAACAATATTAGACTTAATGAAACGAAAATATTTGAAACTTGAAAAAAGATACTTTCAGTTTTAAGAAAATGATAAATGAGTGGAGTTTCAACCACTGAATAACTACATAATAAGGCCGTAAGCATGGGCCAGGAATTGAGCTTTTTTTCCATCTACAGCTCTTCGACTTTTGAACTAAATTCTTGAAGAAAACTTTGCCCGACTAGACTCGTCGGGCACGTGTGTTATTAGGCTTTTACGGCCTTCACTTCGAATTTATCTTCATCAATATCATGTGACATGGCCCCAACGATTGCAGTTAAAGAAATATTTCCTTTAACCATAAGCGTTTCAGAAGAAATATAGGACTGGTACTTCTGGAATACTTTGGCGAGCATTTCTGAGGTATGGATGGTCACTTCGATTCGATCTGAAACATTGAAGTTGGAGTCTTTTCGAGTTTTCTGGATACGGCTGACGATTTCACGAGCTAAACCCTCATCAATCAAATCTTGATCAAGAGTACAATCAAGATCAATCGTCACAAAACGATTCGTCACAGATTGTGTGCCTTCTTTGGCCGTTCTGAAAACAAGAATCTCTTCTGAGTTAAAAGTCACACCATTGAGAGTAACAGTTCCGCCATCTTCAATTTTTTGAACATCAGCTGAAGATAATTTTTCAATTAATGGACGGAAGTTCGCAAAATCTTTTCCAAGTTTTTTACCAAGGACGGGAGAGTTGGGCTTGGCCGACAAAGTGACGAAATCTGCTTCATTGGTCATATACTCAACGTTTTTAATGTTAAGTTCAATTTTGATGAACTCTTCAAGTTTCTTGATTTCTTTTAAAAGTTCAGGATCTTGATGAATAACTTTCAATGTTTTTAGGGGAGTTTTAACTTTCACACCTTCTTGAATTCGCTTCTGACGACCAAGAAGAATCACTTGTTCCATACGGCCCACTGCTATTTCAAGCGTGGCATTGATCATTTCCGTATTTGCTTCTGGGTAAGAACAAAGATGGACTGATTCCTCCATTTTCTTAGCACCAAAAACTTTTAGTTCCTGGTAAATGTGATCGGCCAAAAATGGTGTAAACGGTGCCATCAAGAGTGATACACTCTCGAGGGTTGAATAGAGAGTCGAATAAGCAGCAGTTTTATCTGCACTCATACCTTCCTCCCAAAAACGGCGACGGTTCAAACGGATATACCAATTGGTTAAATCTTCAATGAAGTTGAAAAGTTCTGGAACAACATTATATAAACGATAATTTTGCATTTCATGGTTTACATTCTTAATCAGCGTCTGAAGTTTAGAAAGAATCCAACGATCCAGAATATTTTCAGAAGGAACCATTTTGTCGCTTATTTTCCAGCCATCAGCGATAGCATAGGTGCTGAAGAATTTGTAAGAGTTGTACCAAGGTAGTAGAGCCCGGCGAACCATGTCTTTTACGCCTTCATCGGTGAAACGAAGCTCTTCAGCTCTCACAAGACCTGAGTTAATTAAGAAAACGCGAAGGGCATCAGCTCCAAAAGTTTCAATCAATTCATCTGGTGGAGTATAGTTTTTTAAACGTTTGCTCATCTTCTTGCCATCTTTGGCAAGCACCATTCCATTTACAATAACGTTTTTGAAAGCTGGCTTATCAAAGAGAGCAGCAGAAAGAACAGTTAAAGTGTAGAACCATCCTCGCGTCTGATCTAAACCTTCAGCAATGAATTCAGCGGGGAAACCTTCTTTGAATATATCTTGATTCTCAAACGGGTAATGGAGTTGAGCATACGGCATAGCACCTGATTCAAACCAACAATCCAAAACTTCTGGAATGCGTTTATAAGTTCCTTCTTCTCCGGGAACTTTAAATTGAATATCATCCACGAATTCACGGTGAAGATCTTTTACTTCAATTCCTGAATGTTTTCTGAGATCAGAGATGGAGCCCATGCAAACAGCAGTCCCTGTCTTGTCATTGATCCAGATGGGAAGGGGAGTTCCCCAAACGCGACTTCTTGAAATTGCCCAGTCTCGAGCGTTCTCCAGCCATTTACCGAAGCGGCCATCTTTAATTGTTTCAGGAACCCAAGTAATTTGTTGATTGGCCTTAACCATTTTATCTTTAACTTGTTCTACTGCCAAATACCACTGGGGCATGGCCCGGTAGATAAGTGGAGTATCTGTCCTCGGGCACATCGGGTAACTGTGAACGAGAGTTGATTGATGAAATAATTGACCGCGGTCTTTTAAGTTTTTGATGATGTCTTTGTCAGCATCTTTAATTGCCACGCCGGCAAAGTCAGTGACTTCAGCTGAAAATCTGGCCGAAATATCTAGTGGAACCGGAGCTTCAGTAAAGCCTGCAGCTTTCATGACACGATTATCGTCTTCACCAAAACCTGGGGCCTGATGCACGATCCCTGTACCATCGGTGGTGGTAACGTATTCATCATTTAGCATGACGAAGTAGCCATCTTTTTCGAGTTTATTAAAATAAGGAAATAGTGGTTCGTATCTTTCACCTTTAAGTTGTGCACCAGTGAAAGTTTCTACTTCCTCGTATTTGAAGTTTTTCTTATAAGATTCTAGACGTGCTTTTGCCATGATGATGGAAATATTTTTTTCAAGATCTTTAACTTTTACGTATTCAATTTCAGGATGCACACACAATGCAAGATTTGCTGGGAGAGTCCATGGAGTTGTCGTCCATGCCGCGAAATATGTATTGGCATCTTTTTTTGTTCTGAAAAGAATCGTGATCGCCGGATCCTGAACATCCTGATAGTTCTGACCTGCTTCAAAGTTTGAGAGTGCAGTTTGCAGAGCAGGCGAGTAAGGAACAATTTTATTTCCTTGATAGATCAAACCTTTATCCCAGATGGATTTAAAAACCCACCATACGGATTCCATGTAATTAATGTCCATGGTCTTATAATCATTTTTGAAATCAACCCAACGACCTAAACGGCCAATCGTTTTTTCCCATTCATTCACGTAACGATCAACAATGCCTCGGCATTCATCGTTATATTTTTTTACACCATTGGCAGCTACAAAATCTGAAGCCGACATGCCGAATTTTTTATCAATTTCTTGCTCGATTGGAAGTCCATGACAGTCCCAACCAAAACGGCGGTCAACATAGAAACCTTTCATGGTGAAATATCTTGGAACCACATCTTTTAAAGTTGAGGCCACGATATGGCCATGATGTGGAAGACCGGTCGCAAATGGAGGTCCATCGTAGAAGATATAATTCTTTCCACCCTTGGTTTTTTCAAGAGATTTTTGAAAGATTTGATTCTTATTCCAGAGTTCTAGGATCTTCCTCTCTGCCTCAACAAAGGAGAAACTCTCTGAAGTTGGGGTCGATTCACGTGGTTCCATGCGGGGAAGCTCCAGTCGAATAGGTAAAATAAGCCTTCACTCTAACAGAAACAACTAATGTCGTAAATTTTTAGGGTTGGATTCCGAAGAGAAAAGCATAGGAATTCTTTATGAAAAAACTGATTTGGTCGGCTTTCGCCATGAGTCTATGTCTGATCTCTCTCACAGTCTGTTCACAGACTGATAAGATGGATGAATTTTTATGGGTTGAATCCAAGGTACTACCTGATTTGAAAGGGACTCAAAGATTCACTCCACCAGTACTTCACGATAAAGCGGATTGGAATGTTCCGGGGGAGGAGCTGGATTTGGACGTTGTTCCTCTAAAGGGTCAGGGGTATTCACTTATACCGTGGAATACTCAAAAAACAGAAGAATGGCTAAGTATAGATAAGTGGATAATTGAGAGGTCTTTGAAGGATAAGGTTACAGATTGGAAAATCAGGCTGCGAGATGATCGTCAATTTGAGCACGTCGGAAAAGTTCTTCAGTGCCATGGTAAATGTGGAGTTTTTCGCGGAAGAGCAAGGGCCTCGGTTGAACATCTTTCAAGAATAAACGAGGGAGACGAATTTAAAACAGAAGCAAACTCAGTTGCATGGATATTTCTTATGGATGGAACTTTAATGAGAGTCGGACCTTCGACTTCAGTTTCATTTCAGGAAGTAAATTGGTCTAAAAATGAAGTGTTTCATCTTGTTCGATTACATGAAGGCCATATCTATTGGCACCCGCGAGATTCAAAAGAGTTTCCCATTGAATTATCTCCAGAAACAGACGCTATAAGCTTACCACTTCTAATAAGAGAAGCTAATCAAGGCCAGTTCGAAAGAGAGCTGTTTCAGAAGCAATCAGATTTTGCTCGCTCTGAGGAAACTGTAAGACTTGAGGACACAGCGATTACTTCGCAGATTCAAAAACTAAATGAATTGAGAGTCAAAAATAATTCTCATTCCCCTCCTGTCACTCGTGTCATGGTAGTCGCGCCAAATGTAACCTTGGTAGGAAAGTTGTCCTCTTTTGATTTACTTCATTATCCTGGCGGAAAATCATATTTAAAAAAACGCAAGGCACTTGAAGGATATGAACTATCAGTCCATTTACGAGGCTATAGTGCAACGGAAGTAACTTCCGTGAGTGAAGAATCCTGGTTTGAAATTGAGACAAATGGACGTAGTCTTTCAAAAGTAGAGCAGGTTTCTGGTGGACTTGAAATTACAGAGCTTCTTACACGCAGGATTAAAACGATTGAACTTGCAAGGGAGATTTGGCTTGAAAAGTATACAACACCACTTGTTAATGCTCTAAACGCCCCTAAGGAGTTAGCGCTCCACCATGGGTATACTCTATGGGGTGATGAACTTAATAAGCGTTTTGATTTCTTAGTAGAATATACTCGTAGAATGGAAACAACAAATTTGAAATCCATGGATAATTTATTGAAGAAGCTCGAGGCCAACGAGGAAGTGCAAGTAAAAGAATTGGGCCAAAGTCACTATCAAACAACACTCGAATTTTATTTAAAAGATCTTAAAATGCGGTATACTAACCAGCGTACCCAAGTTAGGGAAATGAGTGATCTTCAGTATTACATCTGGATACTTCGAAATGGAAAAAGACAAAATTAAATTAATTCTTGCGAGTGCATCTCCACGCAGAAAAGAACTCCTTGGGCATCTAGAATTGCCGTTTGAAATCATTAGTAAGAACATTCCCGAAGAATCGCATTTTAACGATCCCGTGAACTTTTCAAAGCATATTTCACAGATGAAAGGTGATGCCGTTTTCAATGAAAGAACAGATAACTGCCTCGTGATTTCAGCTGACACCATCGTTTGTATGGGTGCAAAAATTTATGGCAAGCCGTCGGATTTAGGAGAAGCCAGAGTATTTTTAAATGAACTGGCAGGAAAAACGCACTCAGTGTTTACCGCGGTTACTTTAAATTTAAATTATAATCATAAAATATCATCTCTCTCTTTTGTGGAAGAATCGAAGGTGACATTTAATATAATTCCGTCTGAATTAATGGAGCGATATCTCGCAACCAAGGATTCTTTAGATAAGGCCGGTGCTTATGGGATACAGGGACCATCATTGACCTTTATCTCAAAAGTAGAAGGCGATTATGCCAATGTGGTAGGATTTCCCTTGAGTCGTTTTGTTGTTGAATGCGAAAAGTTTCTTAAACCCTTAACACGTGGTCAATCATGGTTAGAATTATTCTAATATTGAGTCTTCTTATTTCTTTAAATGCTTCTGCCGACTTCCTCGGATTTAAAACAGGGGATAGTTCTAGAAGCAAAATCCCGGACCAAATAGAAAAATTAAAAAAGCTTGAAGCTGAAGACAGTCCTGCTTACGAAGATAGTTTCAATAATTTAGTAAAATCCATTGAAAACAGTATGGAAGAAGAAAAGTTATTCTGTGCCGGGGATACGGCAGATGCTAGCGGCAAGGTTATTTCGAATGAAAATAAACAGCTTTGTTTCAGGGACCTGAAAACCAACTATCTTGAAGCCATGGATACAATATTTAATTTGAAAAAGAAATATCTCGGTTTGATTCACAACAGGCAAATAGAAAAATTATCTAAAATTCAGAAGAAGCTCAAAGCCGATATAGACAAGAGCTTCTAATCTCTTCTTTCCACATCTTCAGTCTTCAACATCACCATGTTCGCCACAGTAGTTTTAGGCTTAAAACTTCTAGTTGCTACAAGTGAGCGCATAGGGCGAAAACTTTTTTGCTTCACTTTAACTGGTTTTTCGAAGATTAAAACTTTAGATTCAAGATTCTCTTTCGTGTTCATAACGACCTCGGTTGTAAAAGCGTTTTGTAATTTCGCTTAGTAAACCTTCAGTCAAAAGAAAGAGGGTTTGCTAGACGGTTAGAGTAATATGATCACTGGGCAACATGTTTCTCCTGTTGAAGTAATCTATCATTCCTGTCGGCAATAGCTTAAGAATCCTTGAGATATTACTGTCAGTGATATGCTTATTATAGCATTACCTTTTTTGAAGTGAAAAACTGGGTAAAAATTTACCTACAAAGTTGTCCTGTCCGTATTTATCGCCCCAAAGTAGAATGAAAGCATCGTAATTTTCACAAGTTAGGGGATGTATGCGTCATTTGATCCTAGTCATGCTTCTGGGTGTTTCGGCCTGTAGCTCAATCCAAAAGATCGCCGTTAGAAGCTCCTCGCCTATGTTTGTTGATGGCTCAAGCAAACTCATAATAGAAAAAAACTGGGAGTTTTTTCGTGAAGCCGCTCCAGCGAATCTCAAATTTATCGAAATGATTTATCTCCAGGACAAAGATAATACTGAGCTTTTGGGTGCACTTGTCAAAGGCTACGCTGGATATGCTTATGCTGTTCCAGAAACTCTCGCTTTCGGTGATGAAGTCGGTGGATTAGAAGAGTCTATCCATAAGAAAAATGCCATAGCTTTGTACACTACTTCTTTAGACTATGGTTTGGAGTATCTTCAAAAGAAAGATATTACAAAACAGGATTTGCTGACATTGGATGAAAAAGATTTAGAAAAGAAATTTAAAAAGAACTTGAGCAAGACTGATTATTCTACCGTTCTATTCACTGCCCAATCATGGGGTAGCTTGCTTAATTTGCAAAAAGATAACGTTGCATTAGTGTCACATGTTCCAAAAATAAAATTTCTTTTTGATTGGGTTTGCAAAAAAGAACCGGACATCGAAAATGGTGTTTGTGACATTTTCTACGCTCAGTATGAAGCCTCTCGCCCTCGCATGCTAGGTGGGAACCCAGAGAAGGCTAAACTCTTATATGCAGAAGCAATCAAAAAGCGACCTAAGCATTTGCTCCTAAGACTAGGATTCATTCAATATTCTTTGATGCCTTCTTTTGACCTGGAAGGTTATGACAAAGAAGCCAAAATACTGAAAGAAGAGTTTGCCAAGTGGGAAAATCTCAATCGAGACTCATTGGAAGATACATCTGAATATAAAGCAGTAGAGCACTTAAATCTCTACAATGCGATTGCTCAAAAAAGATTTGAATTCATAGAGAAAAATAAAAAACGAATTTTTGAAGGATAAAGATATGTTAAAGAAAATTTTATTTGGAATTGCGTTAATGACGGCAACTGGCGCCTTTGGAGCACAACAAATCAAGCTAGCAGTACTCATTCCCGAAGGAACAACATGGGGTAACAGTTTAAAAAAGCTCTCAAAAGAAATTGAGACCGCAACGAATAATGAGGTTAGTTTTAAGATATATTATGGTGGCGTCTCTGGAGATGAACCTGATGTAGTTAGAAAAATCCGTATTGGACAATTACACGGTGGAGTTTTTACGGGAAAAGTATTGGGAGATCTTTTCGGTGATGTAAGAGCAATGGAAATCCCTTTCACTTTTTACGATAATAAGGCGAAAGCATCTGCTACTCTTGCTAAACTGACTCCTCAGTTTAATCAAGGATTTAAGAAAAAGGGATTTATCAATCTGGGCTTTTATGAGATTGGGCACGTTTATGTGGTCTCTACAAAAAAAATCTCAAACCTTGAGGAACTTAAAGGTGTCAAAATGTGGTCTTGGGAAGGCGATCAATTGGTAGAAGCGATGTTAGAATCATTGGGACTGGTTTCAGTTCCCCTTGCTATTCCTGATGTGCTTTCTTCACTTTCCACAGGAATTATTAATGCGGCCTACGCTCCACCTTTAGCGATTCTCGCACTTCAGTGGCACACAAAAATTAAATATCTTGTCGATTTTCCTACCGCCAACTCTATTGGAGCACTACTTGTTTCAGATAAAATATGGTCTAAAATTAAACCTGAGCATCAGCAAAAAATTCTCGTATTATCGAAGACTTTTGTGGACGATGCCAATATCAAAAATGCTATTGAAAACGATGTTGCGAGGTCCCAACTGAAGAAGAGTGGAGTCGAATTTATTTCTTTTCCAAAGGCCGACTATATTAAGGCCGCAGCTGCTAGAGATATTGTTATTGAGAAAGTAAAAGATAAATATATCTCCTCTAATGTCATTCAGATGCTTAATAAAGAAGCGAAATAGATGAAAGCAATTTCGATATTCGATGATGTTCTTGATAGGATTAGCCGCTATGGATTGGTTGCATGCCTTTTTATTATTTTAAGTTTGGCGATGTTTGCTATCGTTTTAAGATGGCTCGGCTCAAGTTTTATGTGGATTGACCCTTTAATCCGTCACCTCGTTTTTCTTTCAGCTTTTCTTGGAGGCTCACTAGCGACGAGCAAGAATGTTCACATTAAAGTGGATCTTCTGACCAAGTTAATTGAAATATCCCATTCGAAAATAGTCCATTGGCTGCATAAGAATTTAATTTCCATGTTTTGTCTTATCGTTTGTCTGGCACTCACGAAATCGGGGTGGGATTTTTATCTAGTGGAAAAAGAGTTCGGGGTACCAGGCTTTCTTAATCTGCATTCATCAATACTGGTGGGAATTATTCCCTTCGGAATGGGACTTATATCTCTACGTTTTTTTAATCAACTGATCATTGGAATCCTGAATGGCGGTGAGAAATGAGCTTTTTCATTTACTCTACTATTATCGTTTGTGCCCTTTTTGGTGCACCCATTTTTACCGTCATGTCGGCCCTGGCACTGTCCGCATTTTATTTTAGCGGGATCGAACTTTCTGCGGTCTCGGTCGAAATTTATCGATTGGCCGGAGCACCGACTATTATTACTATCCCATTATTTACTTTTGCAGGTTATGTTTTGGCGGAATCAAAAGCACCTGTTAGACTTTTACGGTTGTCTAAAGCCTTTTTGGGATGGATCCCAGGTGGAACAGCAATAGTCTGTTTATTTATCTGTGCTTTTTTCACAGCATTTACTGGAGCTTCGGGAGTCACCATCATTGCCCTTGGTGGACTTCTCTATCCGATACTTATTGAGGAAGGTTACTCCGAAAAGTTCACTTTGGGTTTAATCACTACCTGTGGTTCATTAGGTCTACTCTTCCCGCCCAGTCTCCCAATCATCCTCTATGGCATAATAGCAAAAGTTGATATTGATGATCTATTTTTAGCTGGGCTTATTCCTGGAATTCTCCTGATGGTTATTCTTGGCTCGTATTCAATTTATAAGGCACGTAATAATCCTAATAAAATAAAACATGTTTTTTCTATTAAAGAACTTAAGGCTTCGGTTTGGGAAGCTCGCTTTGAAATACCACTCCCTATTTTCGTTTTAGGTGGTATCTATGGTGGGATCGTCACTGCGACAGAAGCCGCGGCACTTTCTGCTTTTTATGTACTGATCATCAATGTTTTTGTTACCAAAGATCTTTCGATGACCAAAGACATCCCCAAAGTCATAGTTGATAGCTTAACTCTCGTCGGGGCGATTCTATTAATTCTATGTTGTGCGCTTGGCCTAACAAACTATCTTGTTGATGAAGAAATACCAATGAAGATATTGGCCACAATGAGCACACTCATTACCAATAAATACCTTTTTCTGCTCGTGCTAAATATCTTTTTACTCGTCGTTGGTTGTTTGATGGATATTTTTAGTGCCATTATTGTCGTGGTACCACTTATTATCCCGATTGCTGAGCAATTTGGTGTGAATCCGCTTCACCTGGCCATTGTCTTTTTAACTAACCTTGAAATTGGGTATATAACACCGCCTGTAGGAATTAATCTTTTTATAAGCTCTTTTAGGTTTAATCGACCAGTTTTGGAGCTTTACAGGGTTAGTATTCCCTTTTTATTACTAATGATAATTGCCCTCATTATGATAACCTACATACCATGGTTCACATTATTCTGGTTCAATTCTTAATTTTTCTGTCCCTGGCAATGCCAGTCCAGGGACAGGTCAAAATGGATCGCATTCACTCTGAGGGATATCTCGGAGAGAAGAGACTTGATTCTTATTCAAGTCGTTGGCAGCCGCTGATCTTCATGGATTTCTACCAAGGAAAGATGGCATTTCAAGATGAGCTATTCTTTCAGAACTATTTTCAGGATTACATTTTTAATCGTGAAAAGGATTTCAGTTCTTTTCTGAAATCTGAACTTGGTGGAGGAATGATTTGCTCGAACGAACTTTTGTCGGAGCATTTTGATGTCATTAGATATTCATATCGCCTTTTAACTCTGAGTTATCTTTTGGAAGGCCAGTGGCATTTGAATATGGTGTCTAAGCATTTTATTCAAAATAAGGGCTGTAATTTTGATTTTTCTAAATTTGTAGATAAGTGCAGGCCTAAAAATGCTGAGATGAAAAAATTTATTGGGCTTCTGAAAATGCACAAACCTAAATTTGAAGAATCTTTACCGAAAACCTATATGAAAAGCGATTGGTGGAAAGATTTTTCCAGTAAAGATTTTAAGTACTACTCTCATTATCGACTTGATTCAGAATGCAAAGGGAAGTGCGAGCCTAAGGATCTAGAGTCTCGTTTAAAGAAAGTTTGTGAACAGGATGAATCATTAATGAATTTGATTTGTTCTGAAATTGATGAAATTTACGGGGTATCGGAAAGTACAGATGCCTATAATCTTATTGGAATTTCAAACATCATAAATACATATAATAAACAGCTCGAGGCACTTGGATGTCTAAGACGATTTACCGAAGTCATGGCCCACAAAGAAGTAAAATATCCAATCTTGCCAACTCTTTTCACAACTCTCAGGGCCCATTTACACAATCAATATCAGGAACGTTTTATCCAAGGAAGAGTCTTCTTTTATGGATCAGGTAAAGAATTTGTTGAAAAGGGGTTAACTAACCTCTATGTCATGGAACAGCCATTTAAGATTGCAGCACTAGATGCAGAAGAAGGAGTTACTCCCATAGTTATTCCAAATAAAATCGAAGCACCAGTAATTGTTGCTAAAAAAGTAGACCCTAAAGTTGTGCCGGTTATTAAGAAAAAAGAGTACGTCGAAACCATCGCGCCACTCAAAAGTGCATTCCTTCAAGCAGCTGAAATTCGTCAGACACAAAATCTCGAGCAAGTTGAAGTTGATATGCTTAAACTAAAGTATGATTATGTTTTTACGCTCAATATGATTAATAATCTTTCAGGCAAATTAAAGAAATTTATGAGCAGAGAAGCGTTAACCGAAATGGTTACTTATGACAAGTTAGGTTCTAAGGATGGTCCTGTGCCTCTCTTATTTGTTAAATTTATGATTGATATGCAAGAACATACTGGTCTTTATAATATGCTCAATATTATTGGTGATGAATTCTATGTCTCAAATGAAATTGATTCAAATTTTAAAACAAACGTTGAACGAATAAGAATTGTTAATAATGAATCTACTGGTAAGCAGTGGCAAATTTATCTCGTTAGACCCTAATACCATTCTGCTTTTATTAAGTTGGCACCGGCGCCTCTAGCAGATTCAAGTCCTATTAGAGAATCTTCAAAAACAAGAGTTGCCTCAGGCAGTGCTTGAAAATACGACATGGCCCTCTGATATGGCCATGGATCCGGTTTTACTTTAATTGAATCGTTACAAGTAAGAACATAAGCAAAAAAAGTGTCAAGCTGGGTTAATTTTAAAAGTTCTTCAGTGATAATTTTCTCAGAAGAAGTCACAAGTCCAATTTGAAGTCCGGCCAACTTTGCTTCACTCAGGAGGTTCTTCATTGCTAAAGGAAAGTAAGTTGTAGCGTCCACTTTCTTCAAAATATCTAGTAAATAACGGTTCTTTTCACTTACAAAGGCCTGAACGTCCCACTTTTTTGGAAATCCTGGCCAGTCCTTAATCAATTCAAATAACAAATGATCCGCCTTACCCATCATCAGCTCATGTAATTCTTTGGGACCGAATGGAGGTTGAATGTTCTGGTCTCTACCTATGCACTGAAGGGACAAAGTGTGGTATTTTTCTGTATCAAATAGAGTCCCATCCATGTCAAACAAAAGGGTTGTTATGTCCGGAAAACCTGCCTTCACTAAGGCCAGATTAGGGACTGTTTTCATGCTCAGTGGATGGGTATGTGTCATAGAGACTATTTTAACTTGATGCGCAGTGTTTTGGCTACGGTCATTGGCCAAAAAGTCAAAAAGAGAGTACAAAGTCCATAAAAATTGAAGAGGGTTTGAGCATGAATGAAATAGGGGTCAAGAAAGATCTATTAAGCCAACTATTGTATGAAGCTCAGTCCTACAAAAAATTTGAAGATATCGAAAAACTAGTTGAGGGCGGAACGGATTTATCCATGATCCCGATACAACCTCTTTATGTCTCATTAAAGAACACTTCTAAGGATCAGGTCGCACTGATTCTTCCTAAACTTTCTAGCGAACAACGTCAGTCCCTTAGGGATATTGATTTATGGCAAAAAGACCTGGTTGATCCACAAGCTGTTTTGTATTGGATGGAGGTCTATGCCCGATGTCCTGACGATAATGTCATTTTAGAATACGTAAAGAGTGAAGACTTCCTTCTTAGCATGAAGAATCAATTCACTATCGATACCTTTGATGTTGATGATCCTATGTACCCTGACGATGATAACTATTTTCTAACTGAAGATAATCAATTGTTAATAGCCTACCCAGAGGGTTTCGAGTTAGTTCAAGAATTAAAAGAAATGATCAGACGGCTTTATTCTGACATTGGTGTCGAGTATGCCTACGCCTTTTTGTTCAAAATGGTTGTCGACTCTTATCACATAATGGAAGAGGATATATATCTTCAAAAGAAAGATCGCCTACGAGATTTTGGCTTCGTGGATTATTTTGATGCCCTTGAATACAACTCATATTTTTATTCTTTGGTTCAGATTGATGAGTTTATAAAACAAAAGAAAACCATCACTGGTCAGCTCGATTCACTCTCAGCGAATCAGAGCCTTCATGCATCAACACTGGTCCCTTATCAACATGGTATGGACAACATCAAGCAGGCCCTAAATGCTATCACAGACAATGCTCGTGCTCAGTACTTGCATTTCAATTTTGTTCGTTTGGTAAATGCGCGAATGACTTTGAATGATGCACTGAAAAGTGGTTCAACAGCAATGTCTAGGGTTGGAAATCAAACACGTCAATGTCTTGAACTCGGATTTGAATACGTTAAATCTCAAGTCTCAAAAGATAAGATCATATTTGCTACTTTTGATTTTATGGACTTGTATAAGATAGGCCACAGCTTGATTGAAGCCACTCGTAAAAAAATGAAGAAAGGCATGGGAGATACACCATTTGAGCAAGATGATTTTGGTTACTTCTTAGGATTATATTGGAATGCTTTTATTGAGAACTCACACGAGGAAGTAGCAAAATATAAATTTGATGGGAGTTCAAAACCACTTGAAATATCGAACCTCGAAACTTACAAGCTTTGGAATGAAGCTTCAGATACTTTCACTATGGCCCTTCCGTTTGTGAATACTTTTTTTAACAGCCTTGAAAAGTTAAAATCAGAAGGCCTTTTAAATGATCAGTTCTATTTAAACTACGAAGTTGATAATATCGATTTCGAGGCGATAATGATTTCTAGCTTTATTAATTTTGCAGGCGGACATTTTCAAGAATCATCTGCGGGAAAAATGGGCGTAACCATATCGGAACTAAAGACATTTTATCATAAGTTTTTTACAAAATCAGGGGAAGAGTATTTGATAAAAGGAGAGGAAGACCCTATCTTGCGAGAGAGGACAGTTCTTTTTATTGAGAAATTTGGACTAGATCAAATTCCTCGTTTCGATAAATATCTTTATCAGATTATGATTGAACAATTGAATGGTTATGAAATTGAAGGAATGAGTGAAGAGGATTTTAAACACATTGGTGGTCCGATACTTCTCAATTACACGAATAATTAAACTTGTGGTGGGGCAAAAATAGAATCGAAAATTTCTTTAATCGATTTCATATAGGGTGTTCCAGGTTTGTTGCTGATTTCGAAAATATTTTTCTTGAGAAGAAATATTTCTTTTTGCTGGTCTTGAATTAACTTCTCACCCTGATCATACTTTGTTACAAACGACAGTTTATTCTTTAATAACTCTTTCTGTCTAATTAAGCGTTCTGAGTCGTTGGTAAGAAATGTAAAGTGTTCATATGAAGCATCTTTCTTTTGAGGTCCACGTTGGAGGAAGTCGGTATCAACTGATTCGCCGTCTATGAATTCTTCAAAACCTTTTAGCTCTTCAGGAGTCAGGTTCTTTACCAATCGTTTTTTATCCATTTGTGGTTGCCTTGAAAAGCCTATTTAATATGGAACGATAGAAAAGGCGTTCTTTTTCTAGCTCATAAATCTCTCTATGAATTTTTCCGTAATTCTGAATGCTTTCCTGGATCAACTCTGGATCTGTATTCTTAATTTCCTGCTGAATTAATCTGTTTCGGCCAAGTAAATGCGATTCTTTCACATTTATCTTTGATTCTTTTTGAATAAAAAAACGTGGCAATTCAGAAATATTTCCTACCGAGGGCATATTGGTAATGGTTGTTTGATGTGCCATTACCAGATATACGGGATAGGGAAACTTGAAGGAGATGTTATTTGTGGAAAAGTAGTTCTCTATAAGGCTTGCCATTTCTCTTTGTTGATCTAATTCGAGAAGGGTCAGATTTAGTGCCACCGGATGCTTTAAATTCATTTCAAGATTTAGAAAATTTTTTAAATCTTCTAACTGGGCAGTTTTGATATTAATATGCTGATAGACGGGCAAACTCATATGTTCATTATTCCTAGGTTTTGGCCTTCTGTCGTGCTTTAATTAAGTAGGTGAAAGACTCTTTCGGATAAAAATAGTCGGAGAATATGATTAAGCTGCATTTTCCATTCGTAAATCTGCCTCGTGAGTTCGTAACTCTTTTAAAGTCCAATCTATCAGTTAAAAATACTTCAGAATCTATTTTGGACATTATTTCTCCCAATAAGGCCCTCTGTTCAATTTTAGAAACGACATTTAGAGAATTTGATGACGGTCGAGGATTTGAGCGGGTTATGATCGTGCTGGGCTGGTCTAGTTTTCGTGACCGAATAGCAAGTGTCTATATCTATAAATACATTTTTGGAGATTATCCTGACAAGACCGACTTGGATTTAGTGGAGGATATTAAATCTATCGAAAGTCGCTTTTCAAGTCATTGTGTAAATAGTTTTTCCCGGCTTTTCCTCTTAGGGTTTTATCTCAAGTTTTCTAATCTGGAGCTTCAAAAGAAGCAAGATAATAAATTCTTAGAGATTATCATCCCACCAGAAATCGACAATCTGCTTAAACTCTCTCAAGGGCGGTCTGAGCGTATTGATTGGTTGATTTTAATTCTTATTCACTTAAATTTATCATTAGGTGAAAAAATGTTAGTTAGCCATCTAATTGCTGGTAAAAAGTTTGAAGAAATATATTCTTTCATGTCAAAAGATGACCAAGCAATAATGTGTCAAAATTTAATGGCCTATAGTGCCAGCATAGAGGAACCCGATATGTTCCTGTATGAAAAAGTCTAGGAATTAAAATGTCAAAAAACAAAGTTAAAGATCTCTTTGATGAAATAGGCAAGAAAACGGGAATTTCCGAAGTCATCATTAATGCTCTTGATAATGTATACGTCGAAAAAGACGGAGAATTAATTAGAATTGATATTAAGTTTACTCATGAAGAAGTGGACGAGTATTGCCAGGAGCTTGCCAAGCACAATCGAAAAATTTTCAATGCAGAAAATCCTATTATGGATGGTAATTTACCGGATGGTAGTCGAGTTAATTTGCTTCATAAAGACTATACTGGCAGCACACATGCCATCACCATTCGTCGTTACATGAAAAGTATTAAGACATTTGATGGATCTCCCGGGATCTTTGGCCTTTCCTCAGATTGGATGTTTTTTCTTAAAATATTGATCAAAGCCAGAGTTAACATAATTGTTGCTGGTGGAACCGGTGTAGGTAAGACCACTTTTCTTAATTTACTTCTTCAGGAAATTCCTCAGAAAGAAAGAATCATTACGATAGAGGACACTCGAGAATTGCAGTTCAATTTACCAAATGTTGTCAGACTTGAGGCCCGGCCCGGAATTGGAGATCAGAAGGGACTTACAATTCGAAATCTTTTAAAAAACACTTTGAGAATGAGGCCTGACAGAATCATTGTAGGTGAGTGCCGCGGCGAAGAAGTATTTGATCTTCTGCAAGCGATGAATACAGGTCATGAGGGCTCAATGACATCTATACATGCCAACTCGCCAGGTGAATGCCTCATGCGTCTTGAAAATCTATATTTGCTTTCTGGATATGACTTACCTCTTAAGGCCTTACGCTATCAAGTGTCTACAGCGATCGACTTCATTATTCAAATTCGCCGTGATAAAGATGGTAGAAGAATTGTTTCTCACGTTACCGAAATTGCGAATATGGAAGGTGATAGAATTCTTATGCAGGACGTAGGCGTATTCAAAAATGAAGAGTTCAAATTTACCGGACTTGTTCCAAGCTGTGCCGAACGTTTACAGAAGGCCGGTCTTCCTAAAGATTTTTTTGTGGGAACCTAAAGCTTCTGTCCCTGAATAATCTTCACCAATCGTCTCACATTCTCTTCTGGAGTCTGAATCAATACCCCATGGCCAAGTCCCGCTATCCAACGTTTAAAGTCCAGTCCACGCTCACGTAAGTCAGCGTAGTATGCTTTCGCCTTCTTCTCCATCAGGTCAGTTGGCAAATGCAACCAGGCCGGATCCAAATTCCCTTGAATAAAAACTTGCGGTGGAAGAAGCTTTTGAATTTCTACGAGATCACATCGCCAGTCTACACCAATAACGTCTATGCATGAAAGATCGAGGCATTTCACATGGCCTGCTTGAGTATGCTTAGAATAATAGATGATTTTGGTCTTAGGAGATTTTGCTTTGAAGGCCTTAAGTAGAGCAGTGATTTTTGGAACGATTAGTTCTTTATAATCAGATACACATAACTCACCAGCAGCTGTATCAAATAAAGCAATTGCTTGTGCACCGTTATTTGCTTGCATTAACATTTCTTCTAACAACTCCGGCATTAACATATTTGTGAAGGCTTCAAAACGTCCATCGTATAGCCCTTGTTTGGCAGAAACTAAGTTTCCTGCATGTGAGCCTTCCACTGCATAGGTATAGAGCGTAAATGGAGCGCCAACAAATCCAATGAGTGTCACATCTTGAGGTAGTCGTTCTCTAATTAATTTACAGGCATCGCCTTGAAATTTATAAAACTCTTTTCCTGGTGATTTTATTTTGAGTTTTGAAATATCTGTCGGACTTTGAAGATGCCATTCCAGAACAGGTGGGCCAGACTGATAAGAAAGCCCCATACCCAATTGTTCTAAGGGAAATAGTAAATCCGAAAATAAAATGGCGGCATTAAACCCGAAATCTTGGATTGGCCCTAAGGTTACTTCACATGCAAGTTCTGGATTTTTACACATAGTCATAAAATCAGAGTTTTTCTTAATCGCCTGATAATGTGAATGGTAGCGACCGGCCTGGCGCATGAACCATACTGGTAGAAAGTCTTTACGGTTTTCAAAAATATCCATCTTAGTTTCCTTTGAGTTCTAGCTTATATCCAATACCTCTGACAGAAGTGATCTTTAATGATCCAGCAGAGTCAGAGTCGGCCCATTTACGGAGCTTTACAATGTAATTATCAATAGTGCGGTTGGTAGGAAAACTATTCTGCCCCCAAATGTTCTCAATCATCTCGTCGCGAGAAACCACTTCATTTTTACGTTCTAATAGAAGCTCAACGATAGCGCACTCTTTCTGACTCAGAGAAGTAATGTTCCCCCCGCTATCTTGAATCTCAAAGCGCTTAGGCCAAAAAATAATTTTCCCAAACCGCATTTCCTCAGGATTCTGCAACGTAAACTGACGTGATTTTAATATCCGGTCTAGTCGTATAGTCATTTCTTTCAGCTCGAAGGGTTTTGTAATGTAATCTTCTGCTCCCAGCTCAAGTCCTTCTACGCGAAGATATGGATCATTTAAGGCCGTGCAAAAAAGTAGAACACAGTCTTTTCTCTGAGATCTGAATTCTCGTGCGAGATCAATACCAGAGCCATCAGGCAGGCCTATATCAAGGATTACTATTGCCGGCTTTATTTTTTCAAATTTTTCTCTTGCCTCAACACAAGTTATTGCCAGTTCAACTTGATATTTTTTGGCAAGAAGGTAGTCTCTCAAGGTTTGACCCAGATTCGGCTCATCTTCAACTAAGAGTAGAGGTAAATTAGACATCAACTTCTCCCTTAGACGCTGAAAAAGAGAGTTTCATCATCAAATTATCATTATTCATGATTTCAAATTGACCGTTCATTTTACGCATGAGGTTTTTGATAAGATAAAGACCGATTCCGGTGCCTTTAGTCGAATTAAACTTATAAAAAAGTTCTCCCAATTTTCCTGAATTGCCTAAAAACTTTTTTCCACCGTCATTGTAAATCAATTCAACATATGAACCATTCTTTGTAGCGGATATAATGATTTTTTTTGATTCAGGATTATGGCGAACAGTATTTTCAAATAAGTTTCTAAATATCACGTTAAGTGCAAGCTCATCGGCTAAAATGGCTTTGGCTTCTTCAGAGATTTGTAAGTCTAATAGAAGCTTCGATGAGAGTTTTTGTTGGTGCCTTTTCAAATATCGCTCAAGACTAATGGGTACCAGTGTTAGCGTTCCATCTTGCTCGATTCGTGATAGTTGAAGGCTTTTATCTAATTCACTTTCAAGTTTGGTCGTGTCTTCGACTAAGCGTGCGGCCAGATTCGACAGCTGCTCGTGGGAATGACTTTCATCTTCGATTAGGTCTTTAATAACTTCAACTTGAAGACGCATACTTGCTAATGGTGTCTTGTGTTCGTGGGACAGTGAAGAAAAGAAGGCCTGCATGGCTTTGGTCTTGCGCATATCTCTGAAATACATATAAAGAAGTGAGGCACCCAATAGAATGAGAAATATAAAAAAGAACGAGCCTTCCCACTTCATCATATTTAGAAATCGACTTGGAGATCCAAGCTGTGGAAGATTTAACTCACTTAAAGTTGTGTGTAATTTGAAAACAAGATAGAGCCACCAAGAGCCAAGCCCCAGTAGCATAAACACCCACAACATTGTGAGTCCGTAAAACCAGCGTCGTGTACGATTTAGTTCCATAACCTATTTTTCAAATCCTCAATAACTTTTGCATCGTGAGAAAGACTACCAAAAGCAACTTCATACGCATTTGGAGCAAGGTAGATACCTTTGTCTAACATCGTTTTGAAAAGACTGAAGAATCTTTCGTTCATGTTTTTTGGGAGTTGAGTGATGTTGTTTAATTTATCGTGAGTTGAAATAGGGTAGAAAAGTGATCCGTATTGAATCGTTTGATAATCTTCAAAACCTTTTGCTTTCATCCACTCCGCCATCGTGTTAACTACGGCCTTCGTGTTGTGTTCAAGTTTTACATAGGCGTCAGGCGTAAGTTTTTTGAGTGAAGTTAATCCTGCCACCATCGCAACAGGATTTCCGGAAAGTGTACCTGCCTGATAAACTGGGCCAAGAGGTGCCAAGAATTGCATCACGTCTTTTTTGCCGGCAATTGCTCCTACTGGCATTCCTCCGCCAATAATTTTTCCATAAGTTACTATGTCTGGAATAATTTTAGTAATTCCGGCCATTCCATCAAACCCCATACGAAAGCCTGAGATCACTTCATCAAAAACCAGAAGTGCTCCATACTTAGTACAAAGATCTCGAAGTCCCTGAAGGAAAGCTTGATCCTGAATTAATAGGCCATTGTTGGCAGGAAGTGGCTCAATGAAAATCGCTGCAATATCGTTTGGATATCTTTCGAAAACGTTTTTGACTTCATTTAGATCGGCAAGCTCGCAAACCAAAGTATCATTCGCCTGTTGTTCAGTAATACCCTTGGAGGATGCTTCTGAAGTTCCAGCAAGCCCTGAGCCGGCTTTTATTAGCATGGCATCCATGTGTCCATGATAGCAGCCATTGAATTTAATAATTTTGGCCCTTCCTGTCACTCCACGTGCAAGACGGATTGCTGTCATCACAGCTTCAGTTCCTGAACTCGTGAAGCGAATCTGGTCAATGAAAGAAATTTTTCCAATGATAAATTCAGCCAGCTCAAGTGAATATTTTTCACAAGCACCAAAGGTCCAGCCGTTATCAAGAGCTTTGATTATGGCCTCTTTAACGTCTTGATCTTGGTGGCCAAGAATCAGAGGCCCAAAGCTCATACAAAAGTCGATATAGTTTTTTCCATCTTCATCCGTGATGTAGGCACCTTTACCATGATTAATAAATCGTGGTGTGCAGTGTAGACCTTTAAATGATCTGACAGGGGAGTGAACTCCACCAGGTACTAGACGAAGAGATTTTTCAAAAAGTTCATTTGAGTTCATAAAATTCCTGCATGCTTGCCAAGGGATTAATATTTACCCCTGCCTTTTGAAATTCCTGCCAAGTTTTACCCAAACCACAGAAATGGTGAGCATCTTTGAGACAAGGAAATTGTTTAAGATATATTTCGTATTGTTGAAAGCTGGTCCAAAGACAAGCACCGACTTTGTTCATATCATTGGTAAAAGATTCACTTACCTTTTGAGGCTCTCGAGTGTAGCAACCTACGACTGAACCAAGATCTGTTGTACCTTCGTGATGAGTAAGTACGGTCCACGGTTTTTGGATTGAGGGATGAAAGATTTTTAAAACTTCGGAATGCTTGAACGCAACAAGATCAGCAGTTCCAAGTGAATCACTTGTTCCATTTAGCCAAATGCCTTCATCTGCTAAAAGTTGTGCGGTCTTACTGCCTGCGGCCCAAACACCTTCAGGCCCAGTTCCTAGAGAGGCGCCGAGAGTAGGTAGTGTATAACGAGAAGTGATAAAGACATGTTTATTTTTCAGGTCAATTTCTTTGATTTCTGGAGTCTTTGCCAATAACTCATCATATACGACTTCAGTTCGCTCACCGTGAGGTAGACCAACAAAATATTTTTTACCAGCAGTAACTTGATGCTTGGCCGTTCCTTCAAGCCACTTTACATCAATTCTTTTTCCATCTACTTCACCTGAATGGATATGGAGAAATGTATTCCCGACTTTTTTAACATGAATTCCCACTGCAAGATGGCATCCACCACCAAATGCTTTAAAGGCTTCACGTTCTTTTTTTACTTCTTCAATTGTCGTTTCATGATTCAGCTTCGCGAGAATATGAGCAAGTTTTCCATTATCCTGACGATCAGCTTTCATCTCTAAGGCCAAAGCTCCTTGGGCAGCAGCTGAGGGAAATATACTCTGGGGCAGAACTAAATAATTGAGCCCATCAAGTAATGCTTCAAGTTCAGCGCGGGATTTTTCACCTTGAGCCAAACGTTCAAGACCGGCAAAAGCAAGAGTTATCCCGTGATATTGACCATCTTTTAATTTTTTAATTCTCGTATTCACGTTACCCCGAAGGGTTTCACAACGAATGTTCGTGTCTTGATTTTTTAAGTTAGGCAGATATTTTTTTAGTGAAGTGGATAAATTGGCAATTCGTCTGGGAGAAGAAGTTCCTACGACTAATTCTCCATTCCAGTTCTTAAGTTCTTTAATAATTGATTTTGGCATCAAGAAAATATCGTGAGCGAATCGTCTTTCAGTCACTGCGGCAAGTTTGATACCCTCAGGTCTTTCTGAGCCCAAATCTTTATAAGAGTGAATAACGAAGTCTACTGACTCATTTAATAGGGCCTCATCCAATTCTTTAGTAAAGAAATCCTTACCCTCAAGTTGCCACAAAGGTTTATCAGTAATCTGATCACCTTGAGTTTGGATAAGCACCAGTTCAAATTTCTCACCAGAAATTCTCTCTAATTCATTCTTCATTAATGTAGATTGTGTCACTGCCAAGAGTGATCCACGAGTACCAATTTTATAGGTGGTCATAGACTTAGATGTATCTCATGTTCTGCGTGCTTTGAGGAGCAATTCCAGCTGCGTTTTTCTTGAGTTTTTCTGCGAAAAGCGACTTACGTCTTTGGGCAACTTCTAGCATTGCCAAACGGGCAAGTTCTATTTGTTGTTGCTTCTGGCCTTCAACGATTGCTCCCTCATTAAAGATATCTTCTAGACGCACAACACCTTCGTTAATTGAAAGTATGGTGCTGATAACTGATGGGCTGCCTAGGTCTACGAATTTGCGAGAGCTGTTATTATTTTTCCATTCAGCGAAGAAATTTTCATCAAATAAAATATTGTCCGTTCCAACGGTGTTGGCAATGTAAGGCCGATTTACTATTGTATGACGCTCTTCCCAAGGAATAATGGCCAGATTGTGCAGGCGTGCAAGTTCAAGAGTTCGTGAGTTATTACGTGCGCAAATAGAGACCTGCGCTTTCTTTTTAAATTGATTAATTAAATCTTCTGCCAAAGAACCAGATCCAACCACAACGACATGCTCGGCTTTGGCCTTCTGGATCAGGTGGCGTCGGGTCAAAGATGCGTAAGTTTTTTGGGAGATACCAATCAAATACTGAGTACGAATGTCCTTCGCGTCCTTGAAAAGCTTTTCAAGGATTAAAAGTAGCTTGGTGTCCTTGAGATCGGACTGACTGTAGATTTTGTAGGCTTCTTTAAACTGGCCAACAATTTCATTTTCGCCGATAAGTTTACTTTTAAGGCCACAAATTGTTTCCAAAAGGTAGATATAGGCAGAATCGGCGGTTTGTAATTCGTGAGATGGCAGGTCTTTATACTTAAATGGGAAATTACTAAGACTGAGCACTAAAGAGCGCTGGCATGTTTTAAGAATAAAGGCTTTTCCATTCAGCTCGATATCGGGGTGAGTGCCCGTGCTGAAGTTCCATAGGTTCAGTCCGTTTAACATGGGTTAAGAATAGCTAATCATCATGTGTAAATTGTCACGGAATTGTCATAAATGGCGAAAAACTTTTAGGCTGACCTACTAATTTTGTCTAGCGTCATCACTTTTCTTGACGTATTCTTCACAATAACATTATCTCTTCTTTGCTATATCTTTCAGTACCTTGGAACTAGCTATGTCTGTTTGGATAAAAAGTCGATTTTTGGCATTTGACCGCAAGGTTGAAGGAGCAGTTTCGTTTTTTGTTCAGCACTATGGAAAAACGAAATTCATGGTTGCGATGTCTAAAAAGGCCCAGTATTTTGGTCTTGAGAATTTATTTTTAAAGGGTCCCAAGGCGTTCGTGTACTTTTTTATATTTTATTTGATTCGCGATACTATTCTATACATTATTATACCGATCGGTTTTGCTAAATGGATAGACTAGGCATTTAAGGAGAATTGATGGGAGCCTTTACTATAATTTACACCCTTCTCGGGGGTCTCGGAATTTTCTTTTTTGGTATGAAATTCATGTCCGATGGTCTTCAAGCAGTAGCTGGAGATGTGATTAGAAAAATCATCAACTCATTAAATAATAATATTATTCTCGCTGTCGGCGTTGGTTTACTTGTAACCTGCATAATACAGTCTTCTTCAGTGACAACTGTTATGACAGTTGGCTTTGTAAATGCTGGCCTTATGACCTTGAAGCAAGCGATTGGAGTCATTCTAGGTGCCAACATTGGTACTACTATTACTGGCTGGATCATTTCTCTGAAATTCGACAAGCATGCGCTTCTTTTAGTCGGAATCGGATTTATACCAGGTCTCTTTTCAAAAACTGAAATGTGGCAACACCTTGGCCGCGCCCTTGTTGGGCTCGGTCTGGTTTTCATTGGCCTTAAATTTATGGGGCAGGCTTTTGCTCCACTTAGGGACAATCCAGAATTTATTGAATCAATTTCTTATTTTACCGGTGATTTCTTCGGCAGTTATTTTGCTTCTATATTGATGGGTTGTTTACTGACAATGATTGTACAATCTTCAGCTGCGATGCTGGGGATCACTATGGCACTTGCAACTTCAGGGGTAATTCCTTATCACACGGCGATTGCGCTTCTTCTTGGTGAAAATATTGGTTCAACAATTTCTGCCATGCTTGCCTCGATTGGCACCAATGTTAATGCCAAACGCGCTGCTCGCGTTCACGCAATTTTTAATATTTTAAGCGTAATAGCAGTTTCTTTTATACTCCCTTATTTTCTCAAGGCAGTGGACGCCTTTATTCCGCTTGATCCCGCATTCAGAGATGTGGATGGTACTTATCCAAATGTGTCTCATCACCTTGCAATGGCGCATACCCTTTTCAACGTGGGGGCGACTCTAGTTTTCCTTCCTTTTATTAATATGATGGCCACACTTGTGACGAAAATTACACCGGATAAAGACAACGAGAGAGAAGTGCCTCATTTGTTAGTTCTTGGCGATCCATCGAATATGTTACCAGCTGCTTCTATGGCCCAAGCCGAGTCTGAACTTCGTAAAATGAAAAATATTACGGAGAGAATGTACAAGCTTAATCGTGAGTTCTGGGAAGCTGCTGAATATGACCCAAAAAAACTTGCCAAGATTACAGATTATGAACGAATCACAGATAACATTCATAAAGAGATTACGGTTTTCCTTTGTTACGTGATGGAAAAACCGATGTCTCACCATCAGTCTGAACAAATTCAGTCTATGATCAAAATTGCGGATGAACTTGAAAGTGTCGCAGATTATATTGAGAGACTTGCAAATTACCGTGATCGTTTTAAAAAAGATGAAACCTTATTCGGCGACAGTCGTACAGAATTCTTTCAGTTCTTTGATGACGTCTGGGACTTCTTTGAACTCGCTGGTAAGGGCCTTGAGGATAGTGACGTTTTAGATATGCAAATGATTGAAGCCAAATCAAATGAGCTGCAACTCTGTGCAGATTCGATGAGAGAAAAACACCTCGATCGTATTTCAAAGGGGATTTATCCCCCGGTCACGGCCCTTACTTACTCGGATATGGTCGTTGCTCTTCGTAAAATACGTGCACACGCATTCTTAATGGCCGGAGCAATTGAAAATTTTCATTCAAAACACGAATAAATAAATGTGCTACGTACTTTAAGTTCGTGGCACATTTCGAATCGCACTAACAATTTCCTTGAAACTTAATTCGGCCCTTCTTTCCATCCGATAAATTAATGAAAGTTCATCCTTGATAATTGGGGCATTAGGTATCGCTTTAATCTTATCAGAGATTGCGGCAACTCGGGATGGAAGAATCGCCATGCCTGCTTTGTTTTCGCACAGGTCGCGAATAACGTCGAGAGAAGAAGAATGTATCTCTCGCTTGTACTCAAAAACTTTACGTATATTTTTTAATAGTGACTGGGACTGTTTGAGTGCTGGATCCAAAATTAAGACGTCACCTTTGTAGGCCGGATGTTTAAAAAGTGTAACTTCATCAGTTAAAAGTTTATGAATGACTAAGTCAGGGTGGGGAATTGTATTGATCACAAGTCCTATGTCACATTCACGGCTAATAACTTGCTCAGCAATTTTTCGAGAAAGATCGTGAATCAATTCAAATTCAAGTTCGGGATATTTTTCTAATAGCGAAGGAAGAAACCCACTTAAGGTATATTGAGCAACTGAGCTGTGCACGCCTAAAGTATAACGACCCATGGGTTCAGTCTGGCCTTGTGCAATCATCCTGGTATCTCGCTCCCATTCCAGTAGCATCCTTTCGCCAATTTTAAATAAGCCCTCACCTTGGCGAGTGAGAGAAGTGCCTTTACGGGAACGCTCTAAAAGAATAATCCCCGTTTTTTCTTCCAAGCGTTTGAGTGCTAGCGTAATTGATGGCTGAGTTACACCAAGTCTTTCCGAGGCTCGGGTAATATTGCCAGTTTTGGCGACTTCCAGAAAGTATTTAAGGTCTGTGAGGCTATCTATCATAAATATTTCCTATGTTAAGTATAGATATCATTAATTATAACTATCGTTTCGCAAGATTTATAAATGGTAACAAGGAAAATAACAAGGAGAAATAAATGGAATCACGTCGAAATTTTTTAAAACTTGCTGGTCTTAGTGGCCTAACGACTCTGGTCACTTTAAAAGGTGCCGATGCGATTGCTGATTGCGACTTTCGACAAACGCCAAATCAACCCCTTGGCCCTTTTTATCCCAAAGAATTTCCAATCGACACTGATGTTGACCTAACCAAATTAGGTAATCGATCTGAGCGTGCGAAGGGTGAGCTTGTTATAGTCTCAGGTGTTGTGACGGATGATTTTTGCAAACCAATTAAAGGTGCGATCGTTGAAATTTGGCAGGCGTGCCACACTGGGAAATACAACCATCCTTCTGATACTTCAGAAAATCCGTTTGATCCAGATTTTCAGTATTATGGAACGATGAGAACAAATGAGAAAGGCGAATACTTTTTTAAAACAATTAAACCTGGTGCCTATCTAGCGACTGAGACTTGGAGAAGACCTCCGCACATTCACTACAAAGTAAGTCTTCGAGGCTTTCAAGAACTTGTGACTCAGCTTTATTTTTCTGGAGATGTTTTAAACCAGCATGATCGTATTTTGCAGGACCTTCAGGCGGATGATCAGCAAAAAGTGGTCGTTGACTTTAAAAGGATCACTGATTCTGGCGAAGAAGTTCTTAAAGGGACTTTTGATTTAACTCTGAAAAGGATTTAATATGTTTGGGCTAGGTATGGGTGAGTTGGTTTTAGTAGGAATAATTGCTCTTTTCTTTGTTGGACCTAAAAAAATTCCTGAGCTAGCTAAAGGGTTAGGGGAAGGGATTGGGTCTTTTAAAAAAGCTTTAAAGGATGAAAGCAATAAGTAGGGGAGATCCCTTCTCTACTTATTTGATCTTACAAGTTTTAGTAATTCGTAGTTCTTCTAGATCTCTAAATACGACTTCAGTAATGGTCAGTTGCTTACTTGTTTTTTCCTGCATAATCCATGTGCCAATTAGACCTTCTGAACTTAACCCAGTTGTCCTCGTAAAAGATAATGTCGAGAGTCCGTCTCTTAAAAAAAGTATTCCATTTTCAATTGAGTAGTTAAATTGTTTGTTCGCGGAAATTTCAAGATCACAAGTCAATTCATTGTCATGGTCAGAGTCTTTGACTGAATCTTTTAGAATTATTTGACTCTGGCCAACGACAATAGATGTAGTGATTTCAGCGATATATGTTTTTCTATATTCCTCAGATTTTAATGCATCAGTAGTTCCGCAAATGACTAATTGATTGTTTGTCGATTTACACTTTCCTATTCGAGTTCTTAAAGCATCGTTACATGATGAAAGTAATAAAAGTGCAAATATAAGTGTAATTGTTTTCATGACAAGATCTTAAATCTTTTCCTGCTGGATCATATTCCTTTTGAAGTTTTTTCTCAGGAAACGAAAAGGTGTCAAAAAAACAGACATTTTCCTAAAACGCATAGAAACAATGAATTTAAGGGGTTATATCTCGAGTTCTCTCGCTACGAGTCCAATCTTCTTCCAATTAGATAGCTTTTGGATGAAAGACTTCTTGGTTTCTCATACCGTTTTTGACAAAATTTGAGAACACACTAACCGTTAACGAGAGAGAAAAACATGGGATTGATTTTCGCTTCTGAAGGTATCTTGGAGAGGTCACGCGGCCTGACTTTTGATGATGTTCTTCTCATGCCTCGGCATTCTGAAATGAATTCCCGTAAGGCCCCTCAATTGGGTTCACAAGTTACAAAAAACTTTAAATTAAAAACTCCGATTATTTCTTCCAACATGGATACGGTTACTGAAAGTGATATGGCGCTAAAAATGGCCGAACTTGGTGGTCTTGGAATTCTCCACCGTTTCATGACTCCCGACGAGCAAGTGAATCAAGTGAAACTCATTCGGGACAGGATTCGAGCCCTTGGTCTTCCGGTTGCCGCAAGTATTGGCGTTAAAGAAGATGGAATGAGACGGGCCGACATGCTCGCTGACGCCGGTGTGGATATTTTCACGATTGATATTGCCCATGGTGATTCAGTCATGATGTTTGAGACTTTAGATTACGTAAAAAAGAAATTTCCTAAAATTGACGTGATCGCAGGAAACACCGCCATGCCTGAAGGTGTTCGCGGTTTAATTGAGCATGGAGCTGATGCCGTTAAAGTTGGAATCGGTCCGGGCTCAATGTGTACCACTCGAATTATTACTGGCTGTGGAGTTCCACAGTTAACTGCTATTGCTATGTGTGTATTTGAAGCTAAGAAATATAATATTCCTATTATTGCTGACGGGGGAATTAAGACTTCTGGTGATATTGTTAAGGCCTTTGCGGCCGGTTCCCAAACTGTCATGCTTGGATCAATGCTTTCAGGCTGTCTTGAAACTCCAGGTGAGATTGAAGGCGGAAGAAAACGTTACAGAGGGATGGCGTCAAAAGATGCACAGGTTTCTTGGCGCGGCGAACTTCCTCAGGGCATGGCCGCTGAAGGTGAGGCCCGTTGGGTAAACTGTAAAGGATCAGTAGAAAATATTGTGCACGAATTATGCGGAGGCATACGCTCAGGTATGACCTACCTTAATGCGAACACATTATCGGAAATATTTAAGAATGCCCGCTTCATGGAGATGACAGCTTCTGGTATGATAGAGTCCAAACCACACGGACTTAACCAATAGGCAAACATGTTTTCTGATGAAGTATTAAATGTTGTTCTCTCGAATCCCAAACTTGCAGAAAGATTAGCATCCAGACCGGATGATCTTACTAAAGTAAAAAAAATCTTTAAAGAAATTCACGGCGAGTTTTCACCCACTGTGGTGAATTCCGCGGTGAAGATTATTGATGCCACTTTTCTTAAACTTTATGACGGCGTGAACCTGGAAGTTTTTCCTGGTACAGACTTTCATGATTTGAAAGAAAAGTATCACATCATTCTGGTTCCTAATCACCAGTCACATGCTGACTACGTAGCACTTACTTACTCGATGTATAAAAACTTTGAAGTGGCGATTCGGGTCGCTGCCGGGATTAATCTTAACGTTTTCCCTATGGGACAATTCTTTGGTAAGGCGGGAGCGTTTTTTATTCGCCGCTCTTTCACATCTGATCAGTTGTATAAAATGACTTTTGAAGCGTATATCTACTACCTACTAAAAACTAACCAAGTCGTTGAGTTTTTCTTTGAAGGTGGAAGAACCAGAACCGGAAAACTTTTAAAGCCAAAGTACGGATTGTTTCAAATGCTGCTTGAAAGTCACGCTCAATTAAAAGGTTCCAAGCCTCTCATGTTTATTCCTGTTTCATTAGCACACGAGCATATTCCGGAAGAGAAGGCCCACGCTCGTGAGTTGGGTGGTGGAAAGAAAAAACCAGAAAATGGTGCTCAGTTATTTAAAATCTTCAAACTATTTAACAAACGACTCGGTACCATTCACCTTCATTTTGGTGAAGGAATAATCGTTGAAAGCTTTAAGGGTGAGATTAAAGAAGCCACTCAAAAGCTGGCCTTCCAGTGCTTTACAGCTGTTGGCCGCGGGATGCCAATCACTCCATCATCTCTTCTAGCGCTTATCATGTTGGACGAACCATCAGGTGCTTTAACTTGGAAACAAATTGAAGAGCGAGCGATGGATGTTGTTGAATATTGCAAGGCCTTAAATATCCCTTTGACTCCGACTCTTAAGTCATCTCTTTTTGGGAATTCTTTGAGATCTGCCTTGGATATGTTTATCGGTAATAAGAAAATTGAAGTTTTAAAGCGTGAAAAACTTAATCAAGTTTTTTATGTCATCAAATCTGAAAGACGAGTTGAAGTTCTGTATCATAAGAACATGATTCTCCATCACTTTTTAGTTTCCGGAATCATCAATTCAACTTGGTTCAATGTATTTAATGGTTCGATCAAAGATGGCATGTCTCTCACACGCTACCTCCAGACCAAGCGTAAAGAACTTAAGTATGAGTTCTATCTTCCCACAGTAAAAGAAATGATTCGTGAAGCCCTGAATATTATTTCGTATGCTTTAGGTCGAAAAGTGGAATCAATCGATGAGTGCATGAAGCTTTCGAGCCAGGAATTATACCAGATTGCAACTAAGGTAAGACGCTTTTCAACAGCTCTCTCGTATCTTTATGAAGCTTATTATATTTCAAGCTTGTCAGTGAAGTACCTTGCCAGTGAGAGCTTCACTCAGGAGCGCTTTATTCAAGTTGCAAAAGAGCTATTTGATCTTGAGCTTGAACATGGGCGAGTAGTTAAATACCCAGAGTCTTTTGCTGTACCAATAATTAAAGAGACATTGGATTATCATTTGAATCAGAAAGTTTTGGAGAGAAATGAAGATCGTACTTTTAAAGTTATTGATATCCCTAAACTAGATGCTTCTATCGATAAATTCATTCGAGAATTAAACGATCAGGTTTCCATTAATCTTAAATTTAATAAGGCCTAGTCTCATGAAGTCACTGCTACCAAATTGTCGTTTTTTAAGTCTCGCCTCTGAACATCTGGGTAGAGATTGGTTAGAGAAATCTCAGGAAATTGATGGGCAACTGGATAATCTTGGAATGGACCTGGCCGAAGAGTCAGTCTACCTGCTGTTTGACCGCGCTCCAGGCGCAGTATTGGGCGGAGAGGCACTCTGTCAGGTTGCCCGCTCGGTTATTGGCCCCAAGAAGGAATTAACTGGAGAATTACGCATGGATGATTGGGTCCAAACTCTCGTCCACCGTAAAGCTCTAACTGCTACTGATTGGAGTCTGGTGCTTAAAGAATGCTATGTAGAGTGGGAAAACCTACAGCGTCAAAGCCAGAAAATTGCTGCATCATTCATGATTGTGGCCAAAAGACGACTGACTCCTGAGCTTGTTTTATCCCTGGAAGTCTTATTCCATGGGTGATTAAGCTTTTTTAGTTTGTCAGGTAGCCTCAAAGCGTTGTAATTTTGCACTTGTTTTAAAAGTGCCCCAAATATTTCGGAGGTGGGTTATAAGCGAAAAAGTTCAAGAGCCACGTGTAAACGACAGAATCCGTGCTCACGAGATCAGACTGATTGGTGACGATGGCAAGCCTTACGGTGTTGTCACTCTAGCTCAGGCGAGACTCATGGCCGACTCTGAGGGTTTGGATCTGATCGAAATATCTCCTAATGCAGCTCCTCCAGTTGTGAAGATGATGGACTACGGTAAATTCAAATACCAAATTCAGAAGAAACTGGCAGAAGCAAAGAAAAAACAAATCGTTATCGAAGTTAAAGAAATTAAGTTTCGTCCCAATATCGAAAAGCATGACCTTGAAACTAAACTCAATCACATTGAGAAGTTTTTGGAGCAGGGCGACAAAGTTAAGCTTCTTATGCAATTTCGTGGTCGAGAGATGGCACACAAGGACCTCGGTCTGGCCAAGTTCGATGAAATTGTTAAGCAAGTCCTCGATAAGGGCGCTGTCATTGAATCTCCCTCTAAAATGATGGGAAATCGAGTGATAGCTATGGTTGCACCTGGGAAAGGCAAGAAACCTTAGATAATACTTTATCTCTTGGTTCTCTCGTGTTAATTTCACGCACTCATTTATTTATGAATTCTATTATTTGCTTCAGGAGCGATATATGCCAAAGATGAAGACGAAACGTGCAGCTGCAAAACGATTCAGAGTTACAGCTACTGGTAAAATTAAATTTAAAAAAGCTCACTTACGTCACTTGTTAATTAACAAGTCTAAGAAAGCTAAGAAAGATAAAGGTTCTCCAGGATATGTTCATTCTGGTGATTACCATAATGCTTCAATGTGTATTCCTTACTTAGTGTAGTAGGAATTTTTTTATAAACCGTCGAGAGTAGTGAAACAGGGTTAAGAGATTTAATAGTCCCCCTGAGAACGAAGAAGGAGAGCCACCATGGCACGAGTTAAGAGAGGCTTTAAGGCCCGTCAACGTAGAAACAAAATTTTAAAACTAGCGAAGGGATTTCACTTCGACCGTCGTACGAAGTTCAAGCATGCTTCTGAGACAGTTCGTCGTGCACTTCATTACGCTTTCATTGGTCGTCGTCTATTGAAGCGTGACATCCGTAAACTTTGGATTGTCCGTATCAATGCTGGAGCACGTATGCTCGGAACTTCTTACTCTCAATTCGTTTCTGGATTGAAGAAGAAAGATATTACGATCAATCGTAAAATGCTTTCCGAGCTTGCAATCCACGATTTCAAAGCTTTCACAGCAATTTACGAAGCTACTAAATAGTTTTTATTTCAAGCCACCTTCGGGTGGCTTTTTTTTTGCCTAAAATTACCAAATTGTAAGAACTTATATAATTATCATTTTTTTAAACGCTTGAAATTACTTAATTATTCGATTATTTTTCTCTTGAGTTAATTCAGTTTACTGCTAACCTATTAATAATTCTAAAAAGTTGGCGATAAGCTTATGAAACTTCATGGGAGATTTTTGATGAGCATGACTAAGGCAGACATAGTAGAGCGGATTTACAAAGAAGCAGGATTCTCGAAGAAAGAAGCTGCTGAATTAGTGGATTTGGTCTTTAAGGTCATTAAAGAAACTTTGGCCAAGGGCGAGAAAGTGAAAATTTCCGGATTCGGAAACTTTTCTATTCGCGACAAAGCGACTCGTGTGGGGCGTAATCCTCAAACAGGTACGGCCATGAATATTAGTGCGCGTCGTGTGCTGACGTTCAAACCTTCTCAGATCCTCAAAGAGGATATCACTGAGCGATACTCTCACCGTCTTGATGAGAATGGTAATGAGAATACATCTCTTCCAATTAAGGAAGCTAAGCCGCGTGCCTTAAGCTCATTCCTGAATAATGAAGATGATACAGTTTACGATGATGATAATGACGAATAGTCACAATCGTTGATAACATTTTTCTATGATTCCAAATAAATCCAATTTTAAGTTTCAAGAACTCACCCCAATTACTGGGGTGAAGCCTTATGTCATCAGGTTCTGGGAAACTGAATTTGATGAAATATCCCCTGTTGATTCTGATTCTGGTCAAAAAATTTATGCCCGCAAAGATGTCGAAGCTATATTAAAAATCAAGAAACTGCTTTTTGTAGAAAAGATGACCGTGCTAGAGGCGAAGATCGCCATTAAAGGCACTAGCTTTGAAATAGAGGCAACTTCTCAAGGAGAAGTTTCTGATGTTTTGAAAGAGTCAGGTGATGTCGATTTTGCCAAGAATATGCTGATCTCTGCCTTGCAAGTCATTAGAGAAATTAAATCCAAAAACAACTGGTAGTCTAAGGTGCAGACGGCTTGGGAGAACCCAGCGTTCCACCGAGTCTGATCTGATAAAATCCATCTTTTTGAGAGAAAGACTGAAATAACATGCTCACTAATGGCAGTGAGTTTTTAAAATTTTCAGAAAATGCAATTTCGCCACTCAAGTCAAGCGGTGACATCGCTATGTTACCTTCTTGCAAATCAATCTTGCCTTTAAAGTTAGCTCTTAGCGGAGAGTCCGTATCACCCATAATAAGTTTATCGATCTGTACACGTGGATGAGCTTCAGATGAACCTTCAAGATAGAATTCATTAAGTTTAATAGGTGGAGTCGTGAATCCTTGAATGTTCTGAGATGGAATCTGTAGATTCTTTGACTGTGCCTTAAGAGAAAGATTAGAGATTCTGTTGCTGGACATCCCTAAATTCAAATCAATTGTTACATTTCCGGCCAACTTAACATTTTCCCCTAGAATTGGCTTAAGCTTCGCGAGGTCTAATGTTTGATCTTTAAGGCGAATCATTTGGGAGTTGAAACCAAGAACATAGTATAGAGAAATTGCTTGCCCACCAAGCGTTGTATCAATTCGAAACGGAAGACCAAAGGGGGCAAAGTTAATTATATTATAGTTGATACTGAAGCGGGGAAAACGGATAGGCTCACCAGTTTTCTCAAGACAGCTTGCAGGGATTGATAAATCGGAGATGACGATTTTAGGCAAGAGCCATTCCAAGTGCATTTCATCAAAGTCTGGGTTACAACCCTGACCATGTAAACTCGTTTTTATAATCGACTTAATTTTGTCGCCAATGGGGTAGAAACTAATAAATGAGAAAATAAAAAGAAAAAAAACGGTCAATATTAAAAACAATATTTTAAATTTACTCTTGTACTGAATATCATTCAGGGATTGAACTTCAGTCGCAACCACGGCCATTATTCTTCTCCTGCACCGTTAGGTGTAAAAAAACTAAAATGGATAGCATGGAATTTACCTTGCAGCATATTTGTGTCTTGATTTCTGTTCACTTCTAGAGAAGAAATACGAAACTTTTCGCGAGAAATCATTGCGGTGAAAATATTAACTAGTTCATCAGTCGAAACGTTATTGAATGCAAAATTTGCTTCGGCTTTCGATACATGACTAGAAATGGTAACGGAGGTAAAGTCATTGACTTGTATTTTTGAAAGATCAATCGCGGCCGAAGAAAGAATATCGGATAGTCTTGAAGTCATCATGGAGGCGCTATCAATTGGGTTTGTAGAAAACACTTGAGGCGTGATTTCTAGTAACCCCTGACTTTTACCAATAATTTCATTGGCATTAGAGACAATTGAAGTTCTCAATTCAAGGTCTTGTTTGAAACTGTTATTTTGTAACCAAATAACTCCAAGGCCTATAAGTGGCACTAGGAAAATTGCCAAAATAGAAATGCCTTTAAAGATTTTCTGTTGATCTTCTTCAAGGCCATTATAAAAATCTTGAACAGGGTTATAGTTCGCCGTTTGCTTAAATTTGTCGATGCGCTCAAATAAAACCTGATCAATTCTTCTAAATAGAGGGAGAGTTTTAAAATCTTCCATGCTAATTATCCGTCGCTGTTAGTGTTAGTTTAAGCTTGGCAATATCAGTTTTGATGATGATATCTGAAAGAGTTGATCTTTCGAGTTGGGCCTTAAGGTTATTTAATTCAGCTGAAGTTTCAGCAGTGAATATAGCGATAATTTTACCTTCCTCAGATGACGTGAAATTTATTAAAGTTGCCTCAGTTGCAGCAGCAAGCTGACTGATTACAACGAGAGGTGAGAGTCCCTTTATTTCAATTGATGACTGAATGGTTGAAATTTCCTGAGTAATACCCAGTTTCCGTTTTATCAGAGAATCTAATATTGGCTTAGGATTTATGGCAACTGATCTTCTTAGACGACCATTGAGGGCCAGTACTTCATTTTTCATGACCCTATCGAGCTTTAAATTTACGAATTTAATATCACGCTTTATAAAAAATCGCTCAGTGAGGAGTGACACAAACAAAACAGCGGTCACTGCAGCGACTCTAACACCTAGAAAGGCAAAAGAATGGAGAGGAATTTCTGCTGCTGAGGCTTGGGTAAATTTTCCTGTCAGAAAGTTAATAAAACGATTTTTGCGTTTCATCCCTATCGACATCATATTGGCCAAAGCAAATTTGGATTTATTCTTGGGATTTAAATCAATTTTTTCGCATTCGATTTTATCAAAAGTCTCAAGCAGAACAACCTTTGTATCCCATTTCGCTGTGAGGTAATTCGAAATGTTTTTAATATTAGAAGTACCACCAGTAATAAATATATGTTCAATCGACAGACCGTGGTTAACCTTAAGTCCAATCTTCCAGCGATTAAAATCTAAGATGAGAGGAGAGAGTGTTTTATCCATGGCCGTTGCAAAGTCTTTTTGCGCCTGGTCTACCTCGTCATATTGATTTGATGTTAGCAAAAAAGCATTCTGGTGCTTGTAAATAATCGCCTCATCAAGATCAATCTTATACGTTTGAGCAATCATCTCATTAATTTCATGACCACCAATATAGCTAACGTGAGTAACGATAAGGCGCGAGTTATAAAAGAAATACGCTTTTGTAGTTTTATGGCCAATATCCAAAATACAGAATGGACCTGCTATTGCATTTTGATTAAAATAATTTTCAACGACACTTGGCTCAGAAGTAAGAATATTTGGAAGCGCATGCTTTTCTTTAAAAGCATTATAGAAAGTATCAAAATCTGTTCCACGCAATAGACTAATTAAAGCATAATGTTGAGTTTTGGCCGGCTCCATTCTATGGCCATAATGAATTTCACTTAATGCGAATGGAATATCTTCTTCTAGCTGAAAAGGAAGCATGAGTTCAGCTTTCTTCTTACTTTTAACTGGAAGAGTGAGGAAGCGAGTAGTTAGCATTTCATTTTCTGTCTGGAAAATAACTCGAGTATCTGGACGAGCAGTAGAGTCTATAATCTCTTGTACAATTGTAGCTTGAGCATCGAGAATAATGAGATCAGGATGATCGCTCATAAAATCATTTAGAATGATTTCACTCATTTCTACGTGATTCACCTTACGTTTATCAACGAAAGAGGAAATATACTTTACACTATAAGATCCGACATCAATGGCCAATACATGCATATTGTTATTTTACCTGATCTTTTTAGAATAAGCCTAGCAAATAGCTAATTTATCTGGATTTCAATGATCCGAGGCTCTAGTAGTTGAGTGGTTTTGTTTTTAGTGTCATCTGCCACTCTTTTATTATATTCGTCATCCGTCTCATTAGGCTTTTTTTCTAATTTCGTTGAGTTCTCCTGTTTAGGCATATAGATGTAGGCAACTAAAGTATAAGTGGATCGGTTTTGTATGCCCTCGGACACAACTTTAAACAGATTGGGATTAGATCCGAAGGTAATTCCTGCTTTGGTAAATTTCTCAATTCTGTCAGTAAAATCGGTTTCATTCATGACTCGTTCGATATCAACCACCCATTTTTTAAAATCATCAATCGAATTAAAGAATTTGGGCTGCTCGGGATTGTCACGATATTCAAAAAATGATCGAATTTGTTCTTCATCGATATTGGGAACTAATATTCGTAACATATTTGAAGTGAGTTTATTTAGGTCTATTTGAGCGGATGGGTAAACACTGAATTCATTTTGAATCAATTCAATTAATTCATCATCCCAACCTGGAATTGTATAAAGTTCGCTTGCCGAAGAGAGAGGGCCATATTTAGGGGTTAAAGGTATCTTTTGGAAATTAGATTCTGCCTCTCCGGCCGTAGGATCAGTTAACAAACTCTGATAATCTGACATATAAAATTTAAGATTTGATATGAGTTGTTGATAATTAATATTTCCATAGCGATCATCGAACGCTTCGTCTTTTTCTTTTTTTTCATCTACTAAACGCTTCATCATAAAATACAAAGATTGATCAACGGATACGTTGCTAACGATCGCATTAGGGCTGGCATCCACAATTCCATCATTAGTGTCAGGGTTATTGGGATCCTCGGTCACTTTTTTAGAAGTATCAAATCGCAACAGATTAAGATTCATGCGGTTTGAAATATTTGTAACTGTGACTCGTATTGACCCATCTAGAAGGGAATCTTCAGTAAACTTTTTTACTGTGTCTTTAACTGCAACCGTAGCGTTTGCTCCAACAGGGATAGGGAAAATAAACGGTACTTCCCATAATTGATTTAAGAGTTGTGGTGGAACCTGGGCCTTAGCGGCAGAATTGCTTTCTAGTTTATTGAACGCTTCTTTATAAAGTTTTAGTCGTGTCATGGCCATTTGTAGACCCGATTCTGCTAAGAGCTTGGCCTGTGATCTATCCATTACATTGGTCGCCTTAATGCGCGAAATTTTGCTCTCGAAAGTAAATTCACCGTAAATTGCCATGAGAAGGATGATGGCAGTCATGATCATCATGAGGGCCACGCCTCGTTGATTATTGAGGATAACTTTTATGTCATTCTTCAATTTGATCCTCCGGCATTCGTATTATTACCTTCATCATCCTCAACTTCGTCGCCACCAGCTCCTGCTGTGCCACCGGTTGTTCCACCAGCTCCCGCGGTAGTAGGTGGAGCTGCTACCACATTGTCCTGAGGTACTTCCATCGGCCAATGATTACGATAAATTCTTGAAACCGAACGTTTGTACCCAGTGGAGTCGTACCATGTGATGAGGATTCTAATACCTCTGATGGTATTTTCAGCACCTGGTGCAGACTTAAGATTCGTTTCCCATTTTCTTGATGTCATATTCCAAAATTGGAATTCTAAGCTCTCAACATTTTCTAGCAAGACTGCTGCCTTTACGTGTTCGGCGTCTTCTGGGTCAATCCTTTTATCGTCGTATGGATCATCAGCATTGTAATAACGTACTAGGGTTCTCAGGCCTGGTGGTATCAATTCACTTTTGTCATCTTCCTCATCTTTACTGCGCTTGATGGCATCACCAAGCGAATAGCGGACCCAGCCAAAGTGAGACTGCTTGGTATTTTCCATTTTTCGGCGATTTGATGAAGTGAAAAATTCAAAAATAGTTTTATCTGGCGAATAAAAAACTGGGACGGGGAGACCTTCCCGGCTTACTGCTTTGAAATGTTGATTTTGGTCAAAGCGCTGAATCAGGCGCTGATAATATTCTTGCAGTGCCGGACTGGGCGGTGTTGCCTGGGTAATTTGTTTTCCAGTATTGTCGTCTCGCCCATCAGAGTCAGCATCATTTGCATTTCCGGCTAAATTCATAAGAGATGAAAAATATAGTGGCGAATAGATCTGGGTAAAGTCCCATTCGAAACGGCTCAGGGCCGTTTCAATCTGAAGATTGTTTTTATTTAAAACGGTCGTGCGTTCCATGGTATCAGCGGCATTTTGGGTAATAGAAACCACTCCCATAGTCATAAATGCCAGGATGGTTATGGCAATAAGGATTTCAATTAATGTAAAACCTCGGTTATTAAAAACCGATGTTAAGTTGAATCTTTTCATTATAATTTGTAAGCCATGTTGCTAGTGAATAACTGTATTTTGTTTCTTTGTTTGTTACTGTAACTCGCGCTTGCCAAACAATTTTTTCAATATTCTTTTTTAGTTCTTCGAAAACCATCTTCTCCATACCTGAATTTCTTTTACTCGCATTGCTGTCATTTAAGTAATCGCCTTCATAAGCATCCTTTCCTTCTTCACTTACGCCACCTTTCTGTCCAAAAAGTTGAGCGAAGTCTGGAATAGTTAATTTTTTAATTTCTAACGTGTACTCAAAACCTTTAAGATCATTCTCTTCAAAGGTTTTTGTTTCTTTTAGGCCCATGGCCATATTCTGAAATTTAGGAGGATCAAGATAAAGTTCATTTATCTTTCTTTCACATAACTGTTGAAGCATGAGCTGCTCTTCAGATAATGCAGAATCTGAAACGTTGTATCCCTGGGCAGTAAGAAAGGCCGTAACAAAAAAAGCGAAAAGAGTTATCGCAATTAACACTTCGATGAGAGAAAAGCCTGTTTGATTATTAAACTTTAGTGACTTATCCACTCTTTATATACCTCGTCCATCTTAGTTTGAAGTATATCTTGCTTCTTAGCAATGCTTTCAGGGTTTAAGATCTCAAAAACTGTGCGAGTTTCAGACAAAAATGGTTGAACCTCTATGTAGGCGACTTCGTCGTCAGTAGCAAAAAAGATTAAGGCAGCATCCTTTTCACCAGTTGAATAAAAATAAATACTGGCCTCTTTTTCAGTGATGATTTTCTTCTGAAAAGAGGTCGCTACTCCGAGTATCTGAACATCCTCAGATAGTTCATGTCTGATTTCCTCGAATTCCACGACTTTAGTGAACTGCTTATCTAGATTAGAAATTTTTTCGGCGTCGGCCTTCTCTTCCGATAAGCTTTTATAATTTTTTGCCGGCATGTCGGGTAGGGGCATATTCCCAGGAGGTCCATACTCAACATTATACTCGATAGGCTCTTTATCAAATGAAATACGCAGTCTAACAACAGTATTTCGAAGGACTGATTCATTAGAGGCAAATCCGATGGCGCGGTCAATATCTGCGACAGCGGATTTTAAATTCCTATGCTTCTCAGTGGTGTCACTTGAAGGAAAAGAAATAACGATAAGGCTTGTGAGCAAAAGTGCCACGAGGATCTCAATTAATGAGAACCCTCGCTGGTTATTTATCTTTTGAACTGAGATCGGCATCAGCGCCTTCGCCACCCTCGGCGTTATCGGCACCTAATGACTTGATGACGTAGGTTTTGCCGTCAGATTCATAAATGTACTCGCCATCCCATGGATCCATTGGAATCTTACCGTCTTTAATATATCCACCAGGAGCGTAGCGTTTACATTCACGGCCACCAGTAGGTTTCTCAATCAAAGCATCAAGACCCTGATCAGTAGCTGGAAGAAAATTACAGTCACGACGAAATTCAGTCAGACGATCGGCCAAGGCCCTTATCTGAATTTTAGTGGCACTCACTTGGCCCTCTTGAAGGTTTTCATAAACTTTACCAGCAACAAAAGTACCAGCAATACCCATGAGTGTAAGGGCAATTAAAATCTCGATTAAACTCATGCCATTGTTATTTTTAATTATTTTTTTAATATCGTTAAGCATAGAAGCTCCTCTTTAATTAATCTTGTTCAAGTCCATCATTGGGATAACAACGGCAAATACGATAAATCCTACTGCTGCTCCAAGACCGATCATCATAATTGGTTCTAGAATAGAAGTAAGTCCGCCGATTTTAGATTCTACTTGATCCTCATAGTTTTCTGAAATGATTTTTAACATTGGTTCTAATTCCCCTGATCTTTCGCCAAGTCGGATCATATGCGTTACAAGTGGAGGAAAATGTCCACACTGGACTAGCGGAGCAGTCAGAGTGGCCCCTTCAGAGACGCTTATTCGTGCCTTTTCGACTGCATCTTTCATATGTACGTTAGGAATAAGGTTTTTCACAATACTAAGAGCGGTCAAAATAGGTACGCCGGAATTTAGTAAAGTCGCCAATGTTGAGCAAAAGCGACTGACATTAATCATTTTGACCAACATGCCAAGAACAGGGAGTCTAAGTTGTAATGCGTGCCACTGAGACTGACCACGCTGGGTGGCAATATATTTAGTAAAAAGAAAATAACTTCCAATAATGGATGCAATTACTAGCCACCAATAGTTTTGTAAAAACTCAGAGATTCCAATACAGATTTTAGTTATAAGGGGGAGTTCTTTTCTAGAACTTGTAAAAATTTTCGCCATTTTGGGAATAACAAAAATAAAAATAACGTTCATCATCCCAAAACCAAAAATCCCCATGATCACCGGATATGTCATGGCACCTTTAATTTTATTTCTAAGCTTCACTTGAGCTTCTGCGAAATCCGCCAGACGAAGTAAAACGATTTCAAGATTTCCCGAAGCTTCACCGGCCTCAACCATGTTTATGTATACGGAGTTAAAAACTTTGGGGTGATCTGCCAAAGCCTTGGCCAAACTTGCCCCTTCATTTACTTTTTGACGAAGATCCGCAAGAACAAGCCTAAGAGTCAAATTCTCTACTTGATCAACGAGAGCAGCGAGAGCTTCAACAATTTGGATTTTTGCTTTGATTAAAGTCGCAAGTTGTCTTGTCATCATGGCAAGGTCGTCAACACCGACACTTCCACCCATTCTTAAAAAACTGCCGCCGCTGCCAGTGCCTTGGGCTTTTTGCTCTTTGATATCAATGAGCATGATCCCCAAGGATTTAATTTTGGCCTTGGCCGAAACCATACTATCAATGTTGATGGAATTCTTGATCTCCTTTCCGGAGCGATCCATTCCTTTGTAAGAAAATATAGGCATAAATTATTGAGTCTCCTCAGCATTTACGGCACGTAGGATCTCATCGACCGAGGTGATACCCTCAAAGATTTTATCTAGTGCATCTCCTCGAAGAGTTCTCATCCCTGCTCGGACTGCGGCTTTTTTTATGGTCGCAGAATCTACTTTTTGAATAATGAGAGCTCGGATTTCATCATTAATTAATAAAAGTTCAGATACAACTGTTCGGCCCGTATAGCCAGTACCATGACATTTTGGACATCCGACTGGTTTAAAGACGGTTGCTGTGTCAGGAAGTTCTTCAATATCTAAAACAACTTTTTCAAAGTCACTGAGGTTGGTCTTAAGCTTGCAGGAATTACAAAGCGTCCTTACCAGTCTCTGAGCAAGAATTCCTACAAGTGATGATGAGATTAAAAATGGTTGAACTCCCATATCGATTAATCGCGTAGGTGCGGAAGCAGAGTCATTTGTATGCAACGTCGATAAAACAAAGTGACCAGTTAATGAAGCGTTAATTGCAATCTCAGCAGTTTCCTTATCTCGAGTTTCTCCTACCATCACCACATCCGGGTTCTGACGAAGAATTGAACGGAGGGCAACTGCGAATGATAGGTCAATTTTATGGTTCACTTGAATTTGTGAAATCCCAGGAACTTCATACTCCACAGGATCTTCCACAGTAATAATCATTTTATCTGGAGAGTTGATCCGATCTAAGATGGCCATAAGAGTTGTTGTTTTACCATGCCCTGTTGGACCAGTTACGTATAAAACACCATGCTTTCGTGAGCCGAGTTCCTGTAGTCCCTCGAGAACCTTACCTCTGAAACCTAATGATTCCAGACGTAGCACGGAGTTATTCTTTTCGAGAATACGCATAACGATACGTTCACCGGCCTGAATAGGAATAGTCGAAAGACGGATATCAATGTCTTTACCGGCAATTTTAATTTTAATACGGCCATCTTGCGGAAGACGCTTTTCAGCAATATCCAACTTCGCCATAACTTTAATACGGGAAGAAACGGCAGCGTGAGTTTTCTTCGGCTGACGCAAAATCTCTGTCATAACTCCGTTAATACGAAAACGATAAACGGTTTCACGATCATAAGGTTCAATATGAATATCTGAGGCACGTTCTTTTACTGCACGAAACATCACCGAATTCACAAAACGAATAACTGGCGCTTCATCAGCAGTCGCATCCAAAATATCAATGGGTCCATCCAGGTCAATATTTTCATCGAAAGATTCATCTTCAATAGAGTCCACGATATTTCGATTGGCCTTTTCATATACGCGGTTAATTGCATCTTGAATACGAAGGGGAGTGGTACAAATGATCTTGATTTCTTTTCTGAAAATCATGTGCAAATCATTAATCACGTTATAGTTAAAGGGTTTACTCATGAAAATAGTGACTGTAAAATCAGTTTCAAGACTTGGCAGCACTTCATGGAGTTTGGCGTAGTTAATAGAAAGATCTTTCACTAGATTGGCATCAATTTCATCTACTTTTATGTCAAGCTGGTAAGGGATCCCAACTTGAAGACAAACGACTTTGATTAAGTCATGGGGATGAATATAATTTTTACGGATAAGCACTTCACCTATTAAACCACCCTCAAGTCTTTGAATCTCGAGTGCTTCATCCAGTTGTTGACGAGTGAGTGCGGAGTGCTTAACTAGCAGCTCTCCAATCTTGCTCTTTGATATCTCAATACTTTCTGAAAGTTCGTCTGTCATCTTCATTTATTCAACTTATTCCGTATCTCTTGATAATTCGGAGTTTCCATTTCTTCTTCATCTTCTATCGCATTTTCATCCTGACCTACGCCTTCATTATTTAAGTTCTTATAATGATCAGCATCGCTCATATCATACAGAGGACCTTCGATTTGACGATCAAGTTTGCTGTTCAAAACTTGTGTACCTTTAGCATTTGGATCAATTTCATCATCTTCGAACATGTCTTTCATGCCTTTTTCACGGCGAGCAAGAACTTGTTTCGTATTTTCTGAAGCAGTTTTAGCGTAAGGAGCAAGGATCTTTGGAGTTATGAAAAACAAAAGATTCACTTTTGTTGTGGTCTTACTTCTTGACTTGAATAACCAACCCAAAACAGGGATATCGCCAAGTAAAGGTACTTTCGAATTTTGAACACGTTCAACTTCTCTTAATAGTCCACCCATTGCAATGGTGTCTCTATCCCGCACCATGACTTCTGTTATGGCCGTCCGTGTTGCTTTGGGTAAACCTTTGCCTGCTACCGGATTTGGATCAGATTTAAAGTCATCAATTTTTTGGTTAATCTTCAGTTTCACAAAACGAGTAACTTTATTAATCTGAGGAGTAATTTTAAGTGAAAGTTTTGCTTCCTGATCGACTGTAGAGAATGCCTGTACTCCACCAGTTCCAACAGTAGAGTTCGTTATAGGAACAGTGTCACCGACCTCAAACGTGGCTTCAGTATTATCTAAAACCAAGATTTGAGGAGTTGCCAGAACGTTCGTACTTCCGTGAGAGGCAATCGCTGTTATCAAGGCATTCACTGCATTCACTGTCTGTGGAGTTCCACCTGGAGGTGTTACTGTTGTGGTTGGACCAACACCGAAGCCACCAACTAAGCCACCGACGGAAGTAGGTATACCAGTTGCTAAAAGTTTCAAGAGGTCGGTATCTGTTGACGTAAAGCCGGCACGTTGTGCGTTTCCTGAGCCATAAGCTGCAAGGAATTCAACACCAAAACTTTTATTCTTCTCTACGTTTGCTTCTAGGATCATGCCCTCAACGTAAACTTGATCACGAGGAATATCAAGTCTTCCAATTACGTCTTTAAGGGTTAACCAGTCTGTAGGTGAAGCCGTTACGACCAGGGCATTATTATTTTTATCAGAAGTGATTTTTACTTCTGCCGAAAAAATTGGATTATCTGAAGGTCCTGCAAACGATGAGAAACGACTTGCACCTGCTGCACCATCTTTTGCGACCGCACCAGTAACAATGCTTGAAAGTGTCTTAGAAAGTTCTTCCGAATCGCCGTAGTTTAAATAGTAAACGTGAACGCGGTTGGAACTTGAAGAAACGAGTTTTACATCAAGCTTTTGAATTAGGTCACGCAACTGTTTAGCACCGTCACCATTGGCCATCGCAATAATAGAGTTGGTTCTTGGTTCAGCAATAATTCTTGAAATTGAACTTTGAGATGTTTCACCTCCGCTCGCACCAGCAAAACGTGGAGTAGCAGAGCCAGGTCGGCCAGCAGCAGCGCCGCTACCGCCTTTAAGAATATTATCCAGAAGCTTTGCAATCTCTTGAGCTGAAGAGTTTTTTACTTTAACAATTTGAAGAGCTTCTTCATGCCCTGATACATCTAAGAACTTAACCATTTTTGCCAAGCGGTTAATATTTGATCCAGTGTCAGCGATGATGATTGTATTGGTTTGTTTGATATCAATTAAGCGTCCATAACGACTCATGAAAGGTCTGAAGTTTCTGGCGATTTCTGCTGCAGAAACATGCTTAAGTGAAATAACTCTCATGAGATAGTTTTCAGTGTCTGGTGTGTAGTTCCCAGTATAAATTTTAGTCGGAGTATAGCGAATATCTCTGGCGTTGATGACTTTATAGAAAGCACCAGTCTTAATCAGAGAATATCCCGCCATATTTAAAGCTGCGAGATAGGCCTTCCATGCGTCTCCAACTGTAATAGGAGTGGGAGCAATAATAGAAACTTTTCCTTTCACATCTTTATCAAGAATCAAGTTGATTCCAGTCAGCTTTTGCATATGACGAGTGATTTCCATGATGTCTGTATCCGGAAAATCAAAGCTGTCGACAATCTCAGGACCAAAAGCAGTTTCCGGGTTGAGATTCACATATTTACTGGATTTAGCAGGAGTTGCATTTTGTTGTGGACTTGGACGGCTACCGAAAGTTTCTTCGTTGGCATCATCATCAGAATCACCTTTGAAGGCCGATTCATTATCGGATTCTTCTGAATCGCCTGAATCAGCAGCCTCTGCATCTTGTTCAAGTTTTTCAACTGCCTTAAGAGCTGCGGCCGCATCTTCAGCAGACATGGTGTCAACGTCAGGAGTAGAGGATTCAACGCTTTCTTTTTTGTCAGGGTTGAATCTGGTTTGGGAGCGGTATTTGTTAAATTGCCCGTACGCTGATTGCTGAGCAATCACGAGTGCTACAAAGAGCACAGGGACAATGAAACGTTTTTTCTGACTTCTTGTCTGCATAACCGTTCCTTATTTCTTTATGGAATACTCTTGATTAGAGTCGGTACCATCCCGTTTTATTCCAAGTGCCAAATTATCTAATCCTTTAATTCGTCCAAATAGCAGCATCACTTCATTCATGTTATAGATAGGTTTACCATTAATTGAAGTAATGATGTCTCCATCCTGAATGCCCAGATAAGGAAAGATTCCTGTGGGGTCTAGCTCGGTCATTTTAAAAGCAAGACTTCCATCTGGGTTTTGTATTTGTATTGCTTTGGCCTGAGTCAAGACTGCAGCTATATCTTTTAATTTGTCATCCAACAATGTTTTGGAAATAGTAAATTTGTTTCCTACATTATCAATTCCTGAAATCTTTTTATTGGCCTTATATTCTCTACTTTGTGAAGGGCTCATGATCGATATAGGAGAACTACCATCTTTAGATTTTGTGTCAGAAATAATTGATTCACACATACCAGTTTCAAGATTCTTAACGAGAATTTCCAAACGCGTAATTTTAGCGATTTGAGCTATGTTTGATATCTGGTCCCCAATACGAACTTCCTGAAGATCTCGGTCACCTCTAACTTGCACAGAAGCAATAGATTTAATGGAGTCTTGAAGAACGATCGTATTAACAAGCTTGATAGGAAGATTGCTTGACTGTTGGGCCTCTTCACATTTTTTATCCGCCAGACCTTTTTTAGGAATCAAACCGGTGTTCGTTCGGAAAACATTAATGCTTTTAACCTGATTCAGTGTTGCTGGATTAAAGGAGTCATCAATAGGAATTGATACAGTGTAATCTTTGGATGAATCCAAATGTGGACTGCCTTTTAATACAATCGCTGTTGTTTTACCTAAAGTATAAGTTATGGCGCAAACTAATACGACTAAGGCGGCTTGATGTATTGGTTCACGCGATGAACGCGAAAGAAATTTTTCTATTGATCGGCTTAAGCTAGGGGAAAGAAGGGGGCTACCATTACTTTTTGAAATGAGATTTTGAAATAAAATTCCTTTGCGGCCTTTGATCTTTTCAATAAAAAAAGAAAATGAATTATTGATTTTATCTTTTAAAGTTGGTTTGCCGGAGAAAGGTGCTTTGCTTGAACTCGCAAGATCTTCGGTTAGGATATAAATTTCACCTGTAGCATCTAATTGAGATCGTTTAACTTCAAGTTGAAATCCTGGATTTGTCTTATCTTCATCTTTAAAATGATCCAAAATTTCTTCTTGACCATATAGGTCCTGTGAAGTCTTTTTGCGAAGCTTATTTTTAAGGAAGTCTTTGATTTTATTTATCATTAATTTATTGTCATAAAATTTAATGTGATGTGCAAGTATACTTGATGGGAATTAAGCTAGAGCAGTATAGTCGGCTATTGTGTGCTTTGTATTGAACTTTGTATTTACGACTTTTTCTGTACTTTGATTCCAGTACAACTTTATAATGATGATGATTAATTTTCATCTTACAAGAGGCATATATGGCTCACCAATCTGACAAAGAAATCCCTTCAATTGTTAAACATTTATTTTACGGCGAAGTTACAGAGGAAGAAGTTTTTCCATTTCCTCACCTTAACGAAGGTCAAATAGAAACGGCGAAGGCGATGATTGATGCAGTTGACAAGTACGCTCAAGCAAATCTCGACTCCGCAAAAATGGATCGAGAGGCAAAAATCCCCAAAGAAGTGCTGGATGGCCTGGCCTCCCTTGGTTTATGTGGACTCGGTGTCAGTGAAGACTTCGGTGGCCTAGGTCTGGATACAACACTCTATGCTCGAGTTTTTTCTGAAATCGCAGGGATCGATGGATCTGTGGCCACTACCCTGGGCGCCCATCAATCTATTGGCTTCAAAGCATTAATTAATGACGGCAACGAAGAGCAAAAGAAAAAATGGCTTCCCAAGCTTGCTTCGGGCGAATGCTGGGCTTCATTTTGTTTAACTGAACCGGGGTCAGGCTCTGATGCTTATTCAATTAAAACGAAAGCGATAAAAAATGCCGACGGAACCTATACAATCACAGGCCAGAAGCTATGGATTACAAACGCCGGCCTTGCTGGATTTTACTCCGTATTTGCTAAAACAGATCATGAAATAGATGGAAAAAAAGTTGAAAAAATCAGCTGTTTTATTGTTGAAAAAGAACGCGAAGGTGTTTCTTTCGGTGAGAAAGAAGACAAAATGGGAATTCGTGCTTCTGAAACACGAGCTGTCTACTTTGATAAAGTGACTGTTCCTGCTGCAAACGTAATTGGAGAACCTGGGCAAGGTTTTAAGATTGCTATGAACGTACTAAATACCGGCAGACTTTCTCTAGGGTCTGGTTCAGTTGGCGGGATGAAAGCAATTCTTAAACTTGCCACGGCCCAGGCAAAAACGAGAAAACAATTTGGTGACTATATTTCTAATTTTGGACTAATCCAAGAGAAGCTGACTACTATGGCAGCTAATACCTATGCGTCTGAAAGTATTGTGTACATGACAACAGGTAAGATTACACAGGGGATGAGTGAATTTTCTCATGAGTCTGCCATTTGTAAAATATACTGCTCAGAAAAACTTTGGCACACCATTGATATGGCGACGCAAATTGCGGCCGGAAATGCGTATATGAAGGAATATCCTTACGAGCGAATTATGCGAGACTGTCGTATTAATTTGATCTTTGAAGGTACAAATGAAATTCTTCGAATTTTTACTGCCTTGTCAGGAATCAAAGGACCTTCAGATTCATTAAAAGAACTTGGGAAAATTGCTGACGTTTCTAAGGCGATTCAAGACCCTATCAAGTCAGTTGGTATATTAGCTGATTTCGCAAAAAACCGTTTGAACAAAAAATTCGGAACGAAGACTTTGACTAAGCTTCATCCAAGCCTTGAAACCCATGGTGCTCATTTTATCTCATCATTAAGTAGCTTTGCGATTGCTGTTGAAAACACCATCATGAAATATGGCAAAAACATCATCGGAAATGAACTACCTCAAATGAGAATTGCAAACATGTCGATTGAACTTTATGTTCAGCTTTGTGTGCTTTCGCGAACAACTGCTATTCTAAACCGAACTGACGTGTCTGAATCAGATAAGGACTATGTTAGTCTTTTAACAGAACTTATTTGTCGAGACAGCCGTCAAACTTTTACTAAAAACTACAAGCGCTTGAATTCAAGCTATGACAAATTAATTCCTAAAATATCGAAGCACGTCGCAGACAGGGATGGATTCGGTTTTGATATAATTGATTTTTAAATTACTGCCCTCCCTGCTGGGGGGGCTACTTTTTTTTATTTTAGGTTGCTCATCGGTTCCCAAAAAGAGTGTCGATGAAGAGTCCATTAAACTAGCTGAAGAGTTAGAGTCACTTTCTAAAAAAATTCAGATCATTAACTATGGCCCAACTCTTAAAGAAGGTGGCGTTTTTGTAGATAAGACTAAAGAGTATGGTCTATCTAATCTTTTTGCTGTGACTTTTAATGCCGTAGATTTGAATCTAGATGGTAAAACAGATTTAGTACTACTTCCGACCTATTATTCTCGACCGAAGTTTTTTATATTTGATTCAACTACAAAAAAATATATTCCCTGGAAGCATGATCCATTGCCTTTTGATTTTAAAGCTTCATTTATGCTTATGAATGATGTGAATAACGATAATGTTATTGATCTTATTGCAGGTGTCCTTAATCAGCGCAGTGAAGTGAGTCAAATTCCAGTAAAACTCTATCTTGGCAGCATAAAAAATGGCTTGCTCACTTTTGCTGAAGATCTAAGTTTCATTAAATTCAATCCAGAACCCACAAGTTCAATTACTCTTGTGGATTATGACATTGATGGTTGGTTAGATATCTTTATTGGAAATTGGTATGAAAGTAAGAAGGGACAGTACTTTCCAGTCTCTGATCGCTTGCTAAAAAATAGGAATGGGAAATTTGAAGAGGTTACGATTCTTCTTAAAGACGAGGCAAAAAAATCTTCCAATCAAATATATCCTCCCAATGCTATGCCAACTTATGGATCATCAAGTTGTGACATTGATCAGAATGGGTATCCGGATATTATGACAGCTTCTTCCTCAGGGCATAAAAATAAGCTTTGGATGAATTTGAGTGAACCACAAACCGGTGAGAGATATTTTGACGACCTTGGTCCAGTAACTAATTATGGATCTGATCCGGATGGGAGTCTCATTCCTACCGGCGGTGGCCGAAACTTTTTCAGCGCTTGTACCGATTATAATGATGACGGTATCATGGATCTTTTCATAGGCTCACTTTCTCATGCTTATGATAATGAATCTGTTGATAAATCCAGCATTTTAACTGGTTCAAAAGAAACTTATCCTCCATATTTTATTCGTACGGAATATCTAAGTGATGCCACTAGCGAATCATGGAACCAAGGTGATAAAAGAGGGGTTTGGACTGACTACAACCTAGATGGAAGAATTGATCTGCTTGTAGATAATTCTGGATTCCCACCGTATTCTAGGCTCGTGATGTTTGAGCAGGATGAATCGCGAGCCTTTGTAAACGTGGGTGGTCAGCTTGGAATTGATATAGTTAATCCTACCGGTACCATCACTATGGACATTAATCACGATGGCCTTCCAGATTTAATTACGTCACAAAACAATATTAGACATTCGGATATTCCTCCTCGCTTATTTGTTTTTGAAAACCAAAGTAAAGTGCCAGGTAGAAAATCTATAAAAGTTCATTTGCGAGGGACCAAATCGAATTCACAGGCATTAGGTGCAATGGTCATGCTTTACTCCAAACAAAATAGCAAAAAAATTATTCAACGTCGCTGGACTGAATATTCACAAGGTGGACTTACTTCTCAAAATGAAGATGGCGTTCATTTTGGTATTGATGCTGGCGTTGAAGCACTTGGAGTAAAAGTACGCTGGCCTTTCAAGGTTAAATCTGGGTTTAAGCAAGGTCAGGTCATTGAGAAACTTTATTCCCTTCAGGGACTCATGACTAAAGATTTTGTTGAAGTGACTGTCTGTGAGGATGGAAAGATTTTATCGGGGAAGATTTCCTGTCAGTTCTAAAAAGAGGAGAATTACTTCTTCTTAATCATCTCCACCAAACTCTTAATATGCTCTGGCATCGTTTTAAAGTTCAGACTAGAAAGATGAATATGCTGCTTGGGAAGACCCTTCAATTCATAGACTTTTAAATTACTGTTATTGTCTAAAGTATGATCGGGAACAATTGCGATTCCCACACCCTTGTTGACTAACTTTTGGATGGTTGTAATCGAATTAACAATCACAATTTTTTGTGAACGTTTTTTAAACAGATTAAATAAGTGATCCTGCTCGGAATAAACAATCCAAGTGTAATCAGAAGCTTCTTTGGGATTGATTTCATTTTTACTAACTAAAACCATTTTCTCATCAAAAAGCTTCAAAGAACTAACCAGCTCACTTTGAATATTTTCAGTCGTAAAAATGATGTCATATTTCCCATTATGAAGTTTATCTTTTAGGTTTTCGTGACTATTCACTTCGACATTGAGCTGATGCAAATTGTTTTTGGTGTAATCAACCATCACTTCATTGAACCAAGTTTCAAGAAGACCATGAAGAATCCCAACTCTAATAGTCTTGTTCATGTGACCAAAAAAAACATTTTGAAGTTTTTCTTCAAATTGATTCAGTTCCAAAAGAAGCGTTTGGCCCTTTTCAGTCAGGAGGACTTTCTTTGATGAACGAATAATCAGTTGCTGATCCACGGATTCTTCAAGCAGTTTGATCTGACGACTGACTGCTGATTGAGCAATATTTAATTCTTGAGCGGCTTTAGAGAAATTGAGGAAGCGGGAAGTGACCATGAAAGCTTTAAAGTAACGGTAGTCGATTGAGATATCCTTCATTTACTGGCCCAAGGCGGGAGCTTGGATTCGTCTTTGAAGAATTTTCCTGCGTGCTGTCCATCTGCGGCATTCGTTACAACGAATCCTTCTTCGTTATTGGCCGGGTCAAGAAGGTAATCCAGAGTAGAATCTTGGGTATAATAAGCGGTGAATGGGTCGATGAGAACTTTCAGATTAAATTTAATTAATGGATAATTTGTTTCAATGACTAAATCGGCCGGATCAAGTTCAGAAAAGCCGGTGTCGTAAGTGAAACCACCACAACCTTTCCCGCCAATTTTAATCCGGAATAACAGACCATCCAAAGTGTAGTCATTATCCTGCATTAATTGAATCTGCCGGACAGCGCTATCGGATATGAATAACTTAATATCTGAGGCCAAAAGAGTTTTTTCCATGAAGGCATCCTAGCAAAGCTTTTGAATATTGTCTTTAGTTGCCCGTGACCTTATTCTGTTAGAAATTGAGGTAATTATCTATGAAGACCCACTATATTGTCGAAATTAGCAGACCAGAGCAGCATCACGTCAAAGTCACGCTCAAATTCACACGTCCTAAAGGGGCCAATATCCTTAAGATCTTTCTTCCTTCTTGGAGTCCCGGATCATATTTGATGAGGGAGTATGCTCGAAATGTACGTTGGTTTGAAGCTTCTCAGAGTAACGGGGAAGTATTATTTCATGAACAACAGGCAAAAGGCATTTGGGAAATAGATTGGAAAAAATCATCACTAAAATCAGAACTTAAAGAAATACAAGTAAGCTACGAGATCTACTGTAAAGAACTTACAGTTCGTACTTCTCATGTAGATGCTTCTCATGCTTTTTTGCATGGGCCTAGTTACCTCATGGGAATAATTGGGGAGAGTTTAGATACACCGACTATCGAATTTCGTTTTCCTACTCTTTGGAGCAAGCTGAGTACAACTTTGAACGATATTTCCAAAGATAGAAGTCTATTCCTTTATAGTGCTGCCAATTATGATGAATTGATCGATTCTCCAGTCGAAGTTGGTTGCCATGAAACAGACGGATTTGAGTACAAAGGTAAACCTCACCACTTGGCATACTACGGTGAAATTTATCCGCATAAACAAAACCTAAAAGAAGATGTAAAGAAAGTTGTTGAAGCTGTGGCCAAACATTTTAATGAAGAACTTCCCTATGATCAGTATTTGTTTCTGACTCATTTTGTTCCAAAACTTTACGGGGGACTTGAGCATTTAAAGTCAACAGCACTTCAGTTTGATGGAAGGAAATTAGGAAACCGCAAAGACTATTTGAATTATCTTTCTCTCGTAGGACATGAATATTTTCATCTTTGGAACGTAAAAAGAATTCGTCCCCAAGAATTAGGGCCATTTGATTACTTAAATGAAAATTACACAACTCTTCTGTGGTTAGCAGAGGGACTTACAAGCTTTATGGATGATCTTTTTGTCTATCGTGCTGGTATCGCAACCTTGGAAGAGTATCTGGAAATGGTGAAGGGTAATTTGGAAGTCTATTATGGAACTCCCGGCAGAAATTATCACTCGCTAGAACAGAGTTCATTTAATGCATGGGTTAAGCTTTACCGGCCAGATGAAAACTCCAAAAATTCTTCAATAAGTTATTACTTAAAAGGTGGGTTGGTTTTTACAGTGCTTCATAGTCTTTTGCTTGAAAAAGAGAAGTCGATTAACGACCTTCTGACCGCACTTTGGGATGACTATAAACTAAGACCTGAAATCGGAATCACCAAAGAGGGAATTTATTCAATTATTAAAAACATTGGTGGAGAAGAAATACTGAACAAATTTTCCACCATGGTAGAAACGACTCAGGATGTCGACTTTGAAACTGCCTTTAAGAAAATGGGGCTTGAATTCAAGTGGCACGAATCTGAGCAACCATGGCTTGGTGTGGAATGGGATTTTATCGGGGATCGCTGCCTGGTAAAAAATGTTACATTGGATGGCCCCTGTTACCGCGGTGGACTAAATGCCGGTGATGAAATTACATTTCTAAATGGTTTGCGCTTTTTGAAAGAGGACGCAGAGAAATTTGGGAGCATGGTTATAATTGATCGACAATATGAGTTTATTATTTCTCGTCTTGGGAAACTTGAACAGCTTGAAGTTACTCCTGTTAAAGCGCCGCGCACCTTAAAAGAAATTACTGTGGCGGACCGAATTAAGGCGGAGAAGAGTTTTAAATTTTGATCAAGATGGGGGAGAGAAATAGTCAATTCTCCCGATAGTTGACTCACTTTCTCTTGAAGCTCCACGTCTCTAGAGATATCTAAAATAATGCTCGGTAAATTTCATATTTTGCCTATAATTGTTTGATAACCATCTCAGGAGAAAATTCATATGGCCCAGGACCTAAGACAACAAGCTAAGCTTTCAGCTTTTTCTCGTAAAACTAGAAAATGTACTGTTCCCGTAAATGATCAGGGAAAATATCTTCGCGTCAGTCAGTACTACGGTGAGAATGTTTACAATTATCATCTTTCAAAATCTCTTTCTCTTGAAGATAAAGAGTCACTTAAACAAGTGATCGACGGTAAACGTACGATTCAAAAAGATCTTGCTGCTAAATTTGCAAAGTCAGTTATGGATTGGGCAATATCTAAAGGTGCTACTCACTTTTGTCACTGGTTTCAACCTTTGACTGGTTCAACTGCAGAAAAGCATGATGCTTTTTTAAGTTTTGATGGTGATCGTCCAATAGAACATTTATCTGCAACACAACTGATGCAAGGTGAGTCGGATGCGTCTTCATTTCCAAACGGTGGGTCTCGTGCAACTTTTGAAGCACGTGGATATACAACTTGGGATTTAACTTCTCCCATTTTTATTCAAGGTTCTGCTAACGGAAAAACTTTAGTTATTCCTACAGCATTTGTTTCTTATCATGGTGACGCTCTCGATACTAAAACTCCACTTCTCCGTTCTGATTTAAGAATCAACGAAGTAATGTTGAAGTTTTGTGATCTGGTTGGCATGAAAGATGTGAGCAAAGTGTATACAACTTGTGGTGCTGAACAAGAATACTTCCTGATTGATAAAGCATTTTATTTCAGTCGTCAGGATTTAGTCATGACGGGCCGTGCACTTTTCGGTTCACTTACTTCTCGTAACCAACAGCTTGAAGATCACTATTTTGGATTGATCGAAGACCGCGTTCTTGCCTATATGCAAGAAGTCGAAATCGAACTTTATAAAATGGGTATTCCTGCTAAAACTCGCCACAACGAAGTTGCTCCAGGGCAATTTGAGATGGCCCCTATTTTTAAAGATTCAAACACTGCTGCTGATAACAACCAAATCGTTATGACTGTTCTTCGTACAGTTGCGCTTAAACACGATTTCGTCTGTCTTCTTCATGAGAAGCCATTCGCAGGCGTAAACGGTTCGGGGAAACATTTGAACTGGTCTATGCAGACTGATAGTGGCGTCAATCTTCTTGAGCCAGGACACAATCCTCATGAAAACTTCCGTTTTTTGGCAGTTGTCGCAACTGTAACTGAAGCTGTTTTTCGTCACGCTGACATTATACGTATGGGTATTGCTTCACACGGAAACGATCACCGTCTTGGTGCGAACGAAGCTCCACCTTCGATTATGTCAGTTTTCCTTGGGGATACGCTTACTAAAATTTTAGAATCTATGGTTTCTAGCGGGAATTACGTACATGCTGCTCGTCAGACACTTGATCTTGGAACTCGTCAGCTTGCTGATATTTTCAAAGACAACACCGACCGTAACCGTACCTCTCCATTTGCTTTCACAGGAAACAAGTTTGAATTCCGTGCTTGCGGATCTTCAGCTTCAATCGGTTACCCACTTTCAATCTTGAATGCTTGTATCGTTGATATTTTCGAAGAAACAAACAAGATTCTTGAAGAGGAAATGGCAAAAGGTAAAACTTCAGATGAGGCGCTAGTTACTGTCATCTTGAAGTGGTATGGAAATGCTCAGGCCGTTGTCTTCAATGGTGATGGATACTCTGCTGAATGGGTTAAAGAAGCTGCTAAGCGCGGTCTTGGAAATCTTCGTACAACTCCAGAAGCAATCGCTGTGCTAAAAGATTCTAAAAAAACTAACGTTCTTCTTAAAACAGGTGTGTTCAGAGAATCTGAAATCAGCACTCGTCACAACGTTATGCTTGAGCGTTATATCAAGTGTCGCGAGATCGAACTTAGAACTCTTCGTCACATGGTTCTTACCCAGGTTCTTCCTGCTGCAATCAACTACAAATCAATGCTTGCTCAAAGTGTGAAGACACATAAAGATGTTGGGGCCGAAAGTGCTGTTGAGCTTGATATCCTTAAGCAGCTTTCTGATCTTACAAGAAATCTGCTTGATCAAACTAATGCCATGAATACCGCTCTTGAAGATGCTCATTCTAAACTTGATGAAGAAGCACTATCTAAGAAAATAGG